>CALVBA010000011.1 GCA_944325695.1 uncultured Anaeroplasmataceae bacterium
AAGTATTATAATATTCATAAAAGTGATAATATCAAAAAAGGAGAAATAAAATATGAATATAGGGTTTTTAACATGTATTTTACTTAGTGTATTTTTTAGTATAATTGCTTTAATATTCACAATTATGCGAGGTAAAGCATCGATTTTAATATCAGGATTTAATACCTTACCAAAGAATGAACAAAAATTATATGATAAAGATTTTCTGGTACGTGATATGCGTAATTTAATGTTTTTACTAGGATTTATAATGTTAATAGGTGCATTATTATCATATTTTATAACACCATATATAGCTATTTTAGCTTTTATTATACTCCTATTTATTTTTTTAAAGAATGTATCTTTGGATAATAAAAAGGCATTCTTAAAATATAAAAAGAAATAGAAAATCACTTCAATTATTTTAGTTTTTTTATTATTAATTTTTAAATATTATCTATTGAATTTATATACTTTTACTATTATAATATGGACAAAAGGAAATATTATAAATCACTTAATTAAAAAATGTATAATTTTTGATACATATTATTTAATATTTATCTTTCATTGTAGTTAAATAGTTCGATAGAATTAATACATATGAAATAGATAATCCTTAAAGGTGTAAATTGACTATTTTAAAAGTTATTTAAGATATTGTTTATAGTATGTAAAAAAACATTTTTATATTCTTTTTATTAAAGAATATCTTTTTAGTTATATTTTTTAAATTTTAATAATACGTTTATAAAATAATTTATAAAGAAGTAAATGTTGGTATTTATAATTAAAAAATTAAGTTTAGCATTGCTTTAATTGGAATTGATCATACATCATTATCAAGTATTTAATCACAAATTATTTTTATTAATTTATCCTATTTAGTCCTGTTATAAAATATTGAAAGTAAAATACATCATAATAAACTGATAGTTTATAAAAAAGCCTAGTTTAACGACATAATAAGTGTTATAAATGGATAAAAAAATAGAATAATTTATATGATAAATAATTGACAATATACGCTTTTTTTTATATAATTTTATTAGAAAAAAGAATAATTTCCAAAGGCAAAACTAAAGCAATTTAGTGACGCAAAACTATAGGGTCCTAGGATGGATAGCCAGCTGCACTTCGTTGCAGTTTTTTTTATTATATTTGGAAGGGGTTGAGATGATGAAGCGTAAAACATTGATGTTATTTTTAAGTTTAGGGCTAATGATATTAACCCTATCAGGTATTGTTTTTGGTCATTTTGTTTATTATAAAGGAAATGATTTTTCAGGAAATACAATTACGATTAAAAATACCTCAATTATCAATCCTGCTTCATTAGAAGCTACTTTCAACGAACCTGGAGATTCTTTTGAGTTTATTTTTGGAATTAATAACGAAGATGATACAAACTATAAGGTAGATTTTAGTTTATCAAGTAGTACAACGATTTTAAACGAACAATTAATGCAAATGATTTATGTGTATCAAAATGATGTTTATTGTGGACTTTTAAATGATTTTGTTGGTATCGGTAGTACATCTTTACCACAAAGTAGTTATGTTTTTAAAAATAGTATCAAAAATGAGGCTATTAAAATTAAATTAGAGTTGCATAACGGTGCTTATGAATTTACAGAAAATACATTGGTATTAAATGTAAATGCTGATGTTAAAACTTTAAATACCCAAACATATAGTGTTGTTTCCACATATGAAGAATTAAGACAAGCAATTAACGCCACAAAACAGCTAAATAAAACGATTATATTAAATGGGGATATTACAGTTTCAAACGATCTTTCAATTTCTAATAATGCAACAATTGATCTAAATGGATATAGTTTAATTTTAAATGCTAATATCAATTTAAATGAAAATTTAACAGATTTTATTGTTTCTATAATCGATAGTGAAAAATTATATCAAATTAGTGGAACAGGAACTTTTATTATAAATGCTAGTCAAGCATTCTTAAAATGTGACTATGACATTTCTTCTTTTATCAATGTTTTATCATATAATGAAAATACGTTAATAGACACTTTAAATACATACTTAACTAAAGAAGATTATGTAATTAGTCAGAATAATATAGATATATTAAAATCTTACAAAGCATATCTTGGAGTTAATGGATTTAGTTTTACTACAAGTAATGGTTCTGTTACTAATGGAATTTTGGATGTTAGTACGGTCACATCATTTCAAGTTGTGGAACTAAGTTTTCAAACAACAGCAAATAGCTATAAAAAAGCGATTAAAGTTTATCCAAATTCAGATGCTACGACAATTTTAAATACTATTTTAAACACTGATTTGAAGCATTTATATTATTATAGTAGTAATCAAGTTCAAGTAACAAACGATTTATTCTTACCAACTGCGCTAAAACAGTATAATGCAGTTATTTCATGGTACAGTTCAAATAGTGACATTTTAACTAGTGATGGTAAGACATCACAAACTGGACAAGGGTCGGTTTCTCTACGAGCAACGATTAAAATTAATAATCAAGTTTTAACATACGATTTTAATTTAACAGTCATGAAACAAGATGATAAGATGCGATTACAATATCTTATCTCGAAAATTAGCCCAATTGTAATAGAAGGATTATATGAATCAAATGGTAAAACATTACCAACAGCTAATGATTATACAAATTATACTAGTGGAGAATCATTAGGAATTGAAGATATTCAATATCAATTAAATAGTGCCTATTATTATTTAACATTTAATACGGCTAATAATTTACTTTATTTAAATCAAGTTACTTTCCAAAAATATGCGGTTATTCAAATTCAAGCTACTTTTGATAGCGGTAATGTTGAAGAGGGAAGTATCAATATTGAAATTCGTTTAAGCCATAGTTCAGAACTACAAACGCTAGTTTATGATTATGTTCAAAATTATTTAAATAGTGTTGATGTTTTAGCAAATATTTTACAAACAAGAGATCAAGTTGGAATTTTAAATGAAAATGGAGATTTCTTGATGGTTGATAGCTATATGGGAATTAAACTTTCTTATGCTATTTCAACAGCTACTTATGGCGATATCATCACTTTAGTTGAAGAAGATGGTTTAACAAAAGTCTGTGTTGATTTAACAAAATTAAAATTAACAACTAGACGTGTTCCAATAACAGTTAATATTGTTATTGATAATGAAATTGCTGTTTCTAAAGATTTACATTTTAATGTGCCTGGAGCTTTAACAAAAGATAATTTAAGCATTACAACGACAAATCAATTAAACATGCTTTACAATGTAAAGTTACAAGCGATGCAGCAATTAGCTACTTCTGCTACTTATGATGGAAGTAAAAGCTTAAGTGATATTACTCTTACGGAAGTTTTAAATTTAAAACCATATTTATTAACTTATGATGCTGAAAATACGCGTTTATTACGCTTTGAACGTGGAGAAAATGACGATTTAGTAGACTATTATGATTTATCAACATTTATCCATTTAATATCATGGGCTCAACAAACGACAGTAAGCGATATTCCTTCTGATGTAATCAAGAGTATTCCACAAAAATTTAGATGGATTCAATCAGATGGAGCAGAAACCTTAAGCGATGGTGAAATTACTGTTATTTTAGAATATAGTGGTCGTTATTCATTCTTCCAAAATCAATTTTTAAAATATATTAATGTTGGAGATAATAAATTAAGTTCAAGTGATATTTTAAGTTTAACTAACTTATTAGTTGATGCCAACTTTTCAAAATTGATTACATGGGCAACTTCTACAACAACAAATATTGTAAGTGATATAATTGATACCGATTTAGGATCATTAGTTGACTATCCAAATGATTCTAAAGCAACAATTAATAACTTAGAAGAAGAAGTTATTAATTACTATGTTTATTCACAACTTAATGCATATTATGATTCTTTTGTGGAAACTTGGCAACAAGTTATAACACGCTTAGATCAAACAGCTAGTAAGCAAACGTTTGTCGATCCAATCTTTCCAATGATTATCTCTTGGATGAATACTACTAATGATGTTAATTTAAAAGATCAAATTGATGCTGCATTTGGAGCAGGAACAACCGATTTATTGTTTGCTGATAGTGGTATTACAAGTTTTGCAAGTGAGTATACAAAAAACTTATTAGGAACAAAATATAATTCTACTTCGCAAAATGAATGGAATGTTTTAAAATACTATGGTTATACGATTATGGGAGTAACTGATGTTGGAATCTTTGTTAATGAAGATGGTACAGATCGTTATACTGCTGGAACAGCCACAAGCGGAGTATCAGAAAGTTCTAGTTCATGGGGAACAACATACGTTCGTCTAACTTCAGCTTATCAAACAACATTAACAAATGCGATTAATGCAGATAGTTTTTATACTAATATTGCAACAGTTTTATCATGGAGTCAAAGTACAACTAACATTGCAACAGCATATAGTTCAGTTTTACAAATTCAATTAGGAACAGCTATTGAAGATGGATTTACGATTACTCTTGATGAGAAAACATCAGATGGGAAAATTACTGTATCTTATATGGAATATTTAGTTATTGCTAATTTCATTAATCTACAATTACCATCCAAAGTTAATTCTTCACTAAAATCGACTATAGCAGATGTTTATTTAACTGATTTATCATTAGATTTAACATTTGCTGATAATGTTATTTCAAGCCAGGATAATATGAGTCTTTTAAACAGTATTTCAGGTGGAGTTTTAGAAGATTTTAACACGATTATGGCAGCAATTACAGCTGATAAAGATCACAATCCTGAAACATGTACTAGTGGTGATTGTCCAACGTATATTGATGGTTTAAAAACAATTAGTCAAGACGAGTATAACTATGTTATTAACCATTTTTCAAATGTTAGTGGATTTGCAGAAGCTTTTGCACAATTTGTTGTTTTACCGGATAATGATGATCGTAGTTTAGATACTGATGAGATTAATAATTTACAAACATATATTAAAGATATTCTTGGATATACCGATGGAA
The DNA here is from genome assembly GCA_944325695.1 of uncultured Anaeroplasmataceae bacterium. Classification (GTDB taxonomy): domain Bacteria; phylum Bacillota_I; class Bacilli_A; order Acholeplasmatales; family Anaeroplasmataceae; genus UBA3384. The sequence continues at coordinate 4,988 of CALVBA010000011.1, forward strand.
GTTATTTCAATTTTATCGTATTAAATACATTTGATACAGATGATACGCGATTATTCAATGACATGATTAAATATTTTATTAACTTAAATGATTTATCGCTAGTTGGTTCGGAAAATCAAAAATTAATTGAGAATTCTGAATATGCAAATGAAATTTTTGAAACAGTATCAGATAGTATCGTTAATAGTATTCAACAATTATCTCTAAATTACATCGCATTGACTGATGTAGAATCAATTAGAAATTTTATTAATTTAGAATATTTAGATTTACACGGTAATACCGATTTAGATAATATTTATGGTTTAACAATCTTAGATAATGGAAAATTACGATATTTAAATATTAGTAATACAGGAATTAACTCATTATACCTACAACCATTATTAACTCGTTTATATGTTAACTATACAAGCATTAATACTACTTCACAGCCAATTTATATATATAGTGTGGAAGGAATAGAGTATCTATTTATAATGGATTCTTCAATTACATCAGATGATGTTGCAGCTATGAATTATTTATATATGTTAAAAGAAATAACAAGTATATCATATAAATACATGCAATTACCAACTAAGATTTATACTTTAGAAGGCGGAAATGTTGTAAGTGTTGATGTTGAATGGGATGCGATTAGTGGTTATATAAGAATTGAGAATTTAGCTAATAACTTAGTTCGTGCAACAAGAACTAACACAGGGGCATCACATGCCGTTTTAAGTGCTACAGTAAATTATAATACAGGAAGTTTTACACGCTATTTTGAAATTGATTTAACAGAAATTACGAATGTATGATAGGAGGGATATTATGAAAAAAATAGTGCTTGGATTAATAATTTTGCTTTCTTTTGTGAGCGTATCATACGCCTATTTTACCTATAATATCCTTTCTAATGACATTAATGTTACATATCAACCGACAAGCAAAAGTTTGATTGTTGTCGATGAACAATCAATTTATGATTATGCTAACTATTATTACTTAAATCAAGGGGAAGCTAATTTATCTAGTGGTATTGCCACTAAAAAATTTACAATGCAACTTTCTAAAGATATTCAATTACATGATGATTTAATTATCACAAGTGATTGTCATATCGATTTAAATAACTTTAAATTAGATTTAAATGGTCATAGTTTACAAGTGAAAAATCAATTTTATGGTACTGTAAATATATATAATGGGTCAATAATTGATAATACTTCAACATTTAATATTATTGTTGATACTCCACATGCTTATGTATACTTTCCTGAAGATATAACACCAAATGTTGTCAATATTTCTACCGATGCGTTTTTAGATAGTGTTTTCAAATATATTTACTTTTACATGCATAATTATCAATTATACAATGTTGAAGATTTATTAAATATGCAGACACTAGATACAAATCGTCATTGTACATTACAACATACCGGAGACAATCCATGTATTTATACTTATACCGATCTAGAGTTAATAACAAATTTTAAATCATATGATGATCTAAAAATAACTTATCAATCAAAAGATGAAAGTATACTAACTAATAGTGGAAAAATTGTTAGTAATGGTAATGTCGTACTAACTGTAAATCTTTCTTATCTAGATGTAGTAAAATCACAAGATTTTAATATTCATGTTGTTAATTCTACTGAATATGCTCAAGCAAGTGTACTTTCGTTATTAGAGTGGTTTTCATTATACGAATCATACGATGAAAACAATACTTTTACAAAATACGTTTTTACAAGTAGTTTTATGTTACCTGTTAATGATAATTATTTTGGGGGAACCTTTATTTATACAGTTTACGATGAAAATGATGGAGTTATTGCAACTAGTGAAACACAAAATGATTATTTTAAATTAAGCGGTGATGGTAACTACTATATTGTAAGCTTAAATAAATATGTATTTAAAATGTCAATCCAAAATGATACATATACATCTGACAAATTTGCTATTGAAGGGAACTTCCAAAATGTAATCGTTGATGATAGTGCGTATGCATTAGGGGTTTTACGCGAATTATACGGCGATAGAATTATTATTTCTGAAGATGTAAGAGGATATGAAGGATATACAAGCATAACTTTATTAACTGAAAATGTATCAGCCACATATAATCGTTTAGAATCTTTAGATTATAGTTTAATTAATAATGATGATGGAACATATGAAATTTCTGGAGATATTTTACGTGTTTCAGCTAGTAGAACATTAGATCCAAATATTACACAAAACGTATTTTTACAAGTAACATTTACTTTTAAATTAGAAGATGGCCAATTAGAACAAACTGTTATAACATTACAAGTGCCAATTTCATTTGAAACTCAAGATAGTGGTACAGGAATTGATGATTTCTCGCCATATTATGTATATTTCAATCGAGAATTTGCAACTTTCACTAATAACTACACGTATCGAGATTTTTCAATTCCGTTATCATTTGGGTCACGTTTTCCTGTTTATAAATGGCGTATTTTTAATAGTGCAAACGAGGAAGTAACAGATTTAGGTTTATTTACAATAACGATTTTATATCAAAATCGACATTACAATATGGCTTCTTTGACATACGCTGAATTAAAGGCGATGGTCGAATCGGGAACGGCCAAAACATATGTCGATATAGATCAATTTAAAATTTCAAATTTAGATGAAACATATTATTTTGCCTATATCCCATGTTTTGATGTTGGTGGAGAAATCGTTTATGATAATAGTTTTGTAAGCGTTGATACTTATCCATTCGTTAGTGAATTAATTATTCCAGGAATTGTCCGTTATTATTCTGAAGGAAATAGCTATGGTGAAGAAGCATTTACAAGTTCTGTTTTATATAAAGAAATTTTTGAATTGTTTAATTCTAACACGACATATGTCGATTTAGAAACTTTTATAATTGCTTCACAATTACCACAACATATTGAAGCATTAGATTTTAGTAGTCGTTCAGATATTACTAGTTATAAAGGAATTAATTTATTAACGGGATTAGAATCTTTAAACTTAAGTGGTGTTAAATTGGGAAGTAATAATTTGATGAACTCATCAAATCAAATTACAGAAATTACGTATATATCACAAATGACTAGTCTTCGAATTCTAAATTTAACAGGGACAGTTATTAGTGATTACATCGGTTCAAATAACACAACTATGCCATATCCAAGTGGATCAAATAACCAATTCTTAGCTACACTATCAAATTTAACATCTTTAGAAGAATTGTATTTAGCAAATAATGAAATCTATGAATTTTCTGATTTAACATTGTTCCCAAATCTAAAGAAAGTTACAGTTTTAGGTAATACATTTACCTCTTCATCTTCATGGATTGGTGGAGTTTTCGAAGCAATCGTTAATGCTATTTATGGGACACAAGGAATTACGAACCAATCAACATTTATTTTATTACGTGGTAATGGTGTTGAATTAGATTATCAAGATACTGGGGAAGAAAATGAGATTATTTCAGCATTAATGAATATTGAATATCAAGATTATCTTCCTATTGGAATGGATATTTCTTATGCTTATAGTAATTTTTCAACAAGTTTATCTGATTATGGATTGAGTGCAACGACAACTATTTCAACAAACGGGTCTAATTATAATCTTCACAGTGGAACATTAAGTTTTGGTTATGTAGGTGATGCTACTACTTCAACACAATTTTATATAAATTTACGTTATGTGTATAGCGGAGGTATCTTCGGTGGAGGAGATCAAAACATCGATTATCGCGTTAATTTTAGAATTACGAGAATAGAGGTGTAAGGTATGAAAAAAACATTACATTTAGGATTAATTATTATATTAATTTGTTTAACATTTTCGGTATCTTACGCCTTATATACCTTCGTTAAGACCCTTCCTGAGTTAGATGGTAATGTAGGACATTTAGAATTTTCATCTGAATTATATAAAGGGCAAGATTTTGATTTTGATGGAATTATTGATATTGATGAATCAGGAGAAGAAATCTATAATCCACTTGCAACCGGAATCACTTTAACCAATATTTATCCAAGTCAAGTTTTGACATACCGTTTAAATATTCAAAATACTGGCTCAACAATTATGAGTTTCAAATTAGAATTAGATGAAGGCATTTCAAGCAATCAAAATTTAAAAGTATTTAGTATCAAATGTAATGATACCCCATTTTTCTTATATAACGTGAGTAGTTCTAATAAGATTTTTTATGAATATGAAGGGAAAATCTTACCAAATGAAAGTACTTATGTTGATATCAAAATAACATTTGAAACGTATGATGTATTACAAGAAAATGGGATAAATTTGACATTTGAAGAATATCAAACATATCAAGGAATAAGCATTCCAACGACTAATTTATTTAATACAGTAGGAGTTTCAGTTTAAATTATATCTTAATAAAACCACATCAATTTATTAAAAAAAATAATAGAAAAAGCATTAAAAAAATGATATTATAAATTAAGGAGTTGGTTAAATTGCAGGTCAAAGATTTAGTTTTGCGTAAAAGAATGCTTATACCTATTTTAATAGTAATATTTTTTTGTTTATCCTTTGTTGTAGATAGTCCTAGGAATTTATGGAATGGATATGTTAACATTTTAAAAAGTGAATCGATTTTAGTTACTGACTATTTAGCGATCGGTGGTTTAGGAGCCACACTTTTTAATGTTGCAACAATTTTATTATTTAACTATTTAATAATTATTCATTTAATGAAATTAAAAATTACTGGTCCTATTTTTGCTGGTTTGCTTTCGATTATCGGTTTTTCTTTTTTTGGTAAAAATATTTTTAATACGATCCCCATTTATTTAGGAATATTTATCTATGCCAAAGCTGTAAAAACCCCACAAAGAAATTTTATTTTATCTTATTTATTCGCAACAGGTTTATCCCCTGTTGTAAGCTATTTTTATTTTGGAATTGATATTCCGATTGCGCTGGCAATTTTTTTAGGTACGGTCATTGGAGTTTTTGTCGGATTTATTGTTCCATCACTGGCTGCACATACAATCAAATTTTCACAGGGTTATAATATTTTAAATACTGGTTTTGCATTAGGTGTAATATCGGTTATGATTACATCTATTTTAAACACTATTGGAATTCAAATTGAAGTTAACGATATAACAACAGATAAGTATCATAATTTTTTATTAGGATTATTAATATTAATTTCTTGCTTATACTTAATATCAAGTTTTATTATTGACAATAAAGCAATTTATCGTTATAAAAAAATATTACACAAATCAGGTCGTTTAGTTACAGATTTTATCCGTGATAATGATCACGCTCCAACGCAAATAAATATCGCATTAATGGGATTTTTATGTGTTTTATTAGTTATAATATTTGATATAAAAATTACCGGCCCTGTTTTTGGATCGATTATTGCATGTATGGGATTTTCAGCATATGGAGCACATATTAAAAATACTACTCCAGTAATATTAGGTGTAATCCTTATGACCTTATTTTCTAATGTTAATTTTGATAATACTCGTTATGTCGTAACATTATTTTTTTCTTTTGGTTTAGCACCAATTGCTGGAAGATATGGTTTTTTTGCTGGATTATTAAGTGGTGTATGTTGTACATTTATCTCTCGTACGACAGTTGGGTTTCAAGGTGGACTTTGTTTATATAATACTGGATTTAGCGCAGGATTTATCGCAGCTATTATCATTCCAGTGATTGAATCTTTTAGAAAGGAGATATAATTATGCATCAAGAATCTAAAAAGATTTGCAAAATTACAAGTGAAATTTTGTTATATTTGATGAGTCAAGGATACTATAAAGTAGTTTTTGATATCGATGTTAAAGATCACATTTTCACGTTAAAGTTCAATTTAAAAAATGTTCCAAAAGATGTTATTTTGTATATGGATCGTAAAATAAATAGTGAACGTGAATATGAGATTGAAGAATATGGATGGGAATTAATGGGAGAAAGTACTGAGTCTAATGAATTAGAAATGATTGGTTTAATCGTTGATAAATTAGAGATTGAACAAAAAGGTGATACAACTTATTTCACATTAATAAGGAAAGGGTAAATATGAAAAATAGAGTTATCAAAATTATTATTGCTTTAATTATTTTTTTAGCAATGCTTACAATCGTCTTAATTAATCCAGCAAATCCATTGGATTATGCAATTCGTGATTTTTTCTACAGTATTCGTATCAAACCATTAAATAAAATTTTTACAATTTATACTAATTTATGTGATGCATATGTAATCATTCCATTACTAATTGGCTTGTTATTGGTTTTTAAGAAAAATCTTTATCGAATCATTATTACATGTAATATTGCTTTTGCATTTGTATTAAACAACATAATTAAATTGTTAGTAAATCGCGAGCGTCCATTAGTAGAAATGCAGTTAGTTAGCGAATCTTCATCATCATTCCCAAGCGGACATTCCATGAATGGAATTGCTTTTTATTTAATGTTATTTTATATTATTAGTTTAAATGTTGAAAATGAAAAGACAAGAAAATCTTTAATTTTTGTAGGATATTTTATCGGTTGTTTTCTAGTTATATCTAGATTGTATTTAGGAGTACATTATTTTACTGATACAATCGCAGGTTTTAGCTTAGGATATGCAATTTGTAATTTTATGATGATTATCTTAGATAAATACCTAGCAAAAGATACAAAATAATTTATATTGATTAAAGTAATTATTAATATTAATATTCTTATATGAATCTTAGTATTAATGATTACTTTTTTATTTTAAAGTTAATAATTTATAAATTACTAACGAAGAATTGTTTGACAATCCACAAATTTCATATTATAATATGTTACAATTAAATTACTACGAAAAATTTTATAAAATATCGTTTTTACGGGGGTATTAGAAGTGAAAAAGAAACTATTTCACGATTTAAGACGAATGGTAATTGGTATAATTATATTAATGATATTATGTAGTACTGTTATTGTAACAATATTTAATATTGGAACAAATAAAAGAGAAATTGAAACCATGTATAATCAAATGGTAGAAAAATATGAAGTAAGTAAAGAAAATTATAAATCTAAAATCGATTTGTTTCGTGAAGATTACTTAAATCGTTGTTTTGCTCTTTCATACTTTTTAAGTTCTAAAAATTCATTGATTGATAATTCTGAATTAAATGAATTACGAAGACTGATGGAAGTTAGTTCGATTAATTTAATTGATTTTGATAATAAAGTTGTGCAAAGCACGGATGAAAGTTTAAAAAATATTGATTTTGATGATGTAGCTGAATATGACGATTTTGTTTCATTTTTAGCTGATGATGAAGTAGAATCATATTATTCATATGTAAAAAGACCATTTCATAATTTAGAAGATGAAGCTTCATATTTTGCTGTAAAAATTGAGTCAAACATATATCACGCAATTTTATTAGAAGTAAATTATAATGTTTTCGGAGATATTGTAAGAGAAAATTCTCTAGCAACTTTAGTAAAACAGACCGTAAAAGTTTCTGGAAATGAATATTTTTTAATGGATGTGACAACAAAAGAAATTGTTGGAATTAGTAAAGAATCCGAAAATATGATTGGTGATTTAGTTAATAATGCCGATTTATTTATCAAATTATCAAATAAAAATTCGATGAGGTTTATTAATATTGATGGTAAATTTTACTTTTCTTCAAGTTATATCATTGAAGGACAAGTTCTAGGGATACTTATTAGTACCAGTAAAACGATTAATGATATTATTTTATCGATTATTTTAATTGCTATTTCGTTATCTATTGTATCTATTGTATCTCTAATATACACTAATTCTTTTTTAAAACACGAAGTATTTAATGATTTTATGAAGATTGAAAATTCTGTAAGTGAATTATTATCTGGAAAATTAAATGTGAAGTTTTATGATTTTAAATATGAGGAATTCAAAAAAATATCTGAAGCATTGAAACTTTTGCAAAAAAGTTATTTAGAAAAAAATTCACGTATTACTCGTTTGACACAAGCTATTTCTAAAAATATTGCCGCTTTTGAGGTTATCTATGGTATTGATGTTTTCTTATCTAATAATATGCAGGCGTTATTACATTTAACAGATAAAGAATGGTATGATATTTATCATGATATTGATAAATTCAAAAACTTCATTTTATATTTAAAATCATTAGAAGATGAAAATAAAATTATAAATTATAATGGTCTATATTTAGAAATTGACGTTGTAGAGCAAGAAAACTCTTTTAACGGGATAATTAAAAATCGTACAGATGAAATTTTAAATAAATTAGAATTAGAGCAAAAAATAATTCATTTTAAAAGCGAAAGTGAAACTGATCCATTAACTAATTTATTAAATCGCAAAGGATTTACCGCGATTGTTTCAGATTTAATTAAAACAAATCAACGGGGAATTTTATTTGAGTTTGATTTGGACCATTTTAAACGTGTTAATGATAGTGAAGGACATTTGGTTGGAGATAAAGTTTTACAAATATTTTCTAATGTATTAAAAAAAGTATTTGTTAATAAATCTACAATTGCTCGAATTGGTGGCGACGAATTTTTAATATTTATTGATGTTTATTTTGATAAATCATTAATTGAACAAAAAATGAAGTTATTTTATGAAACACTTCATTGTGATTTAAAATACTATATTGAACGTTATGAGGTTTCTTCAAGTGTTGGTATAGCTTATTTTAGCGATGAAGTTAATTCATATCATATGTTATATAAAGCATGTGATGCTGCATTGTATAATGCAAAAGAGTTTGGAAGAAATAATTATTCAGTTTATAAACTTATTAAAAATAAAAATAAAACTCAGTCCAAATAAGTGAACTGAGTTTTTTTTATAATCGTTCTTTAGCGATGGCTAACATTAATTTAATGCGATTTTCTTGATTAACTTTGGTAGCAGATGGGTCATAGTCAATTGCGACAATATTACTTTGTGGATATAATTCTTTAATTTGTTTCATAACACCTTTTCCACAAATATGGTTTGGTAAGCATCCAAAAGGTTGTGCACAAACAATATTTTCATATCCAATTTGCGTCAATTCGACCATTTCAGCAGTTAAAAGCCATCCTTCTCCCATTTTAACTCCATGATCAATTACTCCATTAGACATTTCTTTAGTATGTTTGAAAGGTTGCATTGGAACAATTTCTGTATTCTTTTTGATAGCTTTTATCATCAATCCTTCTAATAATTCTAAATATTTTATTAAAAGTGATGGGAGAATTTTCTTTGTTTTTTTACCACCATAAAGATTAATATCGTACAATGAATTATAAATGCAATAAAATCCAAATCCTAAAATTCCTGGGACCATTATTTCACAATCTTGGCTGATTAAGAAATCTTCTAAATCGTTATTTCCTAAGGCCGCGTATTTAACATATATTTCTCCAACAATACCCACTTTTATTTTCTTTGCTTTACTTACTTTAAGATTTGCGAAATCTTTAGCAATTTCGTTTAATCTTTTCTTCATTTGGAAGAATTTAATTCCTGTATTAGCATCAATATCATTGCTGATGTTTTGAATCCATTTATCGACTAAATTTTTACTAGCGTTAGGTTCTAATTCATAGCTTCGAGTTTTATTGTATAAATACATTAACATATCGCCATAAATTAAAGCTGCACATATTTTACGAATCATTTTTAAATCAATAACTAAACCAGAATCCTTTTCTAAATTGCTCATATTTAAACTTAAAACAGGAACGTGTGGATAACCAGCTTTAATCAATGCTTTTCTCAATAAGTGTAAGTAGTTAGAAGCGCGACATCCTCCACCAGTCTGGGTAATAAGTAAGGCAACATCATCAGTACGTTCTCGATTATTTAAAGCATCGATAAATTGTCCTATAACTAGTGTTGCTGGGTAACATGTATCATTATGAACGTATTTTAATCCTTCATTGCAACATGCTTCAGATTTATTTTTTAAAACTTCAACTTTATATCCACATCCAATTAAGGCTCTTTCAAATAATCTAAAATGAATATCTGCCATTGAAGGAATTAAAATAGTATGAGTTTTAACCATTTCTTTAGTAAATTTTGGGTATGACATCTTAATCCTCCATTTCTAAAGCCCCAAATAAGCTTCGTAGACGAATTTTAACGGCACCTAGGTTGGTGATTTCATCAATTTTAATTTGTGTATAAATTTTATTATGAGATTCTAATATTGACTTAACTTCATCTGTAGTGATAGCATCTAATCCACATCCAAAAGAAACAAGTTGAATTAATTGCATATCTTTTTGTGTCGCAATATAATTAGCAGCTTGGAATAATCGTGAATGATATGTCCATTGATTTAAAATATTAGTATTTTGCCGCTCTATCAAATGACAAAGGGCTTCTTCATTAACAATTCCCACATTTAATCCTAAGATTAATTTATCAATTCCATGATTAACTTCTGGATCAACATGGTATGGACGTCCAGCTAAGCAAATTATTTGTTTACCTTGACTACGACATTGATCAATAATCGCTTGTCCTTTGGCTTTGATTTCTTTTAAATAATTATCATATTCATCATAAGCCAAATTAATCGCTTTAATAAGAGCTTTTTTATTTACTTTTATGTCGTATTTTAAAAGTAATTCATAAAATTTATCATAGAAGTATTCTCTTTTTGATAAATCAATATAACCAGTAATATAACGGTTTAAATCTAAATTTTTGACGTTATTTTTAATTTGTTCGGGATAATATGCTACAACTGGACAGTTGTAATGATTATCTCCAAAATGTTCATCAATATTGTAACTCATACAAGGATAGAATATATAATCATAGTTAGCATCCATTAATTTTTCAATATGTCCATGGACTAATTTAGCAGGGAAACATGCAGTATCACTTGGGATAGTGTGTTGTCCTTTTAAATATAATTTGGCATTTGAAAAGCCACTATTATAAACTGCAAAACCTAAATTAGTAAATAGCGTATAAAAGAAGGGGAAAAGTTCATAGTTATTTAAAACAAGTGGTATACCAATACTTTTACCACCTAAAACTGGTTGATAACTTAATAATTTATCTTGAATGAAACTATAAATATTTAACGAATTATCAAATATTTTTTTGTTTAGTGGAACATCACATCGGTTTCCACTTATATAACGATTTTTATTTTTGAAAGTATTAATTGAAAGATTACAGTTATTAGCACATCCTCCACAATTGATATTACGTACACTGTGTACAAATTCTTTTAATTCTTTTAAAGTTATTATTGAAGATTTTGTCGTATTTTTCTTATTTAGCCCATATAAAGCAGCTCCATAAGCCCCCATTATTCCACTGATATTTGGACAAACAACATCGACATTTAATTCTTTTTCAAAGGCTCTTAAAACGGCTTCATTGTGGAATGTACCACCCTGAACAACAATTTTTTTACCTAATTCCTCTTTGTTTGCCGTACGAATAACTTTGTATAATGCATTTTTTACAACACTTATTGATAAACCAGCAGAAATATTATCAATTGTTGCCCCTTCTTTTTGGGCCTCTTTAACCGAAGAATTCATAAAAACAGTACAACGACTTCCCAGCTCAACAGGTTTTTTAGCAAATAATCCTAACTTAGCGAACTCTTTAACATCATATCCTAAAGCATTAGCAAATGTTTGTAAGAATGATCCACATCCACTTGAACAAGCCTCATTTAAGAAGATATTAGAGATAACATTATTCTCAATTTTGAAACATTTAATGTCTTGTCCACCAATATCAATGATAAACTCGACATCAGGCATAAATTTTTTAGCTGCTGTAAAATGGGCAATCGTTTCGACAATTCCATCATCTAAATTAAAAGCTGCCTTGATTAACTCTTCTCCATAACCGGTAGAAGTAGCATAAGCAATATTAAGGTTTGGATATGTTTCATAAAGACCTATTAATACATCTTTGATAATAGTAACCGGATTTCCTTTATTCGGCATATATTTTTCAAAACGAATATTGGCATCTTCATCAATTAATACCATTTTTAAAGTTGTTGAACCAGAATCAATTCCAAGAAACAATCTACCATCATACTTATCAAGGGGTAATAAATTAACCTTGGCTTTGTTATGACGGTTTTTAAATTCATTATATTCTTCCATATTATTAAATAATGGTTCATGATTTTTATATGTAGGCTCACTTTTCATGGCTTTTAAGTTTTCAATTATTGTCTCTAAGTTAATTACTTTGTTTGCACATAAAGCTGTTCCAATTGCAACATAATATAATGAATTTAATGGAGATGTACCATGTAAATGAAGAGCTTCATCAAATGACTCGCGTAATTCACTAATAAATGTTAATGGACCTCCAAGATAGACAATATTTCCTTTGATTTCGCGACCTTGCGCTAATCCACCTATTGTTTGATTAACCACGGCGTTAAAAATAGATTTAGAAATATCTTCTTTTTTTGCTCCTTGGTTAATTAGCGGTTGAATATCTGTTTTAGCAAAAACACCACAACGACTGGCAATATTATAAACTTTAGTGTGCTTTTGGGCTAATTCATTCATTGTTGGAATATCAATATTTAATAAAGTTGCCATTTGATCAATGAATGCTCCTGTTCCACCGGCGCAAGAACCGTTCATACGTACTTCTAATCCATCAGTTAAAAATAAAATCTTGGCATCTTCTCCCCCAAGTTCGATGATACAATCGGTTTGAGGTAAGAATTTTTTAGCGGCAATTCTTGTTGCATATACCTCTTGTACAAACTCAACGTTAATTTTTTCTGCTAGTCCCATACATGCACTACCAGACATGGCTATTTGACAAGGTGTATTTTTGATGACATCGTTATTAAGTTTTGTTAATAACTCTAAAACTTTTTCTTTAATTTTTGAAAAGTGTCGTTCATAAGATTCATAGATGATTTTATCATCTTTTAAAACGACACATTTGATTGTTGTAGAACCAACATCTAGACCTATTTTCATTTTTTACACGCTCCAAAAAAAACTTCCATTTTATCGCTTTATTATATTTTAAAAACGTACAAATGTCAAATATAGTGATATCTTGATATTCGTTTTTACATGAGCTAAAAAAGTTTAAATATAAAGTGTTGTAAAATTGATTATAATGGGTTATAATTATAAACAACAATAATATTGTAAGGAGCAAAAAACAGATGAAATTATTAAACAATTTTTCCAAACGATTATCAGCGTTAATTTTACTAATATTTGCACTAATTTTAACAGGATGTACAACAAAAAAAGCCACAATTAGTGTTAACGGATATAATGGTTTGCGTGATTCAGTAGTTGTTATCGTGCAAATTGATGAAGATTCTGTTGATGTTGACAGTTTGACTGTTACATTGACAAAACGCAATGATAAAAATGTTCAAAAACAAGAGTCTTGTGATACAACAGATTATGAAGAACAAACTGTAACATTTACAGGATTAGAAGAAGAAACAGCGTATATTATTTCTGTAAAGTATACGATTAACAAAAAAACACGTGAAATTTTTAATAAAGTAGTAGAAACATCAGCTTTAGGGGGATCAGTTGATACTGCAAAAGAAATTTCTAGTTCACAACAATTTATCGATGAAATTAAAACTGACACTGACGGATACTTTAAATTAACAAGTGATCTTGATTTTAAAGATATTAAATTTGATATGTTACATACATCATCAAAACCATTTAATGGATATATCGATGGAAATGGTCATACGTTAAAAAATATTTCATATGAAACAACAAGTGCTCCTGCATATAACGGTATTTTTGCTTATAATACAGGAACGATTAAAAACTTAAATATTGATACCGTAACATTTACGATTTCTCGTTCTTCAACTTTATATGCCGGTGTTGTTGCTGGATATAATGAAGGAACAATTAACAATGTCACAATCACTAATTCAACAATTAAAGCTAGTAGTAAATCTACAGGTGTAGGAGAATTCTATGTAGGTTTAGGAATTGGACATAACTCTTCTAAAGGATACTTAGATACGGTTAAAGTTAATGGAAATTTAGATGTAACAGTTAACCAAAATGTATATGCTGGTGGTTTAATTGGACTAGATAGCTCATTTTCTTCAGGACGTGTTATTTCTAACTCAGAAGCAAATGTAGTGATGAATATTAAATTAACATCAATTGTTACTTCAGCAAAAGAAATTAAAACTTATGTTGGTGGTTTTGTAGGTTCAATATTATACTCAGTTATTGAAAATTCAAAATCTAATTCAACTATTAACATTGAAGCACAAAGTAAATCAACACAAGAAAATTTTAAATTTGAGTTACATGTTGGTGGATTTGCCGGATTTATCCAAAATACAAGCCTAACAAATGTTACAGTGTCAGGAAGTTTAGATATTAAAAATAAAATCGAAGATGGAATGAAATATTTAACAAAAGTTGTTGCTGGAACAATCTCTGGATATGTATCAGCTAATGCATCTTTTACTAATGTTATTTCCAATGTATCTAGTATTAAAATTGATGTAACAAATGATTGTGATGTAGTTGCTAATATGGGTTCAAAATTCTTTGGAGAAATGGCTGAAAATACTAATTATGTGATTAATGCTGATACGGAATGTGATTTTGTAATAAATAAAACGGCTTAATAAATGAAAAGGGATTTTTATCCCTTTTTTTTGTAAAAAGGATGTGTTATTAAATGATTTCCAAAACAGAATTTAAAAAATTTTTAAGATGTCCCCGCTATGCAGGGTTTTATCAAATGCAAAAAAATCATCATTTCATGGTTAAGTATAAAGGGAAAGTAATTGATGAAAACAGTACAGAATCAATAAATATCAAAAAGTTATTTGTCGATACTAAAGATTCATTAACAATGCAAGAATACTATCAAAAATTAGAAGAGTATACAGCACAAGAAGTGCAAAAAAAATTCCAAATTAAAATTCATTATAGTTTAGATACATCTTTGCAAAAAATGTTAATTGCAAGTTATTTAGACTATGATTATTATTGTTATTTAGATGGTTATTATGAAGATGAAAAAAACTTATATTTATTTGAAACCAAAGCGACAACATCAAAGAAAATTGAGAATTTGTGTTATAGTGAAAAAGGGAAAAAGGTTTCCATTTTTTCCTTAAAAGATGGTATTTATCAACTTCGTCATATCGATAATCCAAAATTGTTAGAAGAAAGTCGTTATTTTAATTTGTATCAAAAATTATTTGATAGAGAAAGTGATTTAGGTCAATATGTTTTTGATTTAGCCTTTCAATATTTTCTGTATCTTAATCAAGAAAACTATTTTTATAAGGAACCGCACTTGTATTTAGCAATTTTGAATGCTGATTTTATTTATGATGGAAAATCTTATGAAGGATTAGTATCTTTTGTCGATGTCACAACGGTTGTTGTTGAAATGCAAGAATTAATAAAAAATGATTTTAAACGATTAAATGAGTATTTAGATGAGCTTGATATTAGTAACGGAGAAATTGGGGCTTGGTGTGGATATCGTCGCCCTGATGAATGTCCATATGCTAAAGTATGTTTTAATGATTTTTCCTGTGATGGTAGTATTTTTGAATTAATAGATCGCCATTTTAAATTTGTGGTTGATGGTAAGAAAGTTGATATTTATCAATTAGCTAAAACTTATAGATTAATTAGCGAGTTAAACAAAGAAATAATTCCTAAAATCAACAATCAAATTCAATATGATGTACTTACTAAAAAAATTCCTCATTATCGGAAAGATAAAATTAAAGCCGCATTAGATTTATTAGAATATCCATTATATTACCTTGATTTTGAAGCATTTAATTGTCCTATTCCACGTTTTATTTATGAGAAACCATACGATCAATCTGTTTTTCAATACTCATTGCATATCGAAAATAAACCTGGAAATTGTGATATTGATCAAGATCATTTAGGATACTTGGCGCACTCTAATAAAAGCGATGAAAGATATCAGTTAGCTAAAAAACTATGTTCAGATATCGGGGATAAAGGAAGCATCATCGTCTATAATAAAGCTTTTGAAAAAACAAGACTTGAAGAATTTGCAACATACTTCCCTGATTTAAGAAGTAAACTTTTAAATATTGCTAATCGCCTTTTTGACTTAATTGATGTTGTTAATACCAATGTTAATTTGTATAAAAGTTTAGGCTTTAGTGAAAATGATGCTAAGATGGTAAATATATACGATTCAAGATTAAAAGGATCATACTCTATAAAAAAAGTTTTACCATTAGTGAGTGATTTATCATATGAGAATTTGGAAGTGAAAAATGGTGTTATGGCGATGGATGCATATTATCAATTTGATAAGGTAAGCGAAAGCGAATTTACTAAGTTATATGAAAGCTTAATTCAATATTGCAAGCTAGATACGTATTCGATGGTTTTGATTGTAAAATTTTTATACAAAATAGTTAATAATTAAATTACATTTATAAATTTAGTTGTATTTTAAGCTATATTTCGATATAATAAATTGATAAGTAGAGAGGTGTTTATTACTATGAGTTTAAAAGTTTATAACTCTTTAACAAATAAAATAGAAGAATTTAAAACAATTAAAGAAAAAGAGGTAACGATGTATGTTTGTGGACCGACGGTTTACAATTACATTCACATCGGAAATGCTCGTCCGGTGATTTTTTTTGACGTTTTCCGTCGTTATTTAGAATTCCTAGGTTATAAAGTAACATATGCATCAAATATAACTGATGTTGATGATAAAATTATTGCTCAAGCGATAAAAGAACATGTTAGTGAAAAAGAAATTGCATCTAAATATGCAGAAGCTTTTTTTAATGATGTTAAGGCGCTAAATAGTAAGCAGTGCGATTTTACCCCTCATGCAACTGATTACATCCCACAAATGATTACTTTTATTCAAGGGTTGATTGATTGTGGTTATGCATATGAAGCAGATGGAGATGTATATTTTAGAGTTACTAAATTAAATGATTATGGAGTGTTATCAAATCAAAATACTGAACAACTAGAAAGTGGAGCTAGAATTAAAGTAAATGATAAAAAAGAAAATCCTTTAGATTTTACTTTATGGAAAAAAACAACTGAAGGAATTATGTGGGATTCTCCTTTTGGTAAGGGACGTCCTGGTTGGCATACGGAATGTGTATGTATGATTGATGATTTATTTAAAGGAATGATTGATGTTCATGGGGGAGGATTTGATTTAAAATTCCCACATCATGAAAATGAAATCGCTCAAAGTGAAGCATTACACCATCATAAAATCGCTAATTACTATATGCATGTTGGAAGAGTTGATTTAGATGGAGAAAAGATGAGTAAATCTAAGGGGAATGTAATTAATATTCCTTTTCTACAAGAAAAAGGATTGTTAGAAGCATATCGTTTTTTAATTTGCTTTTCTCATTATCGCGTTCAAGTTAATTTTTCATTAGATTTATTAGAACAATTTAAACGTGATTTAGATAAGATAAAACGTAGTTTTAAACAAGCATCGTTAGAATTAGATTTAGCTGATGTTTCATCAAATGAAGTAGTTGAAAGTGATATTAACTCTTTTATTAGTTATATGAATGATGATTTTAATACACCAAATGTTTTAACATTACTATTACAAATTACTAAAGATATTAATGTGTTACTTCGTAGTAAAGATAATACCAACTTAGTACTAAAAGTTAATACGTTAAAAACAATTTTCGATGTTTTTGGATTAAAATTAGAATATCAAAAAATGAATCAAGAAACAAAACAAATCTATTTTGATTGGAATGAAGCGAGAATTAATAAAGATTTTGCTAAAGCAGATTTATTACGTGATAAACTTGTGGAAAAAGGAGTATTATAATGCAGGCTCATCTGTATAATGGACAGTCTTTAGCATATATTGGAGATGCTTGTTATGAAATTCAAATTCGTCTTTACTTATTAAAAAAAGGATTAACTAAAGTTAATAGCTTACATAAAGAAGCGATTAAATATACTTCAGGAATAGCCCAATCAAAAGCAATAAATTTTCTTTTAGAGAATAAGATTTTAACTTTAGAAGAAGAGATGATTTATCATCGTGGAAGAAATATTAAGTGTGGGCAAAATCGTAAAAATATTTCGATAGCAGATTACCAGAAAGCAACAGGATTTGAAGCAATAATTGGCTATCTTTATTTAATAAATAATACCAATCGCATAAAAGAAATTGTTGATTTAGTCATAAATTATTTAGAAGGTGATACAAGTGATGGACAGTAACAATAAAAAAACGTCAACTACTACGGCAAAACCACGGACACAAACAGTAAAAAAAGTTAGTATTGCAAATGCTGTAAGTAATCCGATCAGAACAGATGAAACATTACGTAAAAGACCTGTTAGGACACGAAAAACTATAACTAATGAATCAAATTTTGATGTTTTCAAAGATGATAGTGAACTAAGTAGCAACGCATATCCTGTTTATGAAGAAACTGTTGAAAGTAAAACAGAAAAATTAGTTAATAGTAGAGGTGAGAGCAAAACAATCACTCGCTATAACACTAGTATTAAAAAAGGTTTAACTTCAGATATTGTTGAAGAACGAACAAAAGAAGGTTTTACTAATGATGTGAATAAAGGTTCAACAAAAACAATTAAGAAAATTATTTTTTCTAACATCTTTACATTTTTCAATATTTTAACTTTTGCGATTGCAGGGTGGCTAATAAGTGTTAATAGTTATAAAGATTTAGTCTTTTTATTTATTGTAACACTTAATGTTATTATTGGAATCTTACAAGAAATAAGAGCTAAAATAACAATTGATAAGTTATCGATTTTATCGGCACCAACGGCAAATATTTTACGTGATGGAGAGACATATGAAATCGCTGTTAAAGAGGTTGTATTAGACGATATTTTAGTCTTATCCAATGGAAAACAAATTCCGGCCGATAGTATTGTTTTAGAAGGGACAATTGAAGTTAACGAATCTCTTTTAACAGGAGAAAGTGATTCAATTTTAAAACGTCCAGGCGATGAATTATACAGTGGTTCATTTGTTGTTTCGGGAAATTGTAAAGCACAAGTAAATAAAGTGGGAAAAGATAATTATATTGAAACACTAACTACTCAAGCAAAAAAATATTCTCGTCCAAAATCAGAACTATTAAAATCACTAAATAAAATAATTCGTACTGTTGCGATTATTATTATTCCTATTGGTGCAATGCTTTTTTTGATGCAAACTAATCTATTAGAAAATAAAAATGTTGATTACTCTGTTTATGTGCAAGCAGTTCAAAAAACGGCTGGAGCAATGATTGGGATGATTCCGTCAGGATTGTTCCTGTTAACTTCAGTAGCATTAGCTGTTGGGGTAGTGCGTTTAAGTCAAAATAACACATTAGTTCAAGAGTTGTATTGTATTGAAATGTTAGCTCGTGTTGACTGTATTTGTTTAGATAAAACTGGAACAATAACAGATGGAACGATGACAGTAAAAGGTTTAATCGATTATAATTGTGGAATTGATGTGCCGATTAAAAATATCATTTCAGCAATGTTAAACGCATTAAATGATAATAATATGACATCTAAAGCTTTAGAAGCTAAGTTCGGTCGTGGAAAAAGAATTAAACATCAAGCAACAATTCCTTTTTCAAGTCAAAGAAAATATAGCGCCGTTGATTTTATGGAAAACGGAACATTTGTTATGGGAGCACCAGAATTTGTATTAAAAGAAAACTACAGTTTAGTAGAAAAAGATGTTGAAGAACAAGCAAAAGAAGGATATCGTGTTTTAGTAGTTGCCTATACAAAAAATCCAATTGTTAATAATGAAATTAGAGGTATATTAAAACCGTTATGCTTAATCTTAATTGAAGATACAATTAGACCAGATGCAGTAGAAACATTAAAATACTTTAAAGATACAGGTGTAGATATTAAAGTTATTTCGGGAGATAATCCAATTACAGTATCTAAAGTTAGTCAAAGAGCTGGGATTGATGGGGCTGATAAATATATTTCACTTGATGGCTTAAGTAATAAAGAAGTTGAAAAAGTAGCTACAAGTTATACTGTTTTTGGGCGTGTAAGTCCAACTCAAAAATATATTTTAATTAAAACATTAAAGTCTAAAGGTAAAACAGTGGCGATGACTGGAGATGGGGTAAATGATATTCTAGCTTTAAAGGAAGCTGATTGTAGTATTGCCATGGCTAGCGGTAGTGAAGCTGCCCGTAATGTTAGTCAACTAGTTTTATTAGATTCTAATTTCTCTTCAATGCCTAAGGTTGTTGCGGAAGGAAGAAGAGTTATCAATAATATCCAAAAAGTTTCGATATTATTCTTAACTAAAACGATTTTCTCATTTTTGCTGGCAGTAGTCGCTTTATTAAGAAATGGGACATATCCAATTAGTCCATCTCAGTTATTTATGATTGATTTTTTAGTTATTGGAGCGCCTTCATTCTTCCTTGCTTTAGAACCAAATGATCGCAAAGTTGTCGGTAAGTTTTTATTTAACGTCTTGTCAAGAAGTATTCCTGGAGCATTAGTTGTTATTGTTAATTCTATTATTATATTTATGATGGAAGGCATTTTAGGATTAGAGACACAAGAAACATCAACGTTAATTGTTATTACAGCGACATATACTTGTATGATGGTTTTATTTAAGGTTTGTTCACCTTTTAACATATTGCGACGAATTTTGTTTTTCTGTTCATTTACTGCATTTATATGTTTAACATTATTTGTTCCATGGAT
Organism: uncultured Anaeroplasmataceae bacterium; assembly: GCA_944325695.1. Classification (GTDB taxonomy): domain Bacteria; phylum Bacillota_I; class Bacilli_A; order Acholeplasmatales; family Anaeroplasmataceae; genus UBA3384. The sequence goes on from CALVBA010000011.1 coordinate 25,744, forward strand.
ATTTGATTTCACACCATTTTTTGCTATTCCAGGTAGTGATTTCGTCCCATTAGAATTATCATCGATTTTATTAATAATTTGTTTATGTGAAGCAGCTTATCCATTAATCACATTACTACAAAAATCAGTACCATGGTTAAAAAAACAGATATCGGCTTCGGTAAGTCGTATTGCTAAAAGTTAGAGGTATATTATGAAAATATATGGAAAAAATGCGTTATACGCAGCAATTAAAGCTGAAAGAAAAATAGAAGTTGTTTATTTAGAACAAAAAACATCACTAAAAGAAAAAAAGTTCATCGAACTTTTAAAAGATAAAAAAATCAAATATAAAATTTGTGACAAAAAAATAATAGATAAAGATTTTCCTGGTCTTAATCAAGGATTTGGTGCAATTGTTGAGGATTATCAATATGTCGATATAAATACTATTATTGATCCTAAAAAAAGACAGTTATTTGTTTTGTTAGATGGATTAGAAGATCCTCATAATTTAGGTGCTATCTTGCGAACTGCGGATGCATTTAGTGTTGATGCAGTTGTTATTCCTAAAAATCGTTCTGTTAAATTAAACGAAACAGTTATTAAAGTTTCGACAGGAGCTATTGAATATGTTAATGTTTGTGAAGTTAACAATTTAGTGCATACGATTGCCTTATTAAAAGAAAAAGGTTTTTGGATTGTCGGGACAGATGCCAAAACAGATTTAGAAATATCAAATATCAAAGCTGATACATCCCTTGCCATTATTATTGGATCAGAAGGATTTGGTATGTCTAGATTAGTTAAAGAGTCATGCGATTATTTGGTAAAAATTCCAATGACTGGACACGTAAATAGCCTAAACGCGAGTGTGAGTTGTGGAATTGTTTTAAACATGGTTCGTCATTTACAAAAATAAACTTAATAAAGGAGCTTAAAAATGAGTTATTATTATTTAGATGAGTATGAATTAATCATCTTAGCTAAATCTAATAATGAAGAAGCTCTCGACTTGCTATTTTTGAAGTATAGTAATTTTATTTATTTGATAATAAATAATTATAAAGTTAAAAAAATTTATTTAGAAGATTTTTATCAAGAAGGTTTATGCGTATTATATGAAGCTATTTTAAAGTATGATGATAGTTTTTCAAATTCATTTTTGTACTTTTTCAGTATTCTATTAAAAAGACGTTTTGCTTATTTAATTAGTGAGTTATATCGTTATAAAGGCTGCATTATTAAATCTTGTAATAAACTTGAAGAAGATACTTGCGAGTATGTACCCAAAATAAATATTAATTATGAGGCCATTTATAAAATTTTAGATACTGACTTAGAACGCTTGATTTTTAAAGCAATTTATATTGAAGAATATTCGATAAATGAAATAGCCCTTAAATATGAATATAACCCGAAACAAATTTATAATGCTATTTATCGGATTAAGGAAAAGTTAAAGCGAGCTAAAGATATTTTCGACTAAATATTTATTGTTGACTAAATTCCTATGATTTGATAAAATAATTTAAGTAAAAGGTTTAACGAGGTGATCAAATTTGCGTGAAAAAATCATATTGGTTTGTGACGAATGTTTAAGCCGTAACTATACAACTACTAAAAACAAACAAGTTCAAGTTGAACGTTTAGAGGTAAAAAAATATTGTCCTCATTGCAATAAACATACAATGCATAAGGAAACAAGATAATAAGGAGGATTTAAAATGGCTATAAAGGAAAAAAATAGGGAACAAGAAAATCATTCAATAATGGAGAAGATATCAAACTTTATTGATAAAGAATTTAAATTTGAAAATGCGATTTTATTTGCGATATCGTTTGTGTCATTAGTTTTATCAATTTTAATGCTTACTAACGTTATTGTAATTAACGAGTCGTTTCCTATCTTAGGTGAATTCCCTACAGTATTCTCATGGTTTTTACTTGTGGTTTCTGCACTAGGTTTATTCTTAGTTGTAGTTCCATACTTTACACCATCATTTCCTGAACTTAAAAAAGTTGATTGGCCAAAAGGGAAATTAACATTATCAAACTCACTTCGAGTATTCATTTTTATAATCTTCTTATCCTTAGCCTTTGTGGCATTTGATATGTTTATTCAAGGTATGATGAAAGTGATAGGTATTTAATATGGAAAAAAAACGCTGGTATATTGTACAAACTTATTCAGGGTTTGAAAACTCTGTAAAACAAGATATTGAACGTCGTACAGAGAGCATGCAAATGCAAGACTACATCTTTCAAATTTTAATTCCAGAAGAAATTGTTGAAGAAACAAAGGCTGATGGAACTAAAAAACAAGTTGTTCGTAAAATGTTTCCTGGATATGTTTTTATTGAAATGATCGTTACAGATGATTCGTGGTTTATCGTTCGTAACACTCAAAAAGTAACAGGATTTTTAGGTTCTAGCGGAAACGGAACAAAACCTGTTCCACTTCCACCAGATGAAATTAATTCTATTTTACGTAAAATGGGTAAATTAGAAAAACCATCATCAAGCTATAATGTTGGTGAAAAAGTTTTAGTATTAAACGGACCATGGAAAGATAAAGTAGTAGAAATAGCTGCTATTAACGATGAAAAAGAAACTGTAACAGTTTCAATTGAATTATTTGGTCGATATACACCAACTGAATTATCATTTACACAAGTTTCTAAATTAAATTAATCGAAGGATATTACCTTCGATTTTTTTATGTAGATAATATTTTAAAAAAATCAAAAAAGTTGTTTTTTATTTAAATAATAAAAAAATATGTTAAAATTTAAAAAAAGTCTAAAAAGGGGATAAATTTTATGCGGGGGATAAAAAAATTATTTATTTTAGCCATTTTAACAATTGTTTTGTTGTACTATTATGGAGCTTTTTCTTTTGAATATGGGTTCCCATCATATGAATTAAATGAATCTACATTAGAATTGTTATTTTTAAAAGATGTAAGAATTTTACAAATTACAGATGATTTTTATTTCATCTCATTTAAAACAATTAATAATTTATATGCTGGTTTTGCTAATAGTAATAGTGCTAGTGATATGAAATTAATAGCGACATTATTAAATAATGGTTACCAATCATTATCGATTCTACCATTTATATTTTATGTAATAGCAGCCCTTGTCATTCTTTTGAAAAAACAAAATAATATAGTCCAACTTCCAATTACGCAAACAATAACATCTAATAATAGTGATTCTACCCATTTGGTATCACATAATGAACAAGTTTTTTTACAAATTCCAAATTCAAATTTTAAAAAAGAATCACCATTTAAAAAAATATTTTTCACGTTTTGTTCTTTGTTACTAGTAATAACAGCTTTGGCTTATTTTGATATTTTTGTATCTAGTTCTAATGGCTATATTAAAGAAGATACGCTATATTTTTCAGAAATTAATTTTACAACTTCTGATGATTTTAGTTTAGATAAAGTCTATTATGAAATTAAACCAAGTGTAAATATTGTTTATGTGAAATACAAAGTTACTATATATGATGAAAGTGATATTGTATTACATGAGGAAACGGTCATTAAATATGAATTAGAAAAAAATACTACTTATAGGTATCAAGTTGATATAGGCTTTTCTAATTTATTAAAAGCTCAAAAAATACGCATTAAATTATTAGATGGAAAAAAAGATATATAATGTAGTGTGATTTAATCTATCATTTAGTAGATTAAATCACATTTTTAATTATAAGATGATAAAAATTTAATAAACTCATTGGTTATTGGATTAAATTAATTTTAAGTACTAAAAATCAAAAAAATAAAACAATAAAAATGTTGACAAAATAAAATATTTTTGCTATTATTAATTAGCACGTACTATAGGTGCTCTTCTAAGTGGGAGGATAATAATCTTATCCACTTGACCACATTCATGTAAGAAGGAGGAAAATCTCGTGGCTAAACAAGTTGTAAAACAAGTTAAATTACAAATCCCAGCAGGGAAAGCAAACCCAGCGCCACCAGTAGGACCAGCGCTAGGACAAGCAGGAGTTAATATTCCTGGATTCTGTTCACAATTCAATGAAGCAACAAAAGATAAAATGGGATACATTTTACCAGTAGTTATTTCTGTGTATGATGACCGTTCATTTACTTTCGTTGTTAAAACACCACCAGCTTCTGATTTATTAAAGAAAGCTGCCGGAATTGAAAAAGGATCTAGCAACCCTAAGAAAACTAAAGTTGCTACAATCACAAGAAAACAAGCTGCAGAAATTGCTGAGATGAAAATGGCTGACTTAAATGCAAATGACATTGAAGCTGCTACAAGAATCATCGAAGGTTCTGCTCGTCAAATGGGAATTATTGTTGAATAATAATTTTCGCTATAAGGCTGTTATAAACATCCTTAAATTGTGGGAGGATATCCCGCTTATACCACATTTTAGGAGGACGAAATATGAAGAGAGGTAAAAAATACGTTGAAGCTTCAAAATTAGTTGATTCTAACGTTGCTTATTCTTTAACTGAAGCTTGCGAATTAGTTTGCAAAACTTCTGTTACTAAATTCGACGCTAGTGTTGATGCTGCATTCCGTTTAAACCTTGACCCTCGTAAAGCTGAACAAAACTTACGTGGAGCAATCGTGTTACCACATGGTACAGGAAAAACTCGCCGTGTTTTAGTTATCGCTAGAGGTGAAAAAGCTAAAGAAGCTGAAGCAGCTGGAGCTGATTACGTTGGAGATGTAGACTATATTAACAAAATTCAACAAGGTTGGTTTGAATTTGATATTATGGTTGCTACACCAGATATGATGGCATCATTAGGACGTTTAGGACGCGTTTTAGGTCCTAAAGGATTAATGCCAAACCCAAAAACAGGAACTGTTACAATGAATGTTGCTCAAGCAGTAACTGAAATTAAAAACGGTAAAGTTGAATACAGAGTTGATAAAGTTGGAAATATCCACTTACCAGTAGGAAAAGTATCTTTCGGTGCTGAAAAACTTGCTGAAAATATCAAAACTGTTTATGAAACTTTAGTGAAGGCTAGACCTTCAACTGTTAAAGGTTCTTTCGTTAAAAACATTAGCATCTCATCAACAATGGGACCTGGTGTTAAAGTAAGCGAAGAAAACATGTAATAATTTAATACTTTATGCCAAAGACATCAGGGGCGAAGGCTTAATAATCCTGACGAGGTGTATAAAGTGTCGATTTGACCTCTTTATGCAACTTTGGCATGAAGAGGTTTTATTTATTTAAACTTATAGGAGGTGTCTTGATGAAAGCTATATTATTAGCAAAACAAGAAGAAGTAGCATTAGCTGCTAAACGTTTTGCAGAAGCTAAAGTTGTAATTGCATTTGATTACCAAGGATTAACTGTAAGCAAATCTGAACAATTACGTAAAGCGTTACGTCAAAGCGGATGCGAAATGGCAGTTCTTAAAAATAACATTACAAGACGTGCCTCAGTAGAAGCTGGATATGCAGAATTTGCTGAAGCATTAAAAGGACCTAAAGCTATCATTTTCTCAAATGATGATGTTGTAGCTCCTGCAAAAGCATTATACGAATTTTCAAAAGAAAATGAAGTTGTAAAAATTGCTGGAGGAATCGTAGAAGGTCAAGTTGTTGATACTGCTAAAATTTTAGAATTAGCTGCATTACCATCATACGAAACATTATTAACTATGTTAGCTGCTGGTATGTTAGGAACAGTTTCTCAATTAGCAATCGGATTAAATATGATTGTTGAACAAAGAGAAGAACAAGAAAACGCATAATTATTAAACATATTGAACAATATAGGAGGATATTAAAATGGCTAAATTAACAAAAGAAAGCTTTATTGAATCATTAAAAGAAATGACAATCTTAGAAGTAAAAGAATTAGTAGATGCAATGAAAGAAGAATTCGGAATCGATCCAACTGCTGTTGCTGCTGCTCCTGCTGCTGGTGCTCAAGCTGCTGCTGCTGAACAAACTGAATTTGATGTAATCTTAGCTAACGCTGGAGCTCAAAAAATCGGAGTTATCAAAGTAGTTAGAGAAATTACAGGATTAGGATTAAAAGAAGCTAAAGAAATCGTTGACGGTGCTCCAAAAGCAGTTAAAGAAAAAGTAAGCAAAGAAGTAGCTGAAGAAATCAAAGAAAAATTAACAGCTGCTGGTGCTACTGTAGAAGTTAAATAATTAAAACTAAAAATGAATTAAAAACCTGAGTTTATGACTCAGGTTTTTGACTACTTAAAAACAATGGAAAACAAGATACATTATTACACAAATAACGAAAATTTAGCGAGTAATCCTCAACAATACACAACCAAAATTCTAAATCAAGAATTTACTTTTAAAACTGATATTGGTGTTTTTTGTAAATCATATTTAGATTTTGGTTCTAATTTATTAATTGAAGAATTTATTTGTCCTAATGTTGAAGGTAAATATTTAGATGTGGGATGTGGATATGGCCCAATCGGGATCAGCTTATCTAAGGTTTATAATAAAGAGTTTTTAATGCTTGATATTAATAAAAGAGCGGTAAGTTTGACAAAAGAAAATATTATTTTGAATAACGCATTAGCGCAAGCACTTGAATCGAATGTTTTAGATGCAGTTGGTGACGAACATTTTGCATGTATAATCAGCAATCCACCAATAAGAGCTGGAAAAAAGGTTGTTTATGCGATTTATGAAGAAGCTTTCAATCATTTAAAAGAAAATGGTGAGCTGTGGATAGTAATTCAAAAAAAACAAGGAGCTCCATCAACGATGGAAAAGCTTGAAAGCATATTTGGAAATGTTAGTGTTATTGCGAAGAAAAAAGGTTATTACATCATCAAAAGTGTCAAAAAGAATCTTGACTAATTTGCATTTTTATGGTAATATGTAAAAATGCAACGTACCGCTTTTTTGCGGTTTCGTTTAATACTACTAGACTGAAGGGGTGGCCTTATGAGTTACAAAACAGTAAAATATGGTAAAAAAGCTGAGCGTCGAAATTATTCTCGTATTCGCACAGAAGTTGAATTACCAAACTTAATCGAAATTCAAACAAAATCTTATGAAGAATTCGTCAAAGATGGATTAAAAGAGGTCTTTAAAGACGTATCTCCAATTGAAAATCATACTGGAGATTTGAAATTATATTTCGGTGAACATCGTTTTGAAGAACCAAAATATAATATTTTAGAATCAAAATTAAGAGATATCAATTACTCAAAACCACTAAAGGTAAAAGTAAAATTAGTTAATAATATCACTGGAGAAATCGTAGAACAAGAGCTGTTCATGGGGGATTTCCCTTTCATGACGCCTACAGGAACATTTGTTATTAATGGTGCTGAACGTGTTATCGTAAGCCAAATTGTTCGTTCTTCAGGAGTATATTATTCTAAGGAATTAGATAAAAAAACAGGACAAACTAAAATTTTAGGGCAAATCATCCCAACACGTGGAGCATGGATTGAATATGAAATTGGATCAAAAGATGTATGGTATGCCAAATTAGACCGTAGTAAAAAGATTCCAATGACTACATTTATGCGTGCTTTAGGTTTATCAAGTAACGAGGAAATTGTTTCTTTATTTGGTGAGTCTCATTTCTTAAAAGAAACATTTGATAAAGATACTACTACAAACGCTGATCAAGCTGTAATTGAAGTATTTAAGAAGATTCGTCAAGGTGAAACTGTTCCAGTTGACGCAGCAAGAGATGTATTATCTGAACGTTTATTCGATGATCGTAGATACGACTTACAAACAGTAGGACGTTATAAATACAATAAAAAATTAGATGTTTTCCAACGTGCAAAAGGATTATTCTTAGCTCACGATGTTTACTCAACAGGTGAAAAAGTTGATCCAATCACAGGAGAAATTAAAGAAACAGAAAAAGTTTTAATCGCTAAAGCTGGTAGTCAAATTGTAGGTGAAGTTTTAGAAACTTTAAAAGCTAATCGCGATGCATTAAAAGTTACAATTGATTTATCACAAAATGCTTTAAAAGGACAAGAGTATCCTGTTTGTGAAGTTTTAGAAGTTCGTACAAAAGAATCTTCAGAAAATATTGTAAAAATTATTGGTAATAATCCAGAAGAAGATGCACTTCATATCACATTATCAGACATCATCGCTTCTATGAGTTATTATTTTAATTTATATGATGAAGTTGGAAATTTAGATGATATCGACCATTTAGGAAACCGTCGCTTACGTTTAATTGGTGAATTATTAAAAAATCAATTTAGAATCGGTTTTTCTAAATTAGAAAAGAATATCAAAGACCGCATGTCTACAGTAGAAGCAAAAGACGCTACTCCACAAAATTTAATTAATATTAAGCCACTTACTTCTTCTTTAAAAGAATTCTTTGGTTCAAGTCAATTATCACAATTCATGGACCAAATTAACCCATTAGCTGAATTAACGCAAAAACGTCGTATTTCAGCTTTAGGTACAGGTGGTATCGCTCGTGATCGTGCCGGGGTTGAAGTGCGTGATGTTCACCATTCACACTATGGAAGAATGTGTCCAATTGAAACACCTGAAGGACCTTCAATCGGATTAATCACATCTTTAGCTTCATATGCACGTGTTACACCATTAGGATTTATTGAAACACCATACTTACGTGTATGCAAAAACACACATAAAGTAACAGATGAGATTGTTTATTTAACAGCTGATCAAGAAGAAGAATATGTTATTGCTTCTGCTTCAACAAAGTTAAACGAAGATGGAAGCTTTGCAGATGAAAAGATTATTGCACGTGTTAATGGAGAAACAGAAATCTGTCAAGCATCACAAATTGATTATATGGACGTTTCGCCAAAACAAATTGTATCAATTGCGACAGCATGTATTCCATTCCTTGAACACGACGATGCTTCTCGTGCTTTAATGGGTGCCAACATGCAACGTCAAGCTGTACCACTAATTAACCCAGATAGTCCAATTGTTGGAACAGGTATTGAACATAAAGCAGCACATGACGTAGGAACTGCTTGTGTAGCTTTAGAATCAGGATTAGTTGAATATGTAGATGCGAAGAAGATTGTTATTAAAGAGGATTCAGGAAATCTACGCACATACGATTTATTCCAATTTATTCGTACAAACTCAGATACTGCTCTTCACCAAAGACCAATTGTTAAAGAAGGAGAATATGTCGAAAAAGGCGATATTATTGCTGATGGACCATCTATGAAAAATGGAGAATTAGCTTTAGGTCGTAATGTTCGTTTAGCCTTCATGACATGGGATGGATACAACTATGAAGATGCCGTAATCATGAGTGAAAAATTAGTAAAAGATGATGTTTATACTTCAATTCACATTGATGAATATGAATTAGAAACTCGTGAAATCAATAAATTAGGTAAAGAAGAAATTACTCGCGACATTCCAAACGTAGGGGATGAAGCTAAGAAAAACTTAGACAAAAATGGAATTATTATTCCAGGAGCTGAAGTTAAAGAAGGCGACATTTTAGTTGGTAAAGTAACTCCAAAAGGACAAACAGATCCAACACCAGAAGAAAAAATTATGTTAGCTATTCTTGGTGAAAAATCACGTGAAGTTCGTGATACATCATTACGTGTTCCACATGGAGGAGGAGGAGTTGTTCAATCAGTTCAATACTTCTCTAAAGCAAATGGTGATGAACTACCACCTTCAGTTAATGAAGTTGTTAGAGTATATATCGTTAAAAAACGTAAAATCTCTGAAGGAGATAAAATGGCTGGTCGCCACGGGAACAAAGGGGTTATCTCTCGTATTGTTCCAGAAGAAGATATGCCATTTACATCAGATGGACGTCCATTAGATATTATGTTAAACCCACAAGGGGTACCATCTCGTATGAATATCGGGCAAGTATTAGAAATCCATTTAGGAATTGCTGCTCAAAAATTAGGATGTAAAGTTGCTACTCCAGTATTTGACGGAGTTACTGCAGAAGACTTAAAAGAAATTATGGCAGAAGCAGGAATGGCAAGCGATGGTAAAGAAGTATTATATGACGGACGTACTGGTGAACCATTTGAAAACCGTATTTCTGTCGGAGTAATGTATATGATTAAGTTAAGCCACATGGTTGACGATAAATTACATGCTCGTTCAGTTGGACCTTATACATTGGTAACACAACAACCAATGGGAGGAAAAGCACAAAACGGAGGACAACGTTTTGGAGAAATGGAAGTTTGGGCTCTTGAAGCATATGGAGCAGCTCATACATTAAGAGAAATGTTAACAATTAAATCAGATGATTTAGTTGGACGCAATAAAGTATTCAAAGCTATCATTGATGGTGAAGAAATCCCAGAAGCAAGTATTCCTGAATCATTTAGAGTACTTACAAGAGAACTTCAAGCCTTAGGTATTCATGTTGAGTTATTAACAAATGATGGTGAAAATGAAGTAGAAAAATCAATTGTAGACCACGAAACAAGTGAGTGGAATGCAAAGCATGGTTTAAAATAAAAGGAGGACTTTAGATGAAAAAATATACACAATTTAGAGTTAGATTAGCATCTCCTGAAGAAATTTTAAAATGGTCACACGGTGAAGTTAAAAAACACGAAACGATTAATTATCGTACTTTAAAACCTGAACCAGATGGACTTTTCTGTGAAAGAATCTTCGGACCTATGAAGGATTATCAATGTGCTTGTGGTAAAAAGAAAAGCAGCGAAAAAGGTAAAATCTGTGAACGCTGTGGTGTGGAAATCACTGAAGCCAAAGTACGTCGTGAAAGAATGGGGCATATTAAATTAGCTGCCCCAGTAGTTCACACTTGGTATTTAAAAAATTCCCCTTCTCGTTTAGCGATCTTATTAGACTTAAAAGCAAAAGATTTAGAGGAAGTTGTTTACTTAGCAAGTTACATCGTTATTAATCCAGGAAATACGAAGTTACTATATAAACAAATTTTATCAGAACAAGAATATAGTCACTATTATGAAGAATATGGACATTCTTTTGAAGCTCTAACAGGAGCTGAAGCGATTAAAAAACTTTTAAAATCAATTGATTTAAAAGCAGAGGTCGTAAAACTTAGAAAGCAATTAAAAAGTCCTTCAAAACAAAAACGTGACAAGGCTATTAAACGTTTAGAAGTTGTTGAAGCATTTAACAATTCAGATAATCAACCAGAATGGATGGTATTAGATGTATTACCAGTTATACCACCTGATTTACGCCCAATGGTTCAATTAGATGGAGGACGTTTTGCAACAACAGACTTAAATGATTTATATCGTCGTATTTTAAACCGTAATAACCGTTTAAAACGTCAATATGAACAAAATGCACCGCATTTAATTACTAAGAACGAAAAACGTATGTTACAAGAAGCAGTTGATGCTTTAATTGACAACTCGAAACGTGGTAAAAAAGCCGTAGTAGAGAAAAACCGTCATCTTAAATCATTATCTGATATGCTTCGTGGAAAACAAGGACGTTTCCGTCAAAACTTATTAGGGAAACGTGTTGACTATTCAGGACGTTCTGTAATTGTTGTTGGTCCAGATTTAAAAATGTATCAATGCGGTATTCCACGTGAAATGGCTTTATCATTATTTAAACCATTTATCATTCGTGAATTAATGAAAGATAACGATCAAATCACAATGAATAAAGCGAAAACAATGATTGACCGTCATGATGATAAAGTATGGCCAGTATTAGAACGTGTTACAAGAGAACACCCTGTATTACTTAACCGTGCTCCAACATTACACCGTTTAGGTATCCAAGCGTTTGAACCAAAATTAATTGAAGGTAAAGCAATTCGTCTACATCCACTTGTAACTACTGCCTTCAATGCCGATTTCGACGGAGACCAAATGGCTGTCCATGTACCATTAAGTCATGAAGCTCAAGCGGAAGCACGTTTATTAATGTTAGCTTCTAATAATATCTTAAACCCTAAAGATGGTAAACCAGTTGTTACACCATCACAAGATATGGTTTTAGGAAATTATTATTTAACATTAGAAGATACAAATAAAGTAACTTCTATTAATGTATATAAAGATTATAATGAAGCATATTTAGCTTATAAAAATCACGAAATTACGTTACATACACGTATTTTAATCGATCCAAGAAGTTTACCAAATAAACGTTTTACAGAAGAACAAAAAAATCAATTCCTTTTAACAACGTTAGGAAAATTAATTTTTAATAAAATTTTACCTGATTCATTTGCTTTCTTAAATGAACCAAATAATCCAAAAACAGGATTAGATATTTCGCAAATGGTTGTTAAAACACCTGATTATCATTTTGTTCCTCGTTCATTCAAAACATACCAAGAATTAGTTGATTTTATTAATAATAAGCCAGCTAATAAACCATTCGCTAAAAAATTCTTAGCGGCTATCATCGCTGAAGTATTTAAACAATTCCAAATCACAGATACTTCACGTATGTTAGATGATTTAAAAGATTTAGGATTTAAATATTCAACTATTTCAGGAATTACAATTTCAGCATCTGACGTTCACGTTTATTCTAAAAAACAAGAATTAATCGAAGAAGCAGATAAGGTAGTAGATAATCTACGTGAAATGTTTGAATTAGGATTCTTAACAGATTCTGAACGTCATACTTTAGTTACTAAAAAATGGAATGCTGTTCGTTCACAAATTCAAGAAGGGTTATGGAGCGAGTTATTACCTGATAACCACATTTACATGATGTCTGACTCAGGAGCACGTGGTAGTGCATCAAACTTTGCCCAATTAGCCGGAATGCGTGGATTGATGAACAACCCATCAGGAGATGTTATCGAGGTTCCTGTTAAAGCTTCATTCTTTGAAGGATTATCCGTATCAGAATTCTTTACCTCTACACATGGTGCTCGTAAAGGATCTACCGATACTGCCTTAAAAACAGCTGAATCAGGATATTTAACACGTCGTTTAGTTGACGTAAGTCAAGATGTAGTTGTTAGCGAAAGAGATTGTGGTACTGAAAAAGGAGTATGGGTTAAAGCTTTAATCGGAGACGATGGAAAAGAAGCTGTAAGCTTATACGAACGTATTATCGGACGTTATGCAGCTAAAGACATTATTAATCCACAAACAGGAGAAGTAATGTTACATCGCAATGAATATATTGAAAATGAAATTGCAAAAGAAATTTGTGATGCTGGTGTTTTAGAAGTTTGCATTCGCTCTAACTTAACATGTGATTCTAAAAAAGGTGTTTGTATGAAGTGTTATGGACGTAACCTTGCAACAAATAAAATTGTTGAAGTTGGGGAAGCAGTTGGTACAATTGCTGCCGAATCAATCGGAGAACCTGGTACACAGTTAACAATGCGTACTTTCCACAGTGGAGGGGTAGCATCAGTAGCCGATATCACACAAGGGTTACCTCGTGTTCAAGAGTTATTCGAAGCTCGTAATCCAAAAGGAAAAGCATGCATAAGTGAAACTGATGGAGAAGTTTTAGATATCGTTAAAGAACGCGGTATCACTAAGATTATCGTTGGATCACAATCTAAGCATTATGAATATAAAGTTGACGCTAATGTTGAATTCTTAGTAAGAAAAGGAGACAATGTTACACGCGGTCAAAAATTAATTAAAGGTTCTGTTTCACCAAAAGAATTATTACGCGTTCAAGATGCTGCAGATGCTCAAATGTATATCGTTGAAGAGGTATTAAAAGTTTACCAATCACAAGGAGTAGGTATCTCAGATAAGCACATTGAAATCATCGTACGTCAAATGATGCGTAAGATTATTATCGTAACAGAAGGAGATACTAATTTATTACCTGGTTCTGAAGTTTCAATTGCTGAATTTAAGCAAGCAGTAAAAGAAATGATTAAGACAGGTGGACGTTTACCAGTAGGTAAACCATTACTATTAGGTATCACACGCGCTTCTTTACATAGTGATTCATTCTTATCAGCGGCTTCATTCCAAGAAACAACTCGTATCTTAACAGATGCAGCTATTAAAGGTAAGAAAGATGAATTATATGGTTTAAAAGAAAATGTTATTATCGGTGGATTAATTCCAGCCGGAACAGGTCTTTTAGTGGAAAAAGAAGGAACATTTACTTGTCCACATAAACCAGAAGAAGAAACACCTTTTGAGTCAGTAGATGATGAAATTATCGACGAAGAAGATGATTTAGATGATATCGATGATATTGATGATTTAAATGATGATGAATTGGAAATTCTTTAATTAAATTTATAATTTAAAAGTACCTATAGAAGTATATGATATACT
>CALVBA010000012.1 GCA_944325695.1 uncultured Anaeroplasmataceae bacterium
ATTTAAAACACCCAATGAAGTCATGCTTGGTTTATAACTTACATTAGGTGTTGCACTTAATTTGACAAATCATCTTTGTTAAAAATGTAAGAAAACGACGATTTAAAATTCCGATTTAGGTCTTTAAATTAAAATACATTTATGTTATCATTTATATGAAAATGCTTTACATAAATTTATTTTAGAGGTGATAAAATGATATCAAAAGCTAGGTATATTGAAAATACTGAATCTTTAACAGAGGATTTACCGTTAATCAAATATGAAAATCCGGATTATATCTATTTAGCATTGACAAACGCTCGATGCAATAAAGGGGAAGTTTATGTTAAAGAAGGAGATTATGTCAAGATAGGACAAGTAATAGGAATCAGAAAGTCTTCTTTTTTTGAGCAAAATATTCATTCAACGGTTAGTGGAACAGTTGAAGGAATTGTTAAGAAGTTTCATCGTACAGGAAAATTACTTGATTTTATTAAAATTAAAAACGATAAATTAGCTATTTATGATGAATCGATTAAAGATCGTACAGATGATGAAATAGCTCGCTTAACAAAAGATGATTTTACGAAAATTGTTAAGGATTGTTCGATTGTTGGATTAGGAGGAAGTTCATTTCCAACTTATGTTAAATTTGCTTCAGATGATCCGATTGATACTATTTTAATCAATGGAGTAGAGTGTGAACCATTATTGACTAGTGATCAACGTTTAATGCTGGAATATCCTGACCGTATTATGAAAGGTATTGAGTATACATTGCAGGCTTTTAAAGCTAAAAGAGCTGTTATTGCGATTAAACATAAATATCAAAAAGTTTTTGAAGTGTTACAAGAAGCACAAAAACGTTATCCAAAATTAAATATTGAAATTAAACGTGTTGGGGATTATTATCCTCAAGGTTGGGAAATTGAGTTAATTAAAAGTGCATTAAATGTAAAAATACCTGTAGGCGAATTACCATCTAAATTTGGAATTATTACCTTTAACGTTTCAACAATTGTTGGAATTTACCGTGCTGTAAAACATAATAGTCCGGTTTTAATGCGTAATTTTACTGTAAGTGGTGATGGAATAAAAACTCCAGCTAATTTCCGCGTTCGTATCGGAACACCAGTTATGGACTTAATTGAGAAATGTGGTGGATATGAAGGTGATCAAAACAAGGTATTTATTATGGGTGGACCAATGATGGGGGCTAACCTTGTTAAAGATGATGCCATTATTACTAAAACTTGTACATCAGTAATTGTTTTACAAGAAAAAAATTACGTTGAAGAACCATGTGTTCGTTGTGGATCATGCGTATATTCATGTCCAGTTGGTATTCAACCTGTGCAAATTATGAATGCGTATAAAATGAAAGATCAAAAAGCATTAAATGGGTTAGATGTGAATCGTTGTATTGGATGTGGGTTATGTACATATGCTTGTACTTCAAAAATTGATGTAAAAGATTATGTTCGACGTGCAAAAATGTTAATCAAGTAAAAGGAGAGTAAATAATATGAAATTAGTCCGAAAAACTAGTCCTTATTTACGTAGAAAAGCTGATGTTTCACGGATGATGTTAGATGTTTTAATAGCGTTAACACCTATTGTGATTTTTTCGCTTTATTATTTTGGTTTAGGGGCTTTAAAGGTTATTTTAACTTCAGTAATTACAATGGTAATTTGTGAAGCATTGTTTGTAGCTTTAGTAAATATTCCTGAAAAAAAAGAAAATGAAAGAAGTTTTATTCGTCTATTTTCTAAAGAAAATCTACGAATAATGTTTAAAAATTATCGAAAAACTAATTTGTTATCATCATTAGTTAGTGCAATTATTTATGCAATGATTATGCCAGCTGGTTGTTCTATTTTTGTTTTAGTTATTGGAGCATTAGCTGGAATTGTATTAGGTAAATTAGTTTTTGGTGGATTAGGATCAAACATTTTCAATCCAGCTGCAGTTGGACGTATTTTTGTAATGGCATGTGGATTTCCAATTGTCGCAACAAATGTTGACGCTACTACTGGAGCGACACCTCTACAAGATTTAAAAAATGTTATTGATGGTGTTTCAACACAATACAGTAGTATTAATGATTTTTTAAGCAATACTAATTATTCTTTATCAGAATTATTTTTAGGAACTGTTCCAGGAGCAATTGGTGAGGTAAGCTGTCTATTAATTTTAATTGGAGCAATTTATTTGTTTGTACGCCGAAGTGCTGATTTCCGTGCAACACTAGCTTGCTTAGGTGGATTTATTTTTGTGAATTTTTTTGCAGCGCTTGCTTTAAATGCTAATATTGTGCAATTTATTTTATTTAATCTTTTGGCTGGTGGAATTTTATTTGCAGCTGTTTTTATGGTAACAGATCCAATTACATCACCGGTTACGGGTCGTGGGCGAATCGTATATGGAATGTTAGTTGGAATTATTGCTTCATTTATTCGTTTATTTGGAGCATATCCAGAAGGTGCAGCTTTTGCGATTTTAATTATGAATATGTTAGTACCAGTAATTGACTATTATAGATGGTCAAATACAAAATATACACCAAAATACTTTGCTTTTGTAGCAATATGTTTAGCATTAACAGCTACATTAGTATTTGTTGGATTATAGGAGGGAGATTATGAAGAATAATTTCATTATTGCCTTAAAATTATTTGTAATTACGGCACTTAGTGCTTGTTTAATCGCTATTACCAATTACTTTACTGCACCAATTATTCAGGCTAATAAAGATAAAGTAGCATATGCTGCATATATTGAAATTTTTGAAGATTTTAATAGTGTTAATTCTAAATTTAAAACTTATGATGATGGTGTAATTTATCAAGAGATTGAAGTTTATGACGCTAATAATTCATTAGTAGGATTTTTATATAGTGGTCGTAAAACCAATAGTTTTGGAACAATCGATTTAATTGTTGGTATAAACCCTGATGGGACTTTAAAAGAAGTTGTAACCGTGGAAGTAAGTCAAACAAAAGGTGGAGTTGATGATCATATTAATAATGCTTATCAATCAGGTATGACGCAAACTGATATTGAAAACATTGATACTAAAAATGGTGTTACAGTAGGATCGAATACGGCTAAAGATATCGTTTTAAGCGCTTATCAAATGTTTACTGGTGATTTTACTGATTATGTTAAAGAAGCTAGTGATAAATTATTTGGTAATATTTCAGGGTATGATTATTCAAAAACAATTACTAAAAAAGTTAATTACCAAGAAGATAAATTTAAAGTAAATACGATCTACACAATTATGAATAATAACAATATTGTAATTGGGTATATGTATGATGCTTTTATTGATAATTCGTCACAATATTCAACTGCCAGTTTACAAGCATATGTTGGAATCGATTTAGATGGTAAATTGGTTGATATGGTTGAAATTGAATATATTCAATCTTACGCTGAACAATTTAAAGACTATTTAAATAATCACCCTATTGCCGGTAAAACCGAAGAAGAAATCGCTAATATGGATGTTACTAATAGTGGTGTTACAGGTACTTTAACAGCGATGAAAGAAATGCTTGCAAAAGTTTTTGTATATCACGAAAATAATTCACAATATCGTATGTTATTTCCTGAGTACGATGCGTCTAATTCGACAAGAAAAGAGTATTCAGAAGAAATTATTTATCAAGAAATTACTGTTCGTGATGAAAACAATCAATTATTAGGATATATTTATAACGGACGAAAAGATGTTTATAGTGCTTCTGGAAAAAAATTTGGTTATATTGATTTGATGGTTGGAGTTAATATTGATTTAACAATTAAAGAAGTTTTAATTAATGATATTTCACAAACAAAAGATGGTGTTGATGAGCACGTCAATAACGCTTATGCACCTGGTATGACACAAGATGATGTTGATAAAGTTGATACATCTAATGGTGTAACATATGGTTCTAATGTTGCTAAAGAAATTGTTAAAGAAGCATTAAATAAACGTCAAAAAAATGCATTAGATACATTATTTACTGCAAATTATAGCTTTGATAATACAGTAGTTGAACAAGTTAATTATAAAGACGATAAGTTCCAAGTAAATTATAAATATATCGTAAAAGATGATAGTGGTAATATAATTGGTTATATGTATGATGTTTTTATTGATAATTCATCACAATATTCTAAAGCAAGCTTACAAGCATATGTTGGAATTGATTTAAATGGTAGTATTATTGATATGTTAGAAATCAATTATGTTCAATCATATGCAACGCAATTTAAAGAATATTTAGACAAACATTCTATCGCTTCTAAAACCGAAGAAGAAATCGCTAATATGGATATTACTAATAGTGGTGTTACAGGTACTTTAACAGCGATGAAAGAAATGCTTGCTAAAACATTTAACTATCACAATACTAATCAAGGAGTTATTAGTTTTAAGGGGGTAGATTTAAATGACTAAAAAAGAAAATTTTCTAAAAGGGTTCGTTAAAGAAAATCCAATCTTTGTGTTTTTACTAGGGATGTGTCCATCTTTAGCAACGACAACGAGTTTAGAATCCGCTTTTGGAATGGGACTTTTAGTTTTATTTGTTTTAATTGGATCTAACTGTTTGATATCACTTTTAAAAAATTTTATTCCAAATGAAATTCGTATTCCGGCTTATATTGTTATTATCGCAACGTTTGTAACAATCATTAAAATGTTATGTGATGCTTTTGCTCCGGCATTAGCTAATTCATTAGGAGTATTTATTTCTCTAATCGTAGTAAACTGTATTATCTTAGGACGTGCTGAAGCATTTGCTAGCAAAAATAATGTCTTAGATTCATTTATTGATGCGATTAGTATGGGATTAGGATTTACAATGTCGTTAATGATTATCGGATTATTCCGTGAATTATTAGGAACAGGCGCAATAGCTTTTGGTAAATATTTACCAATCGGAGTGTCAGGAAGTATTCAATTATGGCCTAGTTATGCCATCCCATTATTTGTTCAATCTCCAGGAGCATTCTTTGTATTAGGAATTATTTTAGCTATTATTGAAGTTTTTAAAAATGTTAAAGGTGGTGCTACGAAATGACAATTCAAACATTTTTAGTTTCTTTATTCAGTGCAATGTTAATAAATAACGTTATTCTATCGCGTTTTTATGGAATTTGTCCGTTTTTAGGAGTATCGAAAAAAATTGATAGTGCCATTGGTATGGGAGCTGCCGTTTTCTTTGTTATGTTACTTGCTACTTTATTGACATACCCACTATATCATTACGTATTATCACCATTAAACATCCCATTTATGGATACTATTTCCTTTATTTTAGTTATCGCTTCAATCGTACAATTAGTTGAAATGATTATTAAAAAATATAGCGCTTCACTTTATAAATCGCTTGGAGTATTCTTACCTTTAATCACAACTAACTGTGCTGTATTAGGGGTAGCCCAAGGAAATATTAATTCCGGATATGGCTTTTTAGAATCATTAAGTAATACAATTGGTACATCATTAGGATTTGCTATTATCTTATTTATGTTCTCATGTATTCGTACTAGATTAGAATCATCGAATGTACCTAAAGCTTTTAAAGGAGCACCGATTGCTTTAATTACTGCGGGTTTAATGGCCTTAGCTTTCATGGGATTATCAGGATTATTAGGATAGTATGGAACAATTAATCGGTTTTATTGTTATTGTTGCAATGATCTTGCTATATTTTGGACTTTACTATCTAAATAAAAAAACCCCACTACCTAAAGGTTGTGAGAATTTAGTTAATAGTGAAAAATGTCAATCATGTAGTAACATTACATGTCAATTCCATAAGGAAGGGGATAGAAAAGATGATTAGTGTATTATATGCTTTCTTAGTGTTAGGAGCTTTCGGGTTATTATTTGGATTTGGGCTAGCATTAGCATCTAAATTCTTTCATGTTGAAGTGGATACAAGAGTAGAAGATATCACTAAAATGCTTCCAAATTATAATTGTGGAGCTTGTGGAAATCCTGGATGTGCTGGGTTTGCTGAAAAAATCGTTAGCGGAGAAGCAGAACACTTATCTGCTTGTAAACCAGGTAATGTTGAAAAACATTTTAATCCGATTTTACAATATTTAAAAGACCATCCGAATGCAGATGGTTCAATAAATAAAATAAAAATTTAGGCTCAAATATTTGAGCCTTTTTTGGATAATTAACTAAAGGATGTGATTTTGTGATTGAGTTAATTAATGTTTCTAAGTACTATTCAACCAATGATAGAGCAACTTTAGGATTAAAAAACATTAATGTAAAATTTGATATTGGTGAAATTGTCGCAATTACTGGGAAAAGTGGGTGTGGTAAATCAACTTTATTAAATGTCATTTGTGGAATGGATACATATGAATTAGGAAGAATGATAATAGATGATAAAGACACTTCTAGTTTTTCTATAGAAGATTTTGAGGACTATCGTCGGAATAATGTCGCGTTTATCTTTCAAAATTATCAATTAATTGATAGTTATACTGTATATCAAAACGTTATGATGGCTTTGATTATTAGTAACTATAAAGGCGATATTAAAAAGCGTTGTTTAGAATTAATCGAAGAAGTTGGTCTTAGTCATCGTATTAATAATAAAGCTACAAAATTAAGTGGTGGAGAAAAACAACGTGTGGCAATTGCAAGGGCTTTGGCAAGCGATGCAAAAATCTTAGCTTGTGATGAACCAACCGGAAATCTAGATTCAAAGACAAGTAATGAAATTATTTCCTTAATAAAAAAAGTGAGTAAAGATAAATTAGTATTAATTGTAACGCACGATTATGAGGAAGTAAAAGATATTGTAACACGAAAGATACGTCTTTTTGATGGTAGTATTGTTGAAGATACTAAGATTAATCCCCTTGAAGAAATCAAAGATAATCAACCTCTAAACAAAGGTCAATTAACCTTTAAGCAAGTTTTAAAGTTAGCACTTACTAATATTTTTTCAACACCAAAAAAATTAATTCTCATTACTATAACATTATTTATCTTTCTTATGGCAATCGATTTTATAATCGGAAATATTTCCAATCCGATACAATATTATTATAATCATTCCATGGCTAATTTTCAGTTTAGCGAAAATCGGCTTTTAGTTAGTAAAAAAGATGATTTAGTGGACATTCAAGAACTGAAATTTGGAAATAACACAGTAATAAAAAATGATTTTGTTTATGATCAGTATATTAGATTTAGTTATAGTAATTATCAATACATGGCCAACTTTTCAGTTCCCAATGTTAATAAAAAAGTAGTTTATGGAGATCTTCCACAAAAACATTATGATGTGGTATTAGAAGTTCCGCAAAATATGATTAATAATTTTAAAGATGCTACTGGAAAAACGATTAATATCTCAGGAAATGAAAAAGAATATACAATTTCTGGTATTGCTATTGCTGATTCTTTTAAAATAATGCCATATGATGCTGACGATCTTTATGAAATATTTTACAGAGAAATATTATTATATGACGATGCCTTTTATAATGTTATAGTTTCTAATAAACAATTATCGATTCAGTATAATTATTTTGATGAAAAAGATAAATTTATGGTTCCTAATATTTTTCAAGATGAAAATATATATATTGAGTATGGTGGGAAAAAGATTTTAATCCAAAAAGAGGACATTGAATATTATGAAGTAGAAACAGATGATGATTTTTATTTCATGGAAATACCGAAAAAAAATGTTGATTTGCTTAAAAAATATTTTTTAGACAATATTTTTCAAGCTAGTGTTATTTATGAAGATGGTACATATGACGAAACAGTTAACACTTTAAAAAGCTTAGGGTATCGTGTTGTTGATGTAGAAAAAATATTAATCAGTAGGGGTAATATTTATAATTATTTTATTTTGTTTATTGCCTTTTTATTTATGCTAATGATAGTTTATTTTGTTACAGCAGTCATTTTAACATTTATTATGCGAACTAAACAGAAAGATTATGCTATTTTGCGCACTTTTGGTCTTTCAAATAAAGATTCTAGAAAGATTTTAACCGTGGAATTTTTGGTGGTTGAAGCTATAACAATCATATTATTTATTATTTATTTTATTATTTTTCATTCGAATAAAGTTTCTTTATTTATTGATATAACAGCTGGAAGATTTTTCTTTGATTTCATAATTTATTCAAGCTTAATTTTATTATTAGTATCTAAATTTAATAAAAAGATTTTTGTAAACACAATTAATAAAGGATTAAAGAAAGGGGAATAAAGATGATTCAAATACAAAATGCCTACAAAAAGTATAAAAAAGGTAAAAATATTGTTCATGCAATTAATGATACATCAATAGTATTCCCTGATCGTGGATTAGTAAGCATTGTTGGAAAAAGTGGAAGTGGAAAGACATCTTTTTTAAATTATATCGGTGGATTAGATAAAGCCAAAGGGTTAATCAATTACGATGGAAAAGTCTTTAAAGATTATCAAATGGATCAAATAGATCATTTTCGTAATATATATTTTGGTTATATTTTTCAAAACTATTTATTATTGCCAAGTAAAACAGTATATGAAAATCTAGAAATTCAACTTAATTTAATCGGGATATACGACCATGAAGAAATAAATAAGAGAATTGATTACTGTTTAGGATTAGTTGACATGTTGGATTATAAACGACGTAATTGTGCTAGTTTAAGTGGAGGACAACAACAACGCATTGCAATTGCGCGCGCTTTAATTAAAAATGCCCAATGCCTAATTTGTGATGAACCAACAGGTAATTTGGATAGTAAAAATACTGAAGACATTATGCGGATATTAAAATCTATTTCTAAAAATAAACTAGTTCTGTTAGTAACGCATGATTTAGACATGGCCAATCTTTATTCTGATCGAATTATATTAATAAGTGACGGAAAAATTAACGATATTAAGGAAAATAATACCGAAAATAATACAACATTAGATAAACATAACTTTTACTTACAAGAATATAATAAAGAAACTTTTATAACTGGAAATATAAAAATTAATTTATATAGTAAAGAAAAAGGAACACCTAAAGAAATCAAATTAATTCAAACAGCTAATAAACTATATCTTTCAATCGGAGCACAAAAAAACTTTGAGATCATTGATAGTAAAAGTAATAAAGAATTCATCGATAGCAAACAAGAATTTCAGCTAGTGGATAAAATAGCACATTTTGATAGCAGTAAGTTTAAAAAAGTTGAAACAAAAAAAACTAAATTTTCGTTGATCAAAGAGGTAAAACAATTTTTTAACGTTTCAAGAGGATTAAAATTTATTTATTTATTACTAATTTTCTTTGGAATGCTTCTAGCTAGTAATATGCAATCAATGGAAAAAAATATCAAATCATTTTATAATATTAATAATTATGAAAATCGTTATGTTTTAGAAAACGGCATATCTTCAGAATTAATTGAACAAATGTATCGCGATGGATTAATAAGTGGATTTGAACAAGGAAATTTATGGTCATACTTAGAATATCAAGTTGCACCACAAATTTTATCTAATGTTAGTTCGCAAGTTGCTTATTATGATCAATCACTAAAATTAGTATGTGGAAAAGCCCCCCTTAATCAAGGTGAAATCATAATATCTAAAAATATCATTGATGAATACAATATGATTTTTAATTTTGATTATGTAGATTATCTAGATACTACGATTTACTTAAATAGTGATTTTTTGGATAAAGCATTTCTTAAAACTTCATTTAAAATTGTGGGAATTAGCGATACAAATAATCAATACTGTTATATGAATAAGGAAGATCTTGATTATTTAATTGATTATGCAGATAATTTTTTCCAATATTTAAGTTTTAATAAACAATTAATAGTTCATTCGACTAATTCAGAATTATTAAATTCGCCTTATTTACAAGGAAATATCTATGATATTACGCAAAAAAGTAATTGGGAAGAAGTTAAACTTAATATTATATTAAGTAGTATTTGGCTTTTAATTTGTATCCTTTTTAGTTATTTTATTTTACGAAGCAAGATGACCTTAGAAATATATGATATTGGTGTTAAACGTGCTATTGGAGCTAATCGCTTATATATTTTAAAAGAATACCTATTAAAAACTTGTGTGTTAGCTTTTATGACAGTGATTGTTGGATATGTCATTTATAACGCCTTTATTTTATATGTTAATAATTCTTTAGGATTATTTGATTTCAGTTTTTTAGGATTCTTTACAGGATTAATATTGATTGTTTTATTTATGATTATTTTAGGATTAATTCCAATTATTTCATTGCTTAGAAAAACACCAATTGAAATCTTAAATAAATATGATATGTAGGAGGGGATAAGATGATTAAAATACGCAATTTAACTAAATTTTATAACCAAGGAAAAAATATTTCATTAGCCCTTTCTAATATCGATTTAGATTTGTGTTCAAATGAGATAGTAGTTATAACAGGACCATCAGGATCTGGGAAGACCACTTTATTAAATGTAATATGTGCTTATGATAGTTTTGATGAAGGAAAAATTGAAATTGATGGTGTCGATTATAATAGTATGACATTACAAGAACTACAAAATTATCGTAATAAACATATTGGATTTATTTTTCAAAATTATAATTTATTAGATAGTTATACTGTTTATCAAAATGTAATGATTAGTTTAGAATTATCGGGATATGATGTGGATAAACGTCATCATAGATGTTTAGAATTAATTGAAAAAGTAGGTTTAAGTCATCGTATAAAACATAAGGCTACAAAATTAAGCGGTGGAGAAAAACAACGCTTAGTTATCGCTAGAGCTTTGGCACTAGATTGTGATATTTTAGCTTGTGATGAACCAACAGGGAATTTAGATTCTAAGACAGCTTTGGAGATTGTTGAGTTAATAAAAAAAGTTAGTAAAGATAAGTTGGTTTTAATTGTAACTCATGATTATGATCAATTCAGACCAATCGCAACTCGTCATATTGAAGTTTTAGATGGAGAGATAACACTTGATGATAAAATACCAAATGATTCTAATAATGATATTTTAAAAGTGAAAAAAGAAGTAAAATTCGGATTAAAAGAAATCATTAAAATAGCTTTTCGTGATCTTTTATCACAACCGAAAAAATTTGTTTTTGGCTTATTAATTTTTTTATTTTTAACATTTCAATTTGCATCATCTTTTTTAAACATAGATTTTTTGATTAGTGATCAAATAACAAGTTATTATCCTTATAATTATATTTCTGAAAGAAGAGTTATTGTCTATGACAAAAATAAAAAAGTTTTAGATAAAAAAGCTTTAGAGGACATTAAAGATACCAAGGTGTTTTATAATAATTTAACTATTGATAATGGTGTTTTATTATCTTTTGAAGATGATTTGAACAATGATTTACCAAACAATGTTTTTGTAGATATTGCTTGGAAAAATAAAGATATTGAGATTAAAGGTCGCTTACCTGAAAAGGATAATGAAATCGTATTATACTATAATTCATTATATTATCAAATTGATGATAAGATTTTTGAAAAATCGTTAACAATCAATGATATTTCATATAGTGTTGTGGGATATGGAAGTATAGATAATAATTTATTAAGTTCAGACACTTATATTTATGGAACAGACCAAATGATGTATCAACTAATTGAAATAAATCAAAAATATGACCACGAAATGTTTAATTATACCTTTTTACTAAATGGAAAAACAATTTATGCTAAAAATGGTGAAAAAAATACTTTATGGGGAATTCCATTAGATGAAGTAAATGATTTAAAGATGATGATTAATGGTTTTGAGTTTTCTTTAGATAAAACTAATTTTAATACGGAAAATACATCAGAAAATGCTACTATTTCCCTTACTTTTACAAGTGATTTATTTGATAAAGTGATGAAAGAAAATGTTTATGAAGCTTCATTATTATTAGATAATGCTAATGATAAACAAGTATTTAAAGCATTAGAAGATTTGGGATATGAATATATTGTTTCAACGGATTTTTTATATGAAAATGATGATACAAAAGCTCTTGTCGTATTTACTAATTTGATAAGTACAGTTAGTTTAGTGTTTAATTTTGGTCTTTATTTTGTGTTGGGATATGCTGTATATACTCTAGCATTAAAATCAAAGAAAAAGGATTATACATTGTTACATACATTAGGTCTTAGTTACAAAAAGGTGCGTCTTTTAATATTTATTCAAGCAATTATTCAAATGACTTTATCTTTTATTTTGTGTTTTATAATTGCTTTAATCTTGAATAATACATTGCATAATGATATGAAACTAGTAATTGATTTATTATTTGTGGATTTTGTTAATTTTAATGTTGTAAATATCATAAAAATTTATGGTGTATTATTATTATTGGCTATTTTAATTGCCTCAAAATTTAGCAAAAAAATGTTAAATACAACAGTCGCAACTAATTTAAGAAGGGAGTAGATTAAGATGATTAAAGTTTCAAATTTAAACAAACAATATGGGTTTAAAAACAATAAATTTAATGTCATCAATAATACTTCTTTTACCTTAGATAGCACTGGATTAGTGTGTTTAGTTGGTGATTCAGGAAGTGGAAAGACGACTTTATTAAATGTTATTAGTGGAATTGATAAGTCCTCTGGTATTATTAGTTATGATGGGGTTGAATTTAGTAAATATGATGCTAATAAGATTGATGAATTTCGTTTAGAAAAAATTGGTTATGTTTTTCAAAATTATTATCTATTACCTGGTAGAACGGTTTATGACAATCTTAAATTAGTATTAAATTTTATGAAAATAATTGATGAAAAAGAGATTAATAAACGTATTAGTTATGCCTTAGGCTTAGTCGGGATGGAACAATATAAATATCGTAATGTTGAAATGCTAAGTGGTGGGCAACAACAGCGTGTAGCTATAGCTCGTGCTTTAGTTAAAAATGCTGATATTTTAGTGTGTGATGAACCAACTGGAAATTTAGATAGTAAAAACTCAATTGAAGTTATGAATGTTTTAAAAGCCATTTCTAAAGAAAGATTAGTTTTATTAGTTACTCATGATAAGGATATGGCATATTATTATGCAACTCGGATTATAGAAATAAAAGATGGTTGTATTATCAAAGATGAGCCAAATTTATTAGAAGGAAAGGATCTTTCATTTACTGATGGAAATATTTATTTAAAAGACTATCAAGAAGAAAAATTAAATGTTGAAAATCTACAATTTGATATTTATAAACATCATGAATTTACCATTAATTTAGATATTTTATATGAAGATGGAAAGTATTATTTAAATGTTAAAAATCAAAATTTAGAGGTTTTAAATCATAATAGTGAAGTTAAAATTATCGATGATAGTGTTCAAAATATTGATTTCTTTAAAGAAAAAGAGTTACATTTTGAAACTTTTTCCAACATTAAAAAATCTAACTTTATTAATTCTATAAAAAGTAGTTTTTCTCAGTCATTTAAAAGTTTTTTTCAAGTTCGTAATCGTCAAAAATTTCTGTACATAAGTTTTATTGCCTTGGGATTTGTGTTAGCTCTTTTTGTTTTTATGACTGCTTCATTTTATAAAGAATACTCTAACGAGATTGGTAATTATGGAAATGCGATAGCTGTTAAAAACAGTGATATGGATAGTTTAAATAGTGTTGATGTTGCTAATTATCACATTACTACTTCTGCTAATGTTTCCATTTCTAAAACATTCTTACAATCGACTAATGGTTATGATTCAAATTGGGAAAAATTTTTCTTTAATCGAGATGAAGGAATAGCTAATTTTTATGATTGTTATATATCAAAGAGTTATGCTGATTCTTTTATTAGTAAATATAGGGCATATTATAAATCTACAAACGATTTAGTTGGTGAGAAAGTTAAAGTATTAATTAATTCTAATGAATATGAATTAAATATTATTGGAATAAATAATTCTTCTTATAATTTATTAACCGTTAGTAAAGATTTTTATAATTTAATGACTTTCTCTGCACGTGCGATTACTAGTTTTGATATTAATGATTATGAGGCTAATGTAAATTACCTTCCTGAAGATTTTGATGCCAGCAAACATATTGTGGAAAAGATTGAAAACTTTTCTTTTGGAAATGAATATTGTCTAGTTGAAGTTAATTCCCCTTACAAAATTGGAGAGTATATTGAGACTTCTTTTGGAAGATTACTTGTTACAGGAATACATAATTATCCTAATTTAGGAATAATTAACACAACACAACCTATATATATAGAAGGTAGTAACGCCATGTCAAATTATTTAGTATTGCCATATATTAATAAAGAAGATGTTCGTTTAATAGAAGGACGACTACCACAAAACGCTAATGAAATTTTAATATTTAAAAATAAATTATATGTTAATTTAGAATTAAATAAAGCATATGAAATCAATGGTAAAAAATATTTAATTGTCGGGATTATAGATGATTATACTAAAAATAAATCACCATTTTTATTAGTCAACGATGGAAATTTCTATCGTGAAACACCGATTAATTATTTTGGAACTTATATTGATGATGATTATTATTATATTGTTGATTTTGTTAATCAAGAACAAGCCTTAAAAGTATTAAATAGTCAAGGAGTTAGAACATATCAAGTTAAAGATTTAATATTTAATGATTTTATCGTTTCTAATATTGTACTTATTTTAGCGATTATCTTCATTATTTTATTCTTTGCTATTTATACATTATTGATTATGCGAAGTAAAATGCTTTCTAAGATATATACAATTGGTGTTTATCGGAGCTTAGGAGCAAAGAAAAATGTTATTTATCAAGATTTTATTACAGATATTATTATTACCACGACATTAACATCGATTTTAGGATATCTTATCGCATCATATTTATTTAATATTTTGGCATCTATTTTTCCATTATTTATCGTAAACTTCACAACTGTTATAACTGGATGTATTTTAATTTACATTTTTAATTTATTATTTGGATTATTACCGATTTATACTTTATTAAGAAAAACACCGGCGGAGATTTTATCTAAATATGATATTTAAAAAGTTACTAATTGTTTTATTATGTTTATTTGTCAGTGGATGTGAATTTAAAATACAAATTGATAAAGAAGAACCTAAAGTATCGTCTCGTGTTTATTTTGCGATGAGTACTAGTATGGAAGTGACACTTTATAATGTTAATAGTGCTGATAAACATTTAGATGCTATTGGGGATATATATAAGATGTATGATCGTTATTTTGATCCATATATTTCTTATAGTCAAATCGTTAATTTACATACTTTAAATGCAAATAGTGGAAAAGAAGTTGTAGTCGATGAATCATTATTAGAAATTATTGAAACATCACTATGGTATTATGAAAAAACAAATGGTTATTTTAATCCTTTATTAGGTGATGTGACACAAATTTGGAAAGAGGCTCTTAAGTCGAAAACAGTTCCTACAAAAGAAGAAATAACACAAGCTATGAAATACACCAATGCTTCAGAAATAGTTGTTAATAGGGACCTTAAAACGGTAATGATTCCTTCAGGAAGTAAAATAGATTTAGGTGGTTTAGCTAAGGGGTATGTCAATGATAAAATTGTTGAATATTTAAATACTTTTAATATTACTTCTTATTTAATAAGCAGTGGAACTTCTAGTATAAGTTGTGGAATAAAGTATGATAATACACCTTTTAAAGTGGGAATTACAAATCCAGATAATTTGCATAATTATTTAGAAATTGTCAATTTGAAAAATAAAGGAATTTCAACATCTAGTTATTATCTGCAATACTTCAAGGTTGATAATACAAGATATCACCACATTATTAATGCTAAAACGGGATATCCTGAAAATAAATATGATTTAGTAAGTGTAATTGGTAATAATAATACGGACTTAGATGTTTTATCGACAGCTTGTTATTCGATGACTTTAGATGACATTAAAAAAATGACTTTTGATGTTGAATACAAGATTTATAAAGGTGGCTCAAATATTTATGCTTAAAAAATATTGGAAAGAAGTAATTATTATTGGTTTAGTTTTTATTGCATTAGGAATTTTTTATGTTTTGTCAATAAATAATAAAAATGATGCTTATGCGTATGTTTATCATAAAGATGAATTAATATTAGAAATTGATTTATCGAAAATAAACAATACCACAACATATGATGTTATGGGTAGTTATAGTACATTATATTTAGAATGTCAAAAAAACCAAATTCGTGTAAAAGATGTTGAAGAGACATGTCCTAATAAAATATGCATTAATTACGGTTATGTTAGCAATGGTGTTATTATTTGTGCACCAAATGAAATTATGATTAAAGTTGTGCAAAAAAATAGTCTGGTGGATGCATAATGCGATTAAAAAAAACATTATTTTTAAGTATGCTATTGGCAATTTCTGTGGTACTAGCAGCGGTTGAAAGTTTAATTGGTTTTAATCATATTCCTGGAGTGAAACTAGGACTGGCTAATGTTATTATTGTTTTATTACTTTACGAATTTAGTTTCAAAGATGCATTTATTATTTCTATATTACGGGTTTTTATAGTATCATTTATTTTAGGAAAATTTCTCATGCCACAATTTTATATGTCGTTATTTGGGGCATTTTTTTCCATTTTAATTATGCTAATCCTGAAAAAAGGCAATAAATTTTCAATTATATTTATTTCTTGTATCGGTTCATTATTTCATAGCATTGGTCAACTTTTTGCACTTTCATTATTCTTTAATGAAATGTTGACTTTCTATTATTTACCTATAATGGGAATGTTATCGATGATTACAGGAATAGTAATTGGATTGATTGCTAAACGGGTAATACTACACTATCATGCCTTTTTTAACAATATAGAAAATTAGTTTTAAAAATAAAAAGAAGATATATTAATAAATTTCCCCCATAAAAACACTTATGGGGGATTAGTTTATTTTTAATTATCTTCTTTTTTATATTATTATTTAACTTTAGTAAAACGTTTAGCTATATGAGTGGCGTTTAAATATTTATCAACATCTTTTTCGCTCATTATTTTTTCTTCTAAGATAATTTCTTTGATTGTTTTATTTGTTTTAAATGCGATATTAGCAATATTTTCACATGCTTCAACTCCTAGTTCAGGGACAAGTAAAGAAATGATTCCTAAGCTATTATTGACGTGTTTTAGACATGTTTCTTTATTGATAATTAAGTTTTCAATCGTTGATTCTCTAAATAGTTTAATCGCTCGAGTTAAATATTCGATTGAATCAAATAAATTAGGATAGATAATTGGTCCAAAAACATTAAATTCTAATTGTCCATGTTCCGCGGCATATGTTATAGTAGTATCCTTACCAATAATTTGAAAACAAACTTGGTTAATTACTTCAGGAATAACCGGATTTACTTGATCTTTTAAGAAAGTCTCACTTACCTCAACCCGAGGAATAGTAATCTCATTAAATCCTGCTCGTGGACCACTGGCCATTAAACGCAAATCTGAAGCTGTTTTTGATAAGTTAATAGCAGCTATTTTAATTGCATGACTAACGTTGACAAAAGAGTCAAAATTTCTTGTTAAGTCTAAAAGATTACGTGGATGACTAAAAGTCATTTTAGTATACTCATTAAACCGGTTAATAATATTTTTAAAGTATATAGGATTAGTGAATTCCCCTGTTCCATCATTATTAACCCCTAAATTAACATAATATAAATCTTTTAATGATTCTTCTAGCCGATAGTAATCACGTTCAATACAGCTAGCAATAGCTCCAAACTCAACCCCAAAAGTAATTGGTGTGGAATCTTGTAAGTGCATTCGTCCAATTTTTGGAACACTAGCATATTCTTTAGCCTTATCTAAAAAACTTTTAAACAGTTTTTTTATCTCTACTAATAAACCTTTAGCTAAAATGATTGTAGTAAGTTTTCCTGCTGTTGGCACCACATCAATAGAAGATTGATTTAAGTTGACGTGTTTTAGTGGGTGAATATATTCGTATGTCCCTAAATTTCCACCTAAAAGTTCATTAGCTCTATTGGCAATAACTTCATTGATATTCATATTCATTGATGCTCCTGCTCCACCTTGAATGGCATCAGTGATAAATTGATTTTGAAATCTTCCATTTATAATCTCGTCACAAGCATTAGCTATAGCCTTAGCTTGATCTAGTGTTAATAGATTGGCATCTTTATTAGCTAAAGCTGCCGTTTTCTTGACAATCGCTAATGATTTTATCATTTGTTTATGAATTTTTTCTTTGGCAACACAGAAGTTTTCTTTGCTTCGTAGTGTCATTATGCCATAATAAGCATCTAGTGGAATTTTCATTTCCCCAAGTTCATCTTTTTCGATTCGATACTTCATTTAACCACCTCATGTTTGATTATATTATACATTAATTAGCCATTTTTTCAATAAACAAAAGCATATAACTTCTAGAGTGGACATATAATTGAGTAGGTGAAAAAATGATTTTAGAAATCAATGGAAATAAAAAATTAAAAGGTGAAATAAAAATTTGTGGAGCTAAAAACAGCAGTATTCCGTGCTTAATAGCGAGTTTATTGTCACCTAAACCTGTAAAATTATATAATATACCATTAATTTCTGATATTAATGTTGTTTTAAATATTTTACAAGAAATTAACGTTAAAGTAGATAATAATTTAGAATATTTTTTGATTGATCAAAGCCAATTAAAGTATGTTAGTTTAAAAATAGATGAAATTAAACGACTAAGAGCGTCATATTATTTTATGGGGGTATTTTTAGCTTTATTTTCCCAAGTAGAAATTTATTATCCTGGAGGTTGTGCTTTTGAAGATCGACCAATTGATTTTCACTTAAATGGTTTTAAAACTTATGGAGCAGAATATGAAGCATGCGATAAAGTAATTAAAATTTACCGTAAAAAAAATCTTAGTGGTAAATTCATCTTACCCAAAAAATCAGTTGGAGCTACAATTAATTTATTATTAAGCTTTGCAACAAGTAAAGAAATGTGTATTATTGAAAATGCCTCAACAGAACCTGAGGTAAAAGATGTATTAAAATTGTTGCAAAAAATGGGATATCAGTACTTTATTACTGAAAAAGAAATTATTTACAATGGATATGTTATAATAAATGATGTGGTTAGCCATCATGTTATTAGTGATCGTATAGTAGCTTTAAGTTATATTTATTTGGCTCTTGCTTTAGGTGAGATAAAAATTATAGGCGACTTTTATCCATTAATCAAAGAAGAGATAATAAATTTGAAAAACAAGAAAGCCGATATTACCATTTTCGATGATGGTCTTTTGGTAAAGATATCAAAACTAGATAATTTTAATGTGATTGCCGATGTATATCCACATTTTCCAACTGACTTAATACAAGTTATATCGCCACTTTTAACGCAAACTAATACTTCTTATCTAGAAGATCGCATTTTTGATAAACGTATTGAAACAATTCTTGATTTAAAATTATTTAAAGCTAATGTTGCTTTATATGGTAAAAAAGTAGTTTTTAATCGCTCTGAATTAGTAAAAGCAAATACAGAAGCTAAAGACTTACGTCATTCTTTTATGCTTGTTTTTGCAGCATTAATGGCTAAAGGTACTAGTTTTATAAAAAATGGGGAATATCTTTTACGAGGATATCCTAATATTATTAATGACTTAAAAAAACTGGGAGCTAATATTAAAATAAAAAACTCGTAAAAATAAATTTACGAGAGATAAATATTATAATGTTTTAAAACTTTACGATACGCTCTTTTAGGTTTTTTTAATCTTCCACGATATGTCCCATAAGCTATTACATAATTAGCATAGTTTTCAATTTGTTCTAAATCACGTAAATTAAAATCACTTAGTGGTTTTAATTTTTCTTTAACACCTTTTTTTAATGAAAAAAATAAAAAGTCGATATCATTAATTAAGGCTTGTGCATTTGCTTTTAAAAGATCCGTATTCATTTGTACCCCCCATTTTATTCACAATTTTTTCATTTACCCTATACATTTATTTTATCAAAAAAGATAGTAAAAATAAAGTATTAAAAGTAAAAATGTTATTACAAAGTTTCTATTTTTATGACAAAAAGATGATCGATAATAAAATGTTAAAAATCACTTGATTTAATATATTTTTTGTGATAGAATGAATTGAATTAACTTACTATGGTTATATTTAACTATGGCGGAAGGAGTGAAAATCATGAAAAAAGATATACATCCAAATTACAAAAAAGTTACTTGTAGATGTACAACTTGTGGTTCTGAATTCGAAACGGGATCTGTATTAGACTCTATCAAAGTAGATACTTGCTCAAATTGTCATGCTTTCTATACTGGAAAACAAGCATTTACTCAAGCAGATGGACGCGTTGAAAAATTCAATAAACGTTATGGTTTAAAATCAAATAATTAATTAATTAATAAAAACTCATTTGTTATCAAGTGAGTTTTTTTTATTTATTTTCGTGATATAATATAAAATAAATATATTATTGAGGTGATAAAATGAGTTTTGTTTCAAGTTTAGTATCATCGTTTTGTTTTTTGTATTTGTTAGATTTTATTTTACGAATTTTTAATTTATCTTATAAACCGAAGATTAGATTAATAATCTTATTAATAGTA
This sequence comes from uncultured Anaeroplasmataceae bacterium, assembly GCA_944325695.1. Taxonomy (GTDB): domain Bacteria; phylum Bacillota_I; class Bacilli_A; order Acholeplasmatales; family Anaeroplasmataceae; genus UBA3384. The sequence continues at coordinate 20,610 of CALVBA010000012.1, forward strand.
TTTTGTTTAATGTCAGTAGATAATATTATTTTATTGTTTAATGCTTTTTCTTTTTATTATTTGTTGTCACTATTAGGGAATATAACAGGTTTTATTGCGATATATATCCTTTTCTTCAATGGTATTATTACATTTAAAAGTCGTCGTTCGAGAAAATTTATGCGAGCTATTAATCGCAAAGAAGAGCTTATGAAAGCGAAATATGTACAAATATTTTTATATATTATAGGATTTTTATTAATTATTTATGGGCTTTTTTCAATTTCATCTATTAAAGGAATTACTATATTAGTTTGTGGAATATTGATTATTTTTTTACCGCTAGTATTTAAAAACAAAAAAAACATTTTATTTTTATTACAGATAAATGATACAAAGTATTTATATAAAAAAGAAATTACTAATAATGAATCGATAAACGATTATTTAGGAGATTTAAAAGATAATTATATTTTAGATGATTTCGGTTTTATTATTGATAATAAAATAACATATCACTGTTATTTTTTACAAATTAAAGAAGATACAAATAACTATCTTCAAACAATTACATTGGATCGGTATGATGAACCATTAATAATTGATGCTTATAAGGAATTTTCTAAACTAAAGCAGAAGAAAATTATCTTAGATGAAAATAAGAAAATTGTTAAGATTGTGGAAATTAAATAATTATATAAAGTAGTAAATATAAAATGTTTTAGTTTTAAAATATCGATTTTAATCTAGTTTAAAAAATGTAATTTTAAATTGTTATGTTAAAAATAAAAAAAGATGATTTTAGTATTTTTAATTAAATTATTTAATTATAAAAAAAGCGTAAGTTAATACTTACGTTTTTTTATTTAGATAAAGTTTGAGATGATATTAATTGTTGCATAAATGAAAGTTAGTGCTAATGCAACATAAAAACTATAATTAGCTATTTTATAACTTTTTTCTTTATCAACAAGGTCTTTTTGATGTGCTTGATAAATAGATTTTGTACCTAAATAAGGATATACGGCAAAACATAAAAATAAAATAGGTAAAATTTGTACAAATTGTTGTTTAACAATAAAGGCTAGAATGCTAACCGCAACACTTATTATGGAAAAAATAACTGTTAATTGAATATTTTTATCGAACCGTTCTTTATAGTTATGCATGTTAAAAACTCCTTTTTATTTAATTATACAATAAAAATAAACAAATGTCTAATGTGAAAATATGTGATTTTCACTTTAATAAATTAAAGTTTTTTTATTTATTTTTTCTATATATTTAATTGAAAAATATTGCCAAAAAAGTTTTTTTCTCATATAATAAAGATGATTAGTGAAAGGAGATTTTTAAAAATGAGTCTACTATGCAAAAAAGCTATTGGAAAAGAAATTAAAAATAATATTTTAACTCTTTCTGAAGAAGCTCGTATTGCCAAGGAAAAAGATCCAACAATTATTAACGCCACAATTGGGATGCTGTATGACGATGATGAGAAGTTGATGCGTTTTCCCACACTAGAAAAGATCCAAGAAACTTTAACTATAGTTGAAAAATATGCTTATGCTGATACAACCGGGGGAAAAGACTTTGCTTTAGCGATTAAAAAATGGGTTTTTCGTAATTATTTATCAGAATTTGAAAAAAATATGCATTTAAGCGTTATTTCTACACCAGGTGGTAGTGGAGCTATTTCGAATACTTTTTCTAACTATTTAAATGAAGGAGAAAAAGTTTTACTACCATCTTATATGTGGAGTGCTTATAAAAATATGGCTCGAGAATTAGGTATCATTTGCGATACTTATGAATTATTTGAAAATAAACGTTTTAATTTATCAAGTGTCAAAGAAAAAATTTTAGAACATAAAAAAAATCAAGGAAGAGTATTATTAGTAATTAATGATCCATGTCATAATCCAACGGGATTATGTTTAAAACATGAAGAATGGCAAGAGTTAGTAAGTTTTATCAATGAAGTTACAACGGATGGAACACCATTTATTTTATTATATGACATGGCATATATCGATTTTTATAATGCTGGTTTTGATTATTCAAGACAAAATATTAGGTTATTTCAAAGATTCAATGATAGTGTTTTAACTGTTTTAGCTTTTAGCGGTTCGAAAACATTCTCGCTTTATGGACTTCGTGTAGGAGCGATGATAGGTTTATCTAAAAAAGAATCAGATATAATTGAATTTAATAATGCCAATGAGTACTCATCACGTGCTAAATGGAGTAATGTTTCAAAATTGGGATTATCTATTATTACTAAATGTATTTTAAATGATACTTATAAAAATGCTTTTGAACAGGAATTATCATATGCTAAAGAATTATTGGAGAAAAGATCAACAGCTTTAATTAAGGCTTTGAATAGTTTTGGTATTGAACCTTTACCGTTTGATTGTGGCTTTTTCGTATGTATTAAAGTTGATCATCCAACATTAGTAAAAGATGCTTTAGTTGAACTTGGATGCTACGTTATTCCATTAGACAATGCAATTCGTATTGCCATTTGTTCTATTGTGGAAAAAGATATGCTACCATTAGCTCAAAAAATTAGTCAGGTATTGAAAGGAAGACAGTGATGAAAGAATATTATTTTAGTGATCGTGGAATTATTTTAAATTTTAGCACAAAGTTTTGTATTACAGAAGCGGAATTATTAAATAGTGAATCATTTAAAAAGGTATTAACTAAATATGTTGGGAGTTTAAAAAAACGTGGACATTATTTATATACTGATTATTTAGTAAAAATCTCGCGTAATACGGATTTATTAGTTGATTTATATAAAATGTTAATTTGTTTTAGTTATGATGAAATTTTAAATGAACATTTTAAATATGAACTTTTAACATCAAAAAGAGAGTACTTATATAATTTTACAGAAGGATTATATGATTATTGGCGTCGTTTAGAACGTTTTGCAGTGGTTGAATCAAAAAGTCGTGTTGATGGGTTTGAAAATGCTAGTTTCTCAGATGCTACAGAAGAGTTTAGTAGTTTGGTTTTAAAGGTATATCGTCGCATTGCGGAAAATATTTTAAATGAAAAATTCCATGTATATCGCCAACTACCAGCAGGAATTAACGCTACTGTTTTATTAGAACAAGTTGAATGGGCTAAAAAAGCACCATATGATAGATTAAAAGGAATTGGATTTATTAATTCTATTTCATTAAGACCACCATTTATTTCTTATACGAAGAAAAATAAAAGAGATGGTTTTTTTGAGGAAACAAATTTAAATCCATTAGAAAATATTAAATTAACTAAAAATAATTATGTGTGTTTCCCGGTTAAAGTTGGAACTTCTTTAGCTTATGTATATCTACATAAGGATTATCTAGGTCATGCTATTGCATTATCTAATTTATTCCAAATGGACACTCGTCCATCATTTGACGGGGTTAAACCAGATTTGATTTATGTATATGGTGCTCCAAGAGTTGAAGGAATGGATAATAAAGCGATTAAATTTTATCATGATCAAACAGAAGATATTTACGTTGGATTAGCATATTATGGTGATGATATTGATTATTTTGGATATCTAAAGAAAATGCTTTTAACATTACACAATGTTCGTATGATTAATCAGGGATATTTACCAATTCATGGAGCATGTGTTAATATTTCATTAAAGAACGGTAAAAATAAAACAGTTGTGATTATTGGAGATAGTGGTGCTGGAAAATCAGAATCATTAGAAGCATTAAGAACTTTATTATCGGATAATATCAATGAAATGAAAACTATTTTTGATGATATGGGGACATTTAAGTTAAAAGATGGAAAAGTTTTTGCTTATGGAACAGAAATTGGAGCTTTTGTCCGCTTAGATGATTTAGAAAATGGATATGCAATGAAAGAGATGGATCGTGCGATATTCATGAATCCAGATAAAACAAATTCGCGCTTAGTAATGCCAGTTTCGACTTATAATGATATTATTCGTGGATATAATGTTGATATGGTGTTGTATGCTAATAACTATACTAATACTGATCGTGAGATTAAGGAATTTAATACTTTAGAAGAATGTTTAGAAACTTTTAAATCTGGAAAAAGATTCGCTAAAGGGACGACAACAGAAAGTGGAATTGTTGAAAGTTATTTTGCAAATCCATTTGGGCCTCATCAGCGACAAGCTCAAACAGATCGATTATTAGATACATATTTTAATGTTTTATTACATCAAGGAAAAGTAATAGGTGAAATTTATACAAAATTAGGAGTTCCTGGAATGGAACAAAAAGGACCAGAAAGTGTCGCTAGATTCTTATCTGAATTCATAAAAAAGTAGGTAATTAAAATGAGTAAAATAATAAGTGGAGTATCCTTAAGTCAAGAAATTAAATCAAAGATGAAGGAAGAGGTTAAACAACTAGTTAAAATATTTAACCGTCCTCCTCATTTAGCGGTTATTTGTGTTGGGGATAATCCAGCATCTATTTCTTATGTTAAAGGAAAAGAAAAAGATTGTTTAGAAGTAGGCATTAAAGCTACAACGATTCATTTAGATGAAAAAGTAAGTGAAAAAACACTCCTTGATTTAATTAAGAGTTTAAACGAAGATCGAACAGTTGATGGGATTTTAGTTCAACTTCCTTTACCAAAAACAATTGATGAACAGAAAGTTTTAGATTTTATTGCACCAATGAAGGATGTCGATGGATTTCATCCAAATAATGTTGCATCACTTTATTTAAAACGCACGTCAATTCAACCATGTACCCCTAAAGGAGTTATTAAATTGTTAAAATCTGAAAATATTAATCTTGAAGGGGTAAATGCATGCGTTATTGGTCGCAGTAATATTGTTGGAATGCCATTAGCTAAGATGTTATTAGATGAAAATGCCACTGTAACCATTTGTCATAGTAAAACTAAAAATTTAGAGGAAATAACAAAGTGTGCTGATTTAATCATTTCTTGTGTAGGAAAACCAAAGTTTATTAAAGCATCAATGGTAAAAGATGGATGTGTTGTTATTGATGTTGGTGTCAATCGTTTAAATGGTAAGTTGTGTGGTGATGTTGATTTTGATGAAGTTTCTAAAAAAGCTTCTTATATCACTAAAGTTCCTGGTGGTGTTGGTCCAATGACTAGATGTTGTCTATTAGAAAATACAATTTTAACTTTTAAATTAAATAATAAAATATAATTTTAATACTTCTAAAATGAGTAATAATTTCTAAATAAACGCATTTATCGATTATTACATCCTTTTAGAAGTTTTTTTATATTTATACTAATATTAGTTTTATTAAATTCATTAAACCTTTCTTTATAATATTTAGATATATTAAGAAGATATTTACTTTTAATTTTAATATCGTCAATAGCAGATTTATCATAAGTTTAATATTTAATGTTTTTATATTTTATTTTAAAATTATTAAGTAAAAATTTTTTGTTTATTGGTTATTATATTTACTTGGTGTATAATATATGTATGTTCCTTTTTTAAAGGTCGATAAAATTTATGAGGTGAGATGTATGTATTACAATCCAAATATGGGATCAATTGAAATTATTTGTGGACCTATGTTTGCTGGAAAAACAGAAGAACTAGTTCGACGAATTAAACGCATGGAATATGCAAAAAAACGCTTTGTAGTTTTTAAACCAGAAATTGATGACAGATATTCGGAAAAAGAAATTGTAAGTCATTCTAATTTACGTTGGGATGCGATTAGTATTAAAAAAAGCATGGAAATTTATCAATATGTAACAGCAGATATTAATTGTGTTGTGATTGATGAAGTTCAATTTTTTGATGAAGATGTAGTTCGTATTGTTGAAGATTTAGCTAATCGTGGATTACGTGTTATTTGTGCAGGACTGGATCAAGATTTTAAATCAGAACCATTTGGTGTAGTTCCAGAATTATTAGCTAAAGCAGATTTTGTAACTAAACTGACAGCTATTTGTAGTGTTTGTGGTGCGCCAGCTACAAAAACACAACGTATTGTGAATGGTAAACCTGCATCAATTGATGAAAAACAAATTCTTGTTGGAGCAAATGAATCATATGAGCCTCGTTGCCGTAGATGTCATGTTGTTTTGAAGTAATGGATGTCAAGTTTATGATACAGGCTTTAAAAGAAGCACAAAAAGCCTATGATAAAAATGAAGTTCCAATTGGATGTGTCATTGTTTTAAATGGTAAAATTATTGCAAGAGCACACAATCTACGAGAAAAAAAACAAAGTATATTGTCACATGCAGAAGTATTAGCAATCGAAAAAGCATGTAAAAAACTTAATACTTGGCGTTTAGAAGATTGTGATATGTATGTAACCCTTGAGCCGTGTAGTATGTGTAGTGGGGCTATTATTCAGTCGCGTATTAAAAATTTATATTATGGAGCAAGTGAATTTAAAACAGGAGCATGTGGCTCAGTTTTTAATCTTTTTGATTACAAATTTAATCATCAAGTTAATGTTTGTGGGGGCATTATGAAAGATGAATGTGAATCAATTTTAAAAACATTTTTTAAAAAACTTCGAAATAAAAAGAAAAACCTTGAATAATCTCTTTTGTTATGTTACAATAATATCGTTCTATGAAGCATCTCCATTCAAGGTATGGCGGTGAACCAGGTCAGGATGGGAACATAGCAGCCTTAAGCTTAGCTTTACTTGTGGGTGGGGATGCTTCGTAGAACAAAATTAACATCTACTTTTAGTAGATGTTTTTTTTATTAATGAGCATTTGAAATCTATAAATATAAATAAATGAACAATTTTGATTATTTAATGATGTACAAGATTGTAAAGTTTATCTTTAAAAAAGACTACTATAAATCTACCAATAACAATACAATACTATTTGCAACAAATATCAATAAGATAGCGTAATCTCATAGGTTTTCAAACTCAATTTTTTTCTTTCTTATTTTCAATAATTTTAAATTTATATTCATTATTTAAATAATCATTTTTAAAATTATCAAGTAAACATTTTTTGTATTTTCAGCATAAATACCAATATTACAATATTTTGAAATAAACCATAACTAATTAAAATATCCTAAAAATTTGTATTTGTTTAAAGATATATGTTTTATTGATAAGACGTGCTTGTGAATGCACGTACGAATAAAAGAAAAATGACAGCATGTTAACTTAAAAAAAATTATTAAATTTAAAGCATATGATTTCATCTTAAATAATTAAAATTTTGTATATATTATATTTAATTTTTTTGATTAAGTATGCAAAAAGAATAAGTATGATTTGTACATTTTAATAAAAAAAATCTCCTTATGGAGATTTCATATCAGATATTTTTTACAATGCTTTTGTATATGTTTCTAACCATGAAGCTTCTTTTGCGGTTAAAGAATCTTTTAAGGTATTATAAACTCTAGCATGATAGTCATTTATCCAGTTGATTTCATCTTTTGTCAACAGCTCTACATCTATCAAGTCTTTATCAAATGGTGCTATAGTAATTGTTTCAAACCCTAAAAAAACACCATATTCATTTTGTGATTTAAAAACACACAATAATTCATTTTCTAAACGAATACCATATTGGCCTTCTAAATAAATCCCAGGTTCATTTGTTGTGATCATTCCTTCTTCAAAAGGAGCAGAATCATTTCTTTCAGGAACTATTTTATATCTAAAACCATTTGGACCTTCATGAACATTTAAAATATGTCCGATTCCATGCCCTGTTCCACATTTGTAGTCAATAAGTAATTTCCAAATTGGACCACGTGCAAGAATATCAAGGTTTTGCCCAGAACATCCTTTTAAAAAAATAGCTTGTGATAAGTTGATTAATGATTTTAAAACGGTTGTGTAATGTAATTTCATATCATCACTTACAGGACCTAAAGCAATTGTTCTAGTAATATCAGTTGATCCATATAAATAGTGACCACCACTGTCAACTAATAATAATCCTTCATCTTTTAAAACGGCATTAGAATTTTCATTAGCACTATAATGCATCATCGCCGCATTAGCATTATATGCCACAATTGGATTAAAGCTTAAATCAATAAATCCATCTTGCATTTTTCGTTCTTTAGTGATGTAGTTGCTGGCATCTAATTCTGTTATGGTATGCTTATTAACATTGTTTTTTATGTAGTGCATGAATTTAGTAAAGGCAATTCCATCATTTATATGGGCAATTTTTGTGTTTTCTATTTCCGTTGGATTTTTAATCGCTTTAGCTAAAAAACTATAATTTGTTTTGTCAATTAGATTCGCCTTTTCTATTACTTTATGACAAATTGTATAATTAACACGTTTAGTATCAATTAAAACAATATCTTCTTTTTTTAAAGAATCACAATAATCATAAATAGCATTATATGGCTTAATTAAGACATTATTTTCTTTAAAATCTTCTTCTAATAATAAATCACCTAATTTATTTTTATCCACAAAAAGGATTACTTTGTCTAATGTTATTACTAAATAAGAAATCAACACTGGACTATATGGTAAATCATTGGCTCTTACGTTTAAAATCCATGCAATATCATCTAATTGTGTTACGATGTGAATATTGGCATGATACATTTGCATTTGTTTACGAATTTCTTTTAATTTATCACTTGATTTTTTTCCACTGAATGGTTCGTCTAATAAAAAGGCTTTTCCACATGGTAATTTAGGACGATTATCCCAAACACGACTAACTAAATCGCATGTACTGTTAAATAATATAGATGCTTTACTTAGTTTTTCTTTTAGTTTAGTGATGTAATCAAAATTAAAAACACGACCATCAACTGCTACCATTTCGTTTCGATTTAATTTCGATAATAAGTATTCGTCTAATGAAGGTACTTTGTCATCCCCCATTCGCATTAATTTTACATTGCTATATAATTGTTTTTCAGCTTGAATAAAATATCTGCCGTCTGTCCATAAAAGAGCTTCGTTTTGTAAAACTAATAATACCCCAGCACTCCCCGTAAATCCTGATAGATAAGCTCGACCTTTAAAATAGTCACAAACATATTCACTTAAGTGATAATCATCGGTTGGAATAATGGTTGCATGAATATTTTCATTAACCATAATTTCCTGTAAAGTTAATATTTTGTTATTCATAAAATACCTCCAATCATCATGATTATAGTACAACTTAATCAAAAAAGCAAACTATTAAATTTAGTGATGATCTATTTGAGAGAAAGATTATTTTGAAAAGTAATCTAAATATAGAAATTATTATAATTATAGTTATCTAAAAAAATTATTGAGTATTCTTATATAACACAATAAGTTAAATCTAGAATTTAAGATAATAATATTAAAATATAAGATTACTAAAATACTGATATGGAATAAAAATATTTTTAAACTTTAATAGGATATGAATTAATTTGAAACTTTATAATTTTTATAGCTGGAGTTTATTTTAAATTAATCTTTTTTAAGGAAAATGATGTATAATAATATAATATTGAAAGAGGAGATAGATGATGAAAATTTTACATACTTCTGATCTACATATAGGAAAAAGTTTAAATGGGTTTTCTTTGCTTGAATATCAAAGCAAAATGCTCAATGATTTAGTTTGTTATATGACATCGAATAATATAAAAAAAATTATAATTGCAGGAGATATCTTCGATAAATCTCTTCCATCATCAGAAGCGATGAATGTGTTTAGTAGCTTTTTAGTTAAATTATATAAAAGTAATATCGAAGCATATATTATTAGTGGGAATCATGATTCTAACCTACGTTTAGATTACTTGAGTACGATTTTAGATGACAATAAAATTCATATTAATACATTTGATATTAAATTTTATGAAGAAGAGAATGTTCGTATATATTTACTACCATTTATTCATTTTATAGACTTTAAAGAAAAATTTCATTATGAAATAACTTCAAGTGAAGAAGGTTACTCGATGTTATTAAATAGCATTGATTTAGATAACAATTATTATAATATCTTAGTCGCTCATGATTATTTCGCTAATGTAAATGATGATTTAAGTTGTGAAAGCGAACGACCTATTTATTTAGGTGATAGTGAATATATTAATACTTCTTTACTAGCTAAATTTGACTATGTTGCATTAGGGCATATTCATAAAGCGATGAGTTTAGGAAATAAGATTTTTTATTCAGGTTCACCTTTAAAATATAGTTTTTCAGAAATAAAAAATCATAATAAAGTTTTTATAATAGACACATGTTTAAATAATGTTGTTGCAGTAGAAATTCCTAGCTCTTATCAATTTGTAGAATTAGAAGGAAAATTAGATGATTTATTAAATGATAAGACATTCTATGATAAGGAAAATACTTTATTCAAGATTACCGTTTTAGATAAACAAGAAATTCCTAATCTAGCAAATAGAATTAAAGAAATTTACCCTAATACCTTAGAAATTATTAAAAAAAATGATTTTTTATATAATAATTTAGATTTAAAGATGGAAAAAAAATCAATAACAGAGCTATTTTCAGACTTTTATAAGATGATTACTGATGAAGATTTAACAAAAGAAGAGTGTCAAATTTTAAAAGAAGTGGTTGTGAAAATCGATGATCATTAAAAAACTAGAGTTATGCGCTTTTGGACCTTTTAAGAATGTAGAAGTTATAGACTTTACTAAATTAAATGAAAAACACTTATTTTTATTGACAGGAGATACTGGATGTGGAAAAACAAGTCTTTTTGATGCTATTTGTTATTGTTTATATGGTGGATTATCTAATAGTTTTGGAAGTGGTAGTGAGGCAAAAATCCGCAGTCATTATGCCGATAAAGAAGTGATAACGTATGTTGATTTAGAATTTATTATTAAAAATAAAACATATCGTATTCGTCGCAGTCCGACGCAAGAAATCGTTAAAAAAGGGCGAATTGTTACAAAAAAAGCAACAGTTGAATTTATATCAGATGAAAAAAAATTAGATAAAGCCGTTCAAATAAAAGAAGAAGTACAAAATTTAATCGGATTAAATGAAGCAGAATTTAAAAAGATAGTTATGTTACCACAAGGTGATTTTATGAAACTTCTTTTGTCATCAAGCGATGAAAAAGTACAAATTTTTAGACAAATTTTTCAAACCTCAATGTATGATGATATAACAAATGAATTAAAAGAAATCACCAAAAAAGCATATTTAGAAATTGAAGATAATAATTTAATCATTAAAAGTCAATTTCAAAACTTACCGTATGAAGGTTTAGAGATCAATGATGCTACTTTTGAATTTTTAGAAAAAGAAATTAATTTCTTAAAAAAAGAATTAACGAAATTAGCCAATGAATATGACTTGTTAAATAATGAAAGTCAACAATTATCATCTATAATTACTAGTAGTAAAAAAAATAATGAAATTTTACTACAAATTAATATAGCTAATAATGAAGTTAACGAACTCAAAAGTCGAAATAATGAATATTTAAAGTGGAATGAAATTTTAAAAAACTTAACGATTAAAGAAAGATATGATTCTTTAGTTCTTAAAAATAAAACATTAATGGAAAATATTACAAAACTATCTTTTAAATTAGATAATTCTAATAAAGATTTAGAAAATAATCAAAAGAAATTAACGGAAGTTATTTCAGAGATACAATTATTACAAGATAAAAAAGAAAAAATTGATGATTCTATCAAAGAAAAAAATAATCTTGTAAATGAATTAAATCTTTTTGAAAAGAAGTTACAATACCAAGAAAAGCTTCAAGATTTAAAACGCAATCTTTCGAATGTTTTAGATAAGAAAAAAATAATTATGACAGAAATTACATCTAAAGAATCAGAAAAACAAAATTTATTACAAGAAATAAATCGCATAAAAGAAGAAATTAGTTTAAAACAACAACTTAATTTAGAAGAGGATCTTGTAAAAAATAAACTATTAGAACTACAAAAATTATTTGAAAAAATTGAGGTATTAAACGCCAAAAAAGCAATTTATCAAGCACAAACTAAAGTTTTACAAGAGATTAGATGGAATCGTGTTAATGAAGAGGCAAAGAAAATTACAATTGAAAAATCTTTAATAGTAGATGAAGCTTCTAAACTAGCTTTATTATTAGTTGATAATGAACCATGTATGGTTTGTGGTTCACTAACTCACCCTAAGAAAGCTATTTTAGAAAATAAGTATACAAAACTAGATTTAGAGAATCAAAAAAAGATGGTCGATCAATTAATTAAACAAGAACAAGATATTACCAATGAATTATTTATTTTAAATGATTATATTGAAACGTTTGATTTTGAATATGATATAGAAGAATTACAAAAAAATAATGAAAATCTAAATAATCATCTAAAAGAAATTTCTAATAGTAAAGAAGAGCTTTTAATTAAAGAAGCTAAATTAAAAGATTTTCTTTTATTGCATGAAAAATTAACTACTTTAATTGAAGAAAAAACTTTATTGTTGAATAATTTAAATGGTGAATATGAAAAAACGAACAGTGAAATAATCAAATTTCAATCTTTAGAAGAAACGATTAAAGATATTAACGTCACAGATTATAATATAAAAATTAAGGATTTAACTACGGAAATTGAAAGCTATTATTTTAATTTAGAACATGCTTACGAAAATAAGAATACAATAAATATGCAAAATACGACGTTAATGACAAATCTTGAACATTTTCATTCTGAGATGAATAATCTAACAAAAGAATTTGAAGATAATAAGGAAGAATTAGAAAATGTAATTTCATTATTCACAATTGATTTATTAGAATTAAAAAAATATTTAAAAGATGATATTGCAAAGAAAATTGTCGATTATGATAATGCTTTAAATAAAGCTTTAAACTCGATAGAGTCACTTAGTAAATTAAAAATATCTGAAAAGATAGTTGATACGGCTAATTTTGAAGAAAAATTGGCTCAAATAAAAGATAAATTATCATTATTGCAAGAAAATCGATTTATTGTCAATAATAAGTATAATATGATAAAAGTTGTTTACGATAGAACAATTTTGATATATAATAATAATGTAGAGAAGATTAGTTCTTATCAAAAATATTATAATTTGTCGAAGGTAGCTAGTGGAGATAATAATTTAAAGTTATCTTTTGAAAGATATATTCTTACAACGTATTTAGATGAAATACTACGTTATGCGAATCTATATTTATTAAAGTTAACTAATAATCAATATGAATTGCGTCGGAAATTACATTACCAAGGTCGCGGTAATCAAGGATTAGATTTAGAAGTCTATGATTATCATAGTGCTAGTTTGCGTGATGTTAAAACACTATCTGGAGGCGAATCTTTTAAAGCTAGCTTATCGCTTGCGTTAGGCCTTAGTGAAACTGTAAGACGTAAAAACGGAAATGTAGAAATTAATACGATGTTTATTGATGAAGGGTTTGGAACTTTAGATCAGGATTCTTTAGACAAAGCTTTATTGGTTTTAGATGAGTTAAAAAATGATAATCGTGTTATTGGAATTATAAGCCACGTATCAGAGCTAAAAGAGCGTATTTATTCCAAAATTTGTATAAAAAAAGGTGATTACAGTTATATCGACAAAATAATTATATAAGGAGAGATATCATGGATGTTTTTGGATTAGGATGGTTTGGAATATTTGATATTTTAATTGTCATTTCATTTTTCGCCACTTTATTTTATTATTTTAAAAAAGGTATTTTAACTAAGATTGTAGAGATTGCGAATGGTTTATTTGGAATTTTTGTCTCTTTATTATTAGCTATTCCATTTAATAACTGGATTGTAGAAGAGCATAGTGACCTATATCTAACGACAATTCAAGAAATACTACAAGGAAATATTACTAATGCAATGATTAATGATCCTAGTATTGCCGAATCAGGAAATGTGGGACGAGCTTTAATTGAAAAGTTAGGTTTACCGGAATTTGTTGCGAATATGGTTCCAAATATCGATTCTTTGACAATTGATAATGTTGCACAACAATTATCATCAGGAATTACAAATAATGTTATTGGAATTGTGATTGCCTTTTTAATCTTATTTTTTGGAACTACTATCTTATGTTTTATTTTAAAAATTTTAATTAAGATTTTACGTAATGTTCCTGTTTTCCGTGTGATTGATTCAATTTTTGGGATTGTCTTTGGTTTTGTTAAATATACAATTATTTTATCTATCGTTTTTTTAGTTTTAATGTTGTGTTTAGAATATTTCCCAGGTATTAGTGATTTAATCGGAGATTTTGTTAGAACCGATATGCAACTAGGAAACGATACATTTAGATTGTCAAAGTATTTATATGAACATAACTTTTTACTAAACTTCTTATCATTGTTTTTTTAAAGGATAGATTTTTCTATCCTTTTATCATTGAAGGAGAGTAATTTATGCGTTATAAATTGAATGATGAATTAAATAATATATTAGAAAAGCATAATTTAGTTATTCCAATAAATAATAAATACCAATATTTTAAGCAGTTATTAAAATATTTTCCATATGAAATTGCTAATTTTATTTTAGATTGTAAATATGACGAATATCAATTGGAATATTTAGTATTTGAAAAAAATAGGGTTATTTCTACGAAAAAAAATGAATTGATTTTTATTCCTAAATATCATTTTAATCGTGAAATTATTGTGGCTAAAGGTGCACTTAAAGATTCGCAATGTCATTATATCATTGATGCAAGAATGGAAATTGGAGCTTTTTCTATTATGGAACCGGTTAAAGTAGAAGTTTTGCATTTTATTGATGATATAAATTATTTAGATTTAATTATAAAATCATTTGATAAGTGGATAAAACAAGAAGAAGAAATTTGTTTATCACTTTTTTTAAGTTATGAATATTATTCATTAAAACCATCGAGCAATATAGCCAATTTTACTAATTTAATTTATTCTTCTTTACAACACGATTTAGATATTGTAAGCTTAGAGATGCTTTTTGACTTAGTATATAAGAGCTTTGATTCTTATTATCTAACAAAAATGTTATATCATTTGTTAGTTATTGCTTCAATTACAAATATTTCTTTTAATTTAAAGTATGATGTGATTGTTCGAATGGCTAAAAAGCTTTCAACTGTTAAAGAAGTTAATTTAGAATTATTATTACAATTTTATGTTGATGATATTAATGATTATAAAGATAATAATTTAAAAATGACTTTTTTGGCTTTAAATGCATTAGGAAAGATGTTACAATATTATTATAATGATAAATATGTAAAAATTTTTATATCGTCTTTAGATTTAATTAAAGATGAAGAAGATTATAAAAAATTATTATATATCAAAGAAAGTTTGGGATATTAATGGAATGTGTTGTATGTGGTAAAAAGAGTCGTAAAAAAATTTGTAAAAGTTGTTATTTCAAGATAAGTAAAGAAGTATTAATATTACTCCCAGAATTAATAACAAATCTTTTTTATGTTAATTTTTCAAGAACATATTCTGGATGTTATATCGCATTCAATAAACTAAAAGTTACAATGAGTAATCTACATAATTATTTAGCGTTAGATATATTAGATTTACCACGTTTAGAAAGTGATGTAGAAGAATTAAAACAAGCTTTAAAGACTAAAAATAACTATGTTTTATACTGTAAAACGAAAGCTCAAAAACATGAGTATTTAGTTAATATAGATGATTTAAAATTCTTAAAAGGTAAAGTTAATGATGAATTATTGATATATTTTTATAATATCAAAAAATATCATATGCCTTTTAATGTAGAAGTAACACTAGAGAGTTTAAACGATTTTACAAAAACATTTCTATATTTTAAAAAATTCCTATAAACAAATAATTTTCGATATATTATCTTAATATATCGTTTTTTTATAAAAAAAGACCTAGAAATTAATCTAAGTCTTGTTTTACAGGTTCTTCGCTTATTAACTCATACATTTCTTTGGC
>CALVBA010000013.1 GCA_944325695.1 uncultured Anaeroplasmataceae bacterium
AAGATTAACTTTATTGAGGTTTTTTCTTATTATTAAAAATTTTAAAAAATAAAAAAGCCAAAGTAAATTCGATAAAAGATTTATCGTTTACTTTGGAAATAAATATTCAGACTCTAAATTATAATGTATCTCCATCTTTAAATTTGCTAGAATTGATTTTTAATTCTTTAATAACTTCTTCAGCAAACAGAATTTGATTATCAAATGACTTAAAAAGATTTTTATTTATTGGTTTTGTGATTTTAAATTCTAGACTATCAGAAAAATCATTTACTCCTAAAATCAATTTACCATCATGAAAGGCAAATGATAAATGACCTTTAATGCTATTAGCGATTTCTAAGAATTTTATTTGCATCGTTGGTGTTAATAAATAATATACAATATTATCATTTGAGGCATAAACAGAGAACTTTTTATTAAAATCAATTGACTCTAAATTATATTTTTTTAATCCTTTTGCCGGAATAAATTGTAAGAATTCATTTTCAATAACTTTTAATGTTGATTTCATTTCACGTTTAAAATCAAATATATAGAAACGACCTTGAAAATATGGTTTATACGTTATTCTTACCCTATTTCCAGTACGTATAGTTTGTCGTTTTTGTAATAAAACGTCACTAAATGCATATTGGACATCCTCAAAACTACCATAAATCAAGTCTTCAAGATAAGTTGTATCTGGCTGATCGACAATTCCACTATCTAATATTTCTTCTAAGTTTACTCCACCTCTATATACATATGTTAAATGTGGAAACTGTTCTTTGATATATGCAGTTAAAATTTTATTTTTAAACGTTTGTTTGATATTTTTCGTATAATGAGATAACGAAGGTACTCCAAAACAAAAAACAATAACAAGGATATATAGAAAAAATTCATTCAATAAAACGCCAAAAACGAATAAAATTAAGGAAAATAGTATTACTAAACTAAGAATGAAAACATATGTTTCTAAATTCTTTCTACGCAATTTTTCTAACTCAACGATTTGCTTATCCATGTATTTCTCCCCTTTTTTAAAAAAAGACCATTTAAAATGATCTTTTTAAACTAAAACTCAATTTTGACATCATTTCTTTTATGTTCTTCAATTTCAAAGAAATTACGTTTTTCTAAATTAATTTTTTTAGCTACAATGCTTGTTGGGAATGTTACAATCGCTTGATTTAAAACAGTAACATTAGCATTATAAATACGACGAGATGATTGTAGATTTTCTTCTACTTCTGATATGTTAAACATTAATTCCTTAAAATTAGCTTGTGCTTTTAAATCTGGATAATTTTCTACAATAACATTTAAGGAATCTAGTGTTCTTGTAATACTATCAGCAAACTCTTGTTTTTCTTGCATATTTGATTGAACTGTTGGTCGACGCAACTCAATAATTTTTCTTAATGTTTCATTTTCATGTTTCATATAACCTTTACATGCATCAACTAATTTTGTGATTAAATCAAATCTTTTATTCAAAGCTACATCAATCCCCGATTCAGCTTCATCACATTTAACTTCTACACGGCGTAGATGATTCATTGTTGCAATATACCAGATAATTATAATAAATATAATTACAGCAATTACTCCTAAAAAAATATATAATCCTTCCATTTTTCTCCACCATCCCTAACTTTTTTCTAATTTTTATTTACTAATAATTTTAACATGATTTGGTAAAACTTCAATTTTAACTGATCCTCGCATTCCTTCTTCGCCATCTAAGCACCACGGAATATCTTGATTAGTACGAATTTCAACTTTTCTTGCTTCATAATACTTAATTTCCTTATTTTGCATTTTTTTTATGCCAAATAAGAAAATACCAATAATATGAAAGATCGATTTAATCGAAATTTTACCTTTAACTAAAGGATTATTATCTACAGTAATAAAATCTAGTTTTCCATCTTTCATACTATTAGTTTTATTAACTTTAAACCCAGCAACACTTTTCGAATTTAAAAATAAAATTAATGAATAATGTCCTTTAATATGTTTTTTATCATCTAATACAATGTCTAGATTTAACTCGTTAAAATGAATTAAATCATCGCCAATATTTATAAAATATGCAGCTTTACCAATCAATTTTTTGATAATTTGTTTGGTTGAATAACTTACCTTAGTAAATATTCCTGCTGCAGCTGCATACATAAAATAACTATTATTTATTTTACAGACATCATAACTTTGAGCAGTTTTAGAACATATTAAATCCAAAGCAGCATCAATTTTTTTAGGAATATTTAAACTTTGAGCAATATCATTTACCGTCCCTGAAGGAATATATCCTAATATTGGTTTTTGATTCATGTTAGAAATTCCTTGAATAACTTCGTTAAACGTCCCATCCCCACCAGAAAAAATTAAATAATCGATTGTACCACAACTATTTTGAGCTAACTCTCTAGCATGACCTTTATATTTTGTGCCACAAAATTCTACTTCTGAAAATACTTCATTAAGGCGTTTAGCAATTAATAATAAATTATCATTAATCTTTCCTTTTCCGCTATTAGGGTTATAAATAAATCGACACTTCATCTTTAATCACCTTATTAAAAAAACAAATTTTGCAATATCTTTAGGATCATTAACAATATAAGAGGGACTACTTTTAGCTAACTCTAAATAGCTTTTAAAACCATATGTACAAGCAACTGATTTTATTTCGCAAGCTTTAGCTGTTTTAATATCTACTGGTGAATCCCCCACCATTAAAACTTCGGATGATTTAAGATGATATTCATTTAAAATATATTCTAACATCACAGGACTTGGTTTTTTCTTTGCTTCATCACTACATCCAAAAACTTCATCAAATAAATTGTTAAAATAATGTTTAACGATTTTTAAGGTATCAAGATGCGGTTTGTTTGATAAAACAAAAATTTTTATTCCTTTTCCTTTTAATTCCTTTAATAAATCAATAACATGATTATATGGTTTTGTTTTAATTAAACAATGTTCATGATAATAAGCAGCATAATATTGTTTGATATTTTGTAGTAATGGATTATTATCATCAAAAATTTTACTAGCTCTTTTAACTAACATCGTAATTCCATCACCTAAATAATTTTTCGTATCTTCAATTGTAATTACTGATTTTTTATAGAAAGTTAATGCTTTATTTAATGCATCGTGAATATCTTCTAATGAATCAATAATTGTTCCATCTAAATCAAATACGACGGCTTTAATCAATGTTATGCCTCCTTTTAATAAGATATGTCTAAAACGACTTCTTTTTCTAATGTTTTAACTGTAATTTGTTGATGGTCAATAATAGCGTAACTTCTAATATCATCTAATTTAGGAATAGAAGTGCTTCCAGGATTAACATATAATACTCCATTAACATCACTATATTTTGGAATATGAAAATGTCCATAAAAAACAACACTGCCTTTAGGAGCATTTAATGGGTTTTCCGGATTATGAATATGTCCATGCGTAAAATATATAATTTTATTTCCAAAAACTAAAGAACTTTCTTTTAAAATTGGAAAGTCCAAAACCATCTCATCAACTTCAGAATCACAATTACCTTTAACACAAATAATTTGGTCTTTGATATCATTTAGCATTGATACACATAACTTGGGATTATATTCTAATGGTAAATCATTTCTTGGACCATGATATAAAATATCACCTAGTAATACTAATAAACTTGCTTTCTCTTCTTTAAAACAATCAATTAATTTTTTAACATAATAACTTGATCCGTGTAGATCACTAGCAACCATTATTTTCATTAATTTAACGTAATTGTATAACCAGTTTCGTAACTTTCATTTGGTTTTAAAGAGATTAAGAAGGCTTTATTTAAGAAATTTTTATCAGTATTTTTATTATCCATAATTCCATGCCATGGTTCAAGACATACAAAAGGGCAATCTTCCATTTGTGGGTGCCATAGTCCGATTAATGGTAATTTTTCAAAATCTAAGCGAACACTATGATTGTGACGATGTGATTTTAAAGTAACATTAGAAACATTTTCTAAAATTACAACTCCATGCTTTTTAATTTCTTCTTCAAAATTAATTTGTTGTATAGCATCTTCTTTAAAAGGGTGTTTATCTCCTGTTAAATTATTCGCAAATTCAAAAATATTCAATTTTTTTGGTTCATCTAACTCTAAATAATAATCACTTGTTTTATCATCATCGTTTAAACGTAAACTAAACCCAGTATGAGCTCCGATATGATAATACATCGTTTTATTAGATTTATTTAAAACATTCCAAATTACTTTAATTTGGTTATTTTCTAATTTATATGTTACATGTAAAACAAATTCATAAGGATATTCTTTTAATGTTTCTTCACTACTTGTAAGTTCATATTTAACCTCATTATTTGTCAAAGATATTACTTTGTAAGAAGCTAGTTTTCCAAAACCATGATTCACTGGCATTTCATAACGTTTACCATCAATAAAGCATTCATTGTCTTTTAAAAATCCGACAATAGGAAACAACATTGGGCTTCTAAATTTCCAAATGGTACTATCGCCATTCCATAAATATTCTTTTTCTTTGTATTTAATACTTTGAAATTCACATCCAATATTCGATGTAGTTAGTTCAATAATTCCATTATTAATCTTTTCCATACAAATCTTTCCTTTCATATATCCTATTATATCAAATTTTTTTTAATCTTTAAATAATTCTAAGACTTCTTTTTGTGTTAAATTTTTAATAAATTCTTTATCATCACCAACAAAATCCATCAATTTACGTTTATGTTCTTGTAGATTGATAATTTTTTCTTCAACAGTATTTTTAGCGATTAATTTAATTACTTTAACTTCATTTGTCTGTCCCATACGATAAGAACGATCAGTAGCCTGATTTTCAGCTGCTAAATTCCACCATGGATCAAAATGAATTACTACATCAGCACTCGTTAAATTAAGTCCTGTTCCCCCAGCTTTTAAACTGATTAAAAAAACAGAAACATCATTATGATTAAAGTTATTGGCCATCTCAAGGCGATCTTTACTACTTGTTTTTCCCGTTAACATGTAATGTTTAATATCTTCATATTGAAGACGATCACTAATTAAATCTAACATTGATGTAAAACTTGAGAATAGTAAAACCTTATGACCATCTAAAATATATTCTTTAATAATTTCGATTGCTAATTCCAATTTGGCACTACTTCCTTGATAATCCTTGATAAATAAGCGTGGATGACAAGCAATTTGACGAAGATGCATTAAAGCCGTTAATGCAAAGAAGCTTTTATTGGTTGCTTCCTTTAACTCTTCTTTAACTTTTACTAAATACCCTTCATAAAGTTTACGTTCTTCCTTCGATAAAATAGCATAACTTGGAATAATAATTTTTTCTTTCAAGGTTGTTAAAACATCTTTTTTTAATCTTCTTAAAATAAATAAACTGATTTTCTTTTTTAAATATGATGTATCTAATTGGTCTTCATATAAATCTTTAAATGTCTTTAAATCTGGTAAATATCCCGGTAAAATAAAATCAAAAATACTCCATAAATCCGTTAATGAATTTTCAATTGGTGTACCAGTAAGCGCATATCGCACATGAGCTTGTAGATTTTTAACTGCCAATGTTTTTTTAGCAAATTGATTTTTTATATACTGAGCTTCATCTAAAATTAAAAAGCGGAATTTAAAATCATAAAATTTTTCACAATCATTTAAAAATGAATCATAACTAATAATAAAAATCTTTTTATACCCTTGTTGGATTTGTCTAATTACTTCTTCTCTTTCACTAGCCATCCCAGAAATAATTTCACATTCTAACTTATTAGAAAACTTATGAATTTCTTGTTGCCAATTGTAGATTAATGATGTGGGACTGATGATTAATGATGGTTCAGATATTGGATCAAGTTCTAATAAACTGATTATTTCAAGTGTCTTACCTAACCCCATGTCATCAGCCAATAATCCACCTAAATTATATTTAGCAATAATATGTAACCATTTAACAGCTTCAATTTGATAATCACGTAAAATATCTTTTAATGGCGATGAAATTTCTAATTTTGATTCTTTATATTGAGCGATATCTTTAAAAAAATCGAAAATTTTATTAGAGAAAACAAAATTTTTATAGCTTTGGTCGATATTAAAAGCCTTATATAATGGTAATTGTTGGACAAAACCTTTTTTTACATCTAAATTTAATTCATCGACTAAATTCGATAAATTAACAAAACTTTCATCATCTAAATTAATGACAGTGTTATTTCCTAGTTTGAAATAATGTTCATGACTTTTAAATGCTTTAATTGCCCCTTCTAACTCATAAGGACTTAACTCTAAATTTTCAAAATTAATATCTAATAAATTATTTGTAATACCAAAGTTAATTTTGAATTGTTTTAATCTGCGGACTGGCATCTTGTGCAAATTCTCACTTAAAAAGACATCACCATATTCTTTTAACAGCTGCACTTTTTTATCTAAAAAAGTATAAATATTATTTTTACCATCTAGAGTATAATCGTTTTCATCTTTAAATCCTAAATGATAAATTAAATTTAAATAATTGCGCTCTTTCACACGATCAATAATAGAATCAGTTTTAATACCTTCACTATTATAATAATCAAAATGATATTCTAATAATAATTTGTTATCGACATAATCTAAGTACGTCTTAATGTATAATTTATTGTATTCATCAAAATATGATGTAAAAAGATTCGGATAGACTTTTGATAAGAAAGCTCCTTTAACTTCTTTATCGATAATTAAGGTAAACTTATTGTTTTGTAACAAATGCAAAATAGATGCATATTTATTAGTAAAAAGCGCTGAGACTAGCCAGATTTTATCTTCATAAAATAAAATAGATGTCTGATTGTTGTGATAAAAATTTATAAATTTTTGCGTATCAACACCAAAAACATCATTTTCATAATAGAATTTAATTTGCGGATCTTTTTTTACAACTAGATATTTTTGTGTTAAACCACTTAATAAAACCTCAATGTCGTTATTTAAGTAAAAAGAAAGCAAAAAATGTAATTTGATGTAATCTAACTTAATTTCTTTTTTTGATTCACCTATATAATTTTCAATAATAAAGTTAATAAACATTAATCCTTTTTCATCAAATTCATTATTATTAAAACTTGTTTTAAATTCTTTTCCAAAACTAAAAGCTTTTTTAATTTTGTAATTATTCACAAGCTCTTCTAAGTTCGTAATTATATATTTTTTACTACGACCGATTTTAAAACTAGCATAAAAAATACCACCTTCTTCTCGCAATAACAAATCAAGTGTTGCAGAAGAAACATCATAATTTTTGATTAACGCATTTTCTAAACCCGTAAAAGCTTCTTGCATTTGGTCATGCATAACACTTTTCGGATCAAAATTGGCTTTTGTACGTTCATAATTATTGTCTTTTACAACAAACATTAAAGCCACTTGATGTTGGCAATAATCCCCTTTTTGACAACTACATTCTCCTATTATTGAGTTAGGTGATGTGATTAGTTTTGTTTCAGCGCCATCATTAAAAGAAGCCTCAAAAATAAGACTATTGTCATAATCTTTTCCATCATATATTTTTAAATTATTATAATCTTTTTTTTGATACAATCTAAAACCCGCATTAAGGACGTTTAAATCGCCTGTAATTTCGCGAATTTTAGCGATATCTAAATTAATCATTAAACCACCTCAATAAAATATAATACTAATCTATTATATCATATTTTTAGAAAGATAATATCAAATTTTTACATCTAAAAAATAAACCCACTTCTAAAAGTGGATTTATAATTCTTTTAACGAGTTGGTCATATCAATTTTTAAAATTGTTTTAGTTAATAATAAATCAACAATAAAAATAAATGCTAACACTAAGAAAAAAGTAATTAAATAGTTGTACCATGTTACATCTGCTAATGAACCAATTTCTAAATATCTAAATAAAATTGATAATAATCCGCATCCCATTGGAATACCAAATAAAATTCCAATGATTGTCATGATAAGAATTTCTCGATAAATATATGAAGTTACTTCTAAGTTACGATAACCTAAAACTTTTAATGTAGCAATTTCACGTTTTCTTTCACTGATATTCATACTCGTTAAATTATAAATGACAAAAATACATAAAAGTAAAGCAAAACATACAATTACAACAGAAATTGGAATTAAAGCTTCACTTAAACCTGTCATATTAGGATTATTAACGTTTGTTGAAAAACTATAAATTCCTAAACCAGCTAATACTAACGCTGTACAACCACTTACTGATAAAACAGTCATCACTAAGTTAGCTTTATAACGGAAAATATTGCGTAATGTTGATTTATATTTGAAAGATAGTTTTTTCCAAATAAAATGAATTTTTTCTAAGAAAATCTTCTTTCCTGCTTTAGGTGCTTTAAGATTAAGTAAACTTGCTGGGACTTCTTTTAAGTTATGACGAAGTACTAAAATACTAACAAATAAAGCAGAAAATAAAATTAATATAAAGGAACTCATTCCTGGTAAAAGGTATACATAGTCAGATTTAGGTGGTAGATAATATGTTACATCAAATACTGGATAAATAACACCAGGAAGTAAAATAACTCCAATATAAAGCCCGAAAATCGTTGCGATTAGACAAGATACTACAAAATAAGAAATATATTTTCCCATGATTTTAGCATCAGATATTCCTAAACTCTTATAACAAGCGATAATGCTTCTTTCTTCTTCTACCATTCGAGTGATGGTTGTTAAAACAACTAAACAACTTACAAGAATAAAAAATAGCGGAAAAATAAATGTTATAACCTCAATTTTATCGCAATATGTTTTTAAACTAATATAACTACGATTTTCCTCTAATGTTAAATAAATATAATCATCGCTAAAGGATTTTATAACAGATTTAACATATTCTTGATACTCATCACTAAAAAGACTATTATTGATATTTTCCAAAGTTATGTATAAATCTGTTTTTGGTAACAAGTTTAAAATGTCTGGTCTAGAAAATGTATAATACACCGCTTCTAAATATTGCATATTAGTACTATATTCGCCTGTTTCTTCAAATAATAAAGGATTAACGACAATACCAACTACCTTAAATTCATATCCCATAACAGAAATAACCGTATTCAAATTAATAGGTGCAATTTTTTTTGTTTCACGCTCAACCACAATTTCATAATCATTTTCTGGTAGGCGTCCTTCAATTAATGTTAGTTTATTAATTTGGTTAATTGAATCAAATACATAAATGCGTGTTTCTTTATTATTCAATGGTAAATCAAGCATTGTAAAAGCTTCAACTTGATCGACTTTTTCTAAACTTTCAAAATATGCAATTTCATCATCCGTAAATCCTTGAGTATTAGTTGTTTTAACATTTAAATCAGAGATATTACTTTCTTGTAAAAATGTATCAAAGGATTCTCTAATAGTCGGTGATAACGAACCTAATCCACCTACAAAAGAGATTCCTAATAGAATTATAATCGTGACTGAAATTAATCTTGAAAGATTTGTTTTAATACTACGAAAAACTGTTTTATAAAAAGCTTTCATAACATCACCTTATTTCTTTACACCTTTATTATAAATCTTTTTCTTCAATTTAACAACAATGCTAAAAATAGATCGATATAAAAAGTAATATCCATTAATAAAAAAACTGTGAAGTAAATCACAGTTTTCTAACGAAATCTTTTGTCTAATGATGACCTAATAACCATCGCTTTAATTCGGTCAATAATGCGTAAGGCTTTCGATTCGTTTATCGTTTTTGTTTCCCCACAAGATAGGTTTAAAGTAAGATCATCGAAATCAGCATTCGAAGAAATAAAAATCGGTAAATTTTGTTGATAACGATAATTAATAATTGGAGAAAAAACATCATCACGTATCCAAGGAGTCATAAGTTCTGCTCCAAAATCATCTAATATTAAGATATCAATATTTTTTAATTCATTAATACGCTCTTCTAAAGTATTATTTGAAATACTTGATTTTAAATTACGAACTAAATCAGGAAAATATACCATTATTGACTTAATATTATTTAGCGCCAATTCATTTGCAAAACATGTTAATAAATAAGTTTTTCCTGTTCCAAAACGTCCACATAAAAAAAGGCCTTTATCGATTTTACCATTTTTATAATCACTAATAAAATGATGTAGGTATTCAACTTTTTTCATTCTTTCAGGCGAGCTAATATCGTAGTCTTTTAATAAAATATTTGCATTAATGCCATTCATATATAAATATTTAGCATTATTTTTTAAATGTTGTTTCTTTTTTTCTAACTTTAAAAAATCACATTCATGGTATGTCAAATCATAATAATTTTCATGTACAATACGAGCATAATATCCTTTTGTTGCATATGGACAACTATCTAATGATTTACATTTTTCGCATGCTTCAGTATTTTCTAAATAATTCATAAAAAATAAAACATTGTTTTCATCAATTTGATAATTTTTTAATTTCTCATTATCTTTTAAAGAAGAGATTAGTTTATTTAAAGAATCTTTATTAGCCTTTGCAAATGATCCTTTTATCATAATTCTTCCACCCCTTCATTAATATTTTTACGATATTCATCTAACCAATCCATCCCTTTAAGTGCTTGTTTAGGTTTTGAATTATTAAATGATGGTTTTTTAGTATTATCATTTTCTAAGTACTCACACGCTTTTTCAATAGTTGTCAGACCTTTTTTAATCCAATCTGCTTCTACTTTTTTAAAATAATTTAATCCCGGAACAGCCCCATCTTTAGTCTGAAGGACATACATCAAAATGCAGTTTAAAATCCCACGATCTAATTCAGAATCATTATAAAAACTTTGAATATTATTTAAATCCATTGCAATAGGTACCATTCCGGTAATATTTCTGATAATACTTTCAGCGCTCATATTACGAATTTTACTGTATTTTTTTTCTTCTTCTGACTGAATTACAGTATCTAAAACAGGAGGAATATTTTTATTTAAAAAATTATAATGTTCTCGAGCCTTTCTACTTAGTACAGCATAATCAAATTCCGGTGCTGTAATAGAATTTAAATAAATTCCACGCATCGTTTCTTCATTAAAACCATATGTATAGGCGAGATTAATAATTGTTTTTTTAAACTTTGGATTATTAATTCTTACTTTATCGATTGTTTTTCGCGATAATCCACCAACAAAACTATCGTAATTAAATTGATGCGTTGAAACTTGAATAGATTTATTAGGTTTACGCCCTAATAAATATTCATCAATATCAAAGAAGTTACCTTTTAAATCACTTTTGAAAACATCATCAAATTTTTTTGTAATATCAGTATAAGCTTTTTTATCTATTGTTGTGATTTTGAAAAAATCAACTAGCTTATAAAAACTATCTTTTTCTATTTTACTTTCTAAATAAACACTCAATGAACCATCTTTTAAAAACTGTTTACTTGTTAAAGGAATTTTTAAAAGATAGATATAATGATTATTTTTTTGATATGTTGTCAATAAATCAATGGCTTCTAATTTAATGCGGGCTTGATAGAATTCTTCTAATGTCATATTAGTCATCTTTAAAATCATTTTATGATCTAACAAAAGATTTGATGATAATGATGAGCGTTCTAAGAGACTATTAAATACTAAATATAACGTAAAGGCTTGTACACCGATTAAGGGTTGATATAAAAGAGTTAAACTATGATAATCATCACTTCCTAATGTCGCACAAGAAACGATTTGTATTTGATCAGTTTCTAACAATTCCAATTAAATCTCCCCCTTTAATTTTTATTTTGTAGTCCTAAACCAACAAAATTTAATTCTTTTTTTAATTCATCATAAATTTTACTGAATTTCTTTAAAATTCTCCTTCTTTCAAAAAAGGAACCTTCAAAAGAAAAATCTAAAAATGAGTAACGTTCATAAGTTTCAAATTTCATTAAAACTTCAACACCTTTAATAGCGATTAAATAATCATTAAAGGTATCATCAATACTCAAAACATCAATATCAAGCTTACCACAAGCTTTTAGAAAAGCATCTTTTAATTTAAAAAGTGGATTTTGATAATAATGTGTTATTAATAATTCATTTTGACCATATTCTCTACTTTCTACCAAAGTCATTATAACGCCTCAACCTTCTTGATCAACTGATCTATTTTATAATATAAATCTTCTAGACTATCACTATCATTATACACCACAAAAGAAGCTTTTTGCACTTTTTCTTCTTGAGACATTTGACTTTCTATCATTTTAATTGCTTCTTGTTTAGTAATATTATTACGTTTAATTAAACGTTTGATTTGAATTTCTTTAGAACAAGCAACAACCAAAGTGTAATCACATAAAAGGTCAAAATTAGCTTCAAATAACAGTGGCACATCTATGAATTTAATTTTATCTTGTGAAGCATTTACTTCTTTTATCATTTCTTTTTTAACAAGTGGATGAATCAAATTATTTATTTTTTGTCGTTTATCACTATCATTAAAAATTAAATTTGAAACATATTTTTTATAATTATTCTTAGGTAATGTAATTTTTAATTCCTTTTCTAATAATAAGCGAAAAGAATCTTTTTCCCATAATTTTCGAACAATTAAATCCGCATCAGAAACAAAATAACCTTTCAAAGTTAAATAATTACTTACAGTCGATTTACCACAGGCAATTCCACCAGTGATACCAATAATCATTTTTGGCAACAAGGACAATAATAAGTTCCTCTTCCTCCAACTTTAATTTTTTCAACTGGCGTTTGACATTTTTTACAATTTTTCATCGTATGCACATTTAAGTTTTGTTGAAACATCCCTGTTACTCCTAACTGTGAAGTATAACTACGAATTGTCGTTCCACCAGCTTTAATCGCATCATTTAGTATCGAAATGGTAGCTTGTTTAATATTTAATAAATCATTATCTGTTAATGTATTACCTAATCTAGTTGGTAATAAACCAACTGCGAAACATATTTCATCAGCATAAATGTTACCAATTCCTGCGATAACACTTTGATCTAATAATAATGTTTTAATTGGTTTACGTTTTAAAAACTTAGCACGTAAATATTCTAAATCACATTTATCATCAAAAGCTTCTAAACCTAAATTTTTAAGAGGGCTTTCGGTAAACAAATCATCCTTATTAACAATATCAAATGTTCCAAATTTTCTTGTATCGTGATAGCGAAGTGTAAAATGATCAAAGAAAAATTCAACATGCTCGTGTTTCGAGTGAACTTCTCCAAATTTTTTTACATAATATTTTCCTTCCATTCGCAAGTGACTTAACATATAAAAGTCATCGAAACAAAAAATTAAATATTTACCATATCGTCGAATATCATTGATTTTTTGATTTTCTAAACGTTTTTTAAATTCTTCAACACTTGTATTTTTAATTACACCATCATAATATACTTCGACTTTACGAATTGTTTGGTGCAATAGTTCTTTTTTTAAAATTTCTTTTACTGTTTCTACTTCTGGTAATTCTGGCATTTCTAATCAACCTCGTTAAATTTTATTTTACTTTCATCAAAATAATTTTTATTATAAAACTCATTTTCATTTTTTGGATATCCAAAACATACTAAGGCAAAACAAGTTAAACTATCTGTTAATCGTAGAATTTTATTAATTGCTTGTGTTTTATCATCTAAAGGATAAACTCCAATCATGCAACTTCCAATACCTAATGCCCTAGCTTCAAGCATCATATTTTGACAAACCATTCCTAAATCCACTGAAACCAATTCATCTACTTTGACATCATTTTTATCAAAGTAAACGGCGATTAATTCTTTGGCATTAGAAACGGTCATTGTTCCCTTACATACTTGTGACAATTTTATAATCAAATTTTGATTATCAATAACTAAAAACCGTTCTACATGCTGATTTTTAGCTGATGGAGCTTGAAAACCAGCTTTGATAATTTTATATATACTATCTTTGGAAATTCTTTTATCTGTATAACTGCGAATACTTCTTCTTGTGAAAATTTCTTCCATTTAATCCACCTCGAACCATGTATCTCCAAAATCATACTCTATTTTAAGTGGTACTTTTAACTTAATAGCATTTTCCATAGCATCTTTGACAAGTTTTATAACCGTATTATGTTCATCTTTTTTAACTTCTAAGATTAATTCATCATGAACTTGTAAAATTATGCGACTAGCTAATTTTTCTTTTTTTAGATTTTCATCTAATTTAATCATCGCTAATTTAATAATATCTGCAGCACTACCTTGAATTGGAGCATTCATGGCTGTCCTTTTACCAAATTCACGCATTTGATATACTGGAGATTTTAACTCAGGGATAAATCGTTTACGATTTTTAATCGTTTTAACATATCCTTTTTCTTTGGCTTCTTCTAATAATCCATCCATATAAACTTTAATTTCTGGATAAACTTCATAATAAGATGCAATAAAATTTTCTGCTTCCTTAGCGCTGATATGAAGATCTGTTGCTAACCCCCAACTTGACATTCCATATATAATTCCAAAGTTAACGGCTTTAGCTTTACGACGATCATCATATGTAATATCTTCTTTTTTAAATATCTTTTTAGCTGTTTCAGTATGGATGTCATGATCATCATTGAATGCTTTAATTAGCTCTTTAACATTAGCTAAAGAAGCTAAAACGCGTAATTCAATTTGCGAATAATCGGCAGCTAAAAATTCAAATGTATCGTCGGTTGGAATAAACATTTTACGAATATTTTTTCCTTCTTCATAACGAATAGGAATATTTTGTAAATTTGGTTCAATCGATGATAAACGTCCTGTTTGTGTTAAGGCCTGTTGGTAGATAGTGTGTAGTTTATGATCAGAATAAATATGTTGTTTCATTCCTTCTAAATAAGTTGAATAAAGTTTAGTAAGAGTTCGATATTCCATAATATATGGAATAATTGGATGATATGGGCGTAAATTTTCTAAAACTTCAATGTTTGTAGCATATCCTGTCTTCGTCTTTTTAGCAAACGGTAATGCTAAATCATCAAATAAAACCTCACCTAATTGTTTTGGACTAGCAATATTAAACTCTTTATTAGCTAATCGATAAATTTCTTGTTCGATATTTTTAATTTTAGCATAAATATCATTTGTTTGTACTTTCAATTCATTTAAATCAATTCTAATTCCCGAAACTTCCATTTTAGCTAATACTAAGCTTAATGGTAATTCTATTTCACTAAATAATTCATATTGTTCATTTTCTTTTAATTCTTTAATTAAATTATTTTTTAATAGGTATAAACATGTTGTTTTTTTCACAATATGTTCGTATAAAATTTCTTCTTTTGGTAGAGCTTTTTTAGCTCCTTTTCCATAGATTACTTCCTCATATTCTACGTTGTTATAATCAAAATAACTAGCGACTTGACGCATTTCTTCTTTAGCTATACTTGGATTTAAAATATAACTAGCTAAAAGCATATCAAAACTAACTCCTGATAAGTTAATATTATGATGCATACATAAAACATAACATTTTTTAGCATTATAAACGTGTTTTTTATTCATCTCATCTTCTAAATATAATCGAAAATCAATTGATTCATCTAACATTTTCGGATTGATAATAAAATTTCCTAATTTATTTTTTAAACCAATCGCAATTAACTCATCTTGGTGATAATTCTCACCAAATGTTTCAAATATCAAACTAGAATTTGGTAGTAAAATTTTTTTTATTTCCTCATTTTTATCAATTACTTGATATGTATATTCCATTGTTTTGGAAATTGGGGTTGTTGTTTTACGTTTAATTAAAGAGTGAAATTCCATATTTTGATAAAAATCAATTAATTTATTATCGTCATATTCTTTCTTAATACAATCTTCTAAACCAATTTCTAAAGGAGAATCTGTTTTAATTTTTACCATTTGGCGACATAATTTGACTTGATCAATTCCTGCGCGAATTTTTTCTTGTAATTTACCTTTTATTAAATCAACATTATTAATGATATTATCTAATGAATCATATTCACTAAGTAATTTAACAGCCGTTTTTTCGCCAACACCGCTTATACCGGGTAAATTATCCGATGGATCTCCCATAATTGCTTTATAATCGATAAATTGATCATAACGAATATTAAAATGCTCATAAAAATTATCAACATTTAAATCTAGAGTATCCGTTAAACCTCTTTTTGATAAATGAACATCAGTATTTTTATTAATAAGTTGTAGTAAATCTTTATCTGAAGAATAAATATCAACATGAAAATCTTTTAATGAAGCCTCATTAGCAATCGTTCCAATAATATCATCAGCTTCATATAAATCTACTTCATAGCGTTTAATCTTAACAACATCTAAAAATTCTTTAATAAAAGGAATTTGCAGGCGTAATTCTTCGGGCATTGGACTTCTTCCACCCTTGTAAGATTCTAATAAATCATGGCGAAAAGTTTTCTTTCCCTTATCAAAAGCAACTAAAATATAATCATATTCCGTATTCATGATATTTTCAAACATATTACAAAAAGCAAAAATTGCATTTGTATAAAGTCCTTTACTATTTTTCATTAAATTACCTGAATCTGCTGTTGCAAAATAAGCTTTATACATTAAGCTATTTCCATCAATTAATACAACCCGCTTCATATAATCACTCCTTTTTGATTGTTTTTTTATTTAACAGTTTAATAAAAAATACGCTATAAAGCGTAGTAATTTTATTTTGGTAAAACAATTGGATATTTAGCGTTTTTACTTTTTTGATATAAAACAATTGTTCTTCCGATAACTTGAACTAATTCAATATCTGTATCTTTAAAATTTTCAGCAATTTCTTCTGTTTCATAAATACAATTTTGTAATACTGATACTTTCATTAATTCATGTTTATTTAAGTAATTATAAATATCTGTGATAATATTTTCTGTTAGCCCATCTTTACCAATTTGACATGTTGGCGTTAAGTTGTGAGCTAATTTTTTTAAATAACTTTTTTGTTTACTAGTAAGCATTTAATACACCCTTTCTGCATAATATTATATCATAAAATTATGTTTATTGACAAATGGTTTTATTTTAAACTATTCATATTTTAAAAAACTCATGCTATAATGAGAAATAAATTAACTAAAGTGAGGTAAAATAAATGCGTTATCCCCAATTTTTAAATCAAAATAATACTATATTACTAATTGCACCTAGTTTTGGATGCACAACTGAACCTTATAAATCACGATTAATCAAAAGTGTTGATGTTTTAAAAGAACATGGATTTAAACCAACTTATGGACCTAATGTTTTTTCAAGTATCGGAATTAGATCAAATACATCTGAGTTATGTGCCAAAGAATTTACTGATGGATATAAAAGCGATTATGGACTTTTATTATCTGTCGGTGGTGGTTTTTTAATGAATGAAATCTTAGATTATATTGACTTTGAATTACTTAAAACATTAAAACCAGTTTGGTTTATGGGATATTCTGACAATACCAATTTAACTTTTGTTATGACTACTTTAATGGATGTTGCCACAATTTATTGTTCATGTGCTCCAGAATTAGGAACTTCTAAATTGTATGATTCTCAATTAGATCTTTTAAAATTATTAAAAAAGGAAAAATTAACATTTACTGGATACCCTAAATTTGAACTTAATCCTATAAAGGATGCTGATAATCCTTATGCTCCTTATAATTTGACTGAAACCAAAATTTTAACTAATTATCCAAATAAAATTCAAATGGAAGGACGTTTATTGGGAGGGTGTATCGATTGTTTAACTTATTTAATTGGAACACCTTATGATAAAGTAAAAGAATTTAACGAAAAGTATCAAAAAGATGGCATTATTTGGTTTTTTGAAGCGTGTGATTTAAATGCTCCACTCTTAAGATTGGCAATCTTACAAATGAAACGTTGTGGTTGGTTTAAATATGCTAAAGGTTTTATTTTTGGTAGAAGTTTATTAATCAATGATACATTTTTTTCTCTTAATATGCATAATGCCATCTACGATTGTATAAAAGATTTAAATGTACCTATTATTTTAGATGCTGATTTTGGACATTTAAAACCACAAATACCAATTATTTGTGGAGCTTATGCACAAATTAAAGCCGATGAAAATATTGAAATAAAATACATTTTAAAATAAATTAATTTTAATAGCCCTCTAAGTTGAGGGTTTTTTCATGAAAAAAAGGTATATTTTGTAACAACTTTTGTTAAAAATATACCTTTATTACTACTATTTACTTTTTATCTTTTCTGAAAAGCTTCATAATAGAACTAACAATACCACTTAAAAATTTTGGTAATTTAATAACGTAAATGTGCAAAACCTTTCACCTCAACTAACTATATGCTTACTCATTAGTTAATATCACTAAAACTTTACCTTGCACACTTATAAAAGCTTCTTCCTTGATGAAACTGTTTGAGATTGTTAATGGATCAAATGGTTTTAATAAATAATTATCTAATTCATATTTTAACCCTTTAATCGATATTATACTATCTTTTAAAGCAAAGAAATTGACGTGTTGATATTCATTTTGTAAAGTAAAATCATTTTCTTTAACCATTAAATATGAATTATCATCTTTCATTATTAATTGCGGATAATTATTTAATAAAATGACATTAGCGATAAAATGTTCACAACGAAAACCCTTAATCCCACCTAAGATTGTAATGTCATTATATCCTAAATTAATCAAATATTTAACTGCATATGCTGTATCTGTATCATCTTTTTCTCGTGGAAGATGAACCAACTTTTGGGATTTATTACTTATCTTTTTAAAATTTGTTACTGAATCAAAATCACCTAAAGCAATAAAGTTGTGATGTAATTTCATCAACTTATTACATCCATCTTCAACACCTACTATCAAACTATTACTAAAATCTGTTGCAGCAATTAATTTATCAGATACATTTCCTAAAACAATAAAAGCTTTCATTAACGGATATCCTTAATTGCTTGGTTGCGATCTTTTGCTTTAAAAACATATGAGCCTGCAACAGCAATATCAGCTTGAGCTTTTTTAACGATATGAGCTGTTTCTTCATTAATTCCACCGTCAACTTCGATTAAATAATGATAATTATTTTCTTTTCTTATACGAGCTAATTCTTCGATTTTATATACTTGATTAGGCATAAATTTTTGTCCACCAAATCCAGGCTCAACTGT
Source organism: uncultured Anaeroplasmataceae bacterium (assembly GCA_944325695.1). Classification (GTDB taxonomy): domain Bacteria; phylum Bacillota_I; class Bacilli_A; order Acholeplasmatales; family Anaeroplasmataceae; genus UBA3384. Next base: position 19,215 of record CALVBA010000013.1, read on the forward strand.
CATTACTAAAACTAAATCAACATCTTTTAAATAAGGTTTTATAACCTCTAAACTTGTGTTTGGTTTTAGTGAAATTCCAACTTTTATATTTTTATTTTTAATCTTATCGATTGTTTTTTGAATATCGCTTTCAGACTCACAATGAAAGGTAATAATTTCTGGATTACATCGTGCGAAATCGTCAATATATTGTAATGGATTGAGAATCATTAAATGAATATCTTTTAATAAAGGACATTCCTTTAAACTATCGATAACCGATAATCCAAATGAAATGTTAGGGACAAAAACACCGTCCATCACATCTAAATGAATATAATCAGCTTCTAAAATAGTTTTAAATTCAGCTTCTAAATTATAAAAATTAGCAGATAATAAAGATGGCGCAATTTTCATTTTATTAATCCCGCTACTAAAAGTAGCCTTCCTTTCTTTTAAAATTAATATTTTTTTATTTCTTTAACTTCCTCGATAAATAATTTATATGATTCATATCTTGATGGTAAAATGTCACCGTTTAAAACAGCTTCCTTTACTCCGCATCCCGGTTCTTTTAAATGCATACATCCACGATACTTACAATGATATTGTTTGAAATCTTTAAAATGTGTTGGTAAATCTTCAATATGCATATCATATAATTCTAATGATCCAAACCCTGGGGTATCACCAATTAGTCCTCCGTTATATTGATAAAGTTCAATACATCTTGTAGTATGTTTACCACGACCTAAAGCTTGCGAAGTTTCTTGTGTACGTAGACTGAATCCTGGTATTAAAGCATTGATAAAACTTGATTTACCAACCCCACTTTGTCCAGATAAAATACTTACTTTATCTTTAAAAATACTTTTTACATCATCATCTAATTTATCTAGACTGTTGACATAAAATAATTTGATTTTAATATTTTTTTCATAATAGTGCATTTTATCTTGAATTTGTTGTAGCTCATCTATACTAACTAAATCAATTTTAGAAATAACAACAACAACATCAATATCATTGGCATCTAGTAAAACTAAAAAACGATCTAATAAAGTATAACTTAAATTTGGTGAAACACATGAAAAAATTAAGATAATTTGATCGACATTACTAACATCAGGTCGAATTAACGAATTTTTTCGTTCATAAATATCTGTAATATAATTAATTCCATCATTTAATTCATATGTGACAAAATCGCCCACTTTAGGTGAAAGTTTGATTGTTTGTACTGATGTGTTGCGTTTGGTTTTACTTTTTAAAAAACTAGAGTTCTTATCTAATTTCATAAAACGCAGTTTACCTCGAGCTTTTGCTTCAATTATATCGTTTGTTTCTAAATCCATTACGGTATATAATCCCCCGATTAATTTAATAATACGCCCTTTTTTCATGTATTTATCTCACCTCATTTATTCATTTTGTGCAATATATATAGTAATTACATATGGATAATAATCCCAAATAAGACTTCCACTTTCTAAATCTTGATTAAGACACGTATTTTTCAAATTTGAAGATGGAATAAAGACATACTGAAAATGAAGATGATGCTGTAATTCAAAATCAATGCAGTCATTTAAAGATTTTCCAATAAAATTAGGCATTTGCATATTAGTATTTAAATTAGCAATGTATAATGTAATTTCATTTTCAATTTTTTTATTAGCCATTGGAAATTGGTCAATAATAATATTATCTAATTGACTATCTACTAAAACTAAATCTAAAGTAACACCTAAATTACAGACCAATTCATCGATTAAAAATGTTACTTCATCATAACTCTTACCAACTAAAAATGGCATTAAAACGTCTTCTTTATACTTTGAAACATAAATTTCAACAATCCCATTTTTAGTGGTTTGATAGATAATTGTTCCTTCAACTTCATCTGATTTAACATATTTAATTTTATAATTATCTTGTATTGTAATATTATTAATATTTTTACCAATAACATTTTCTAATATCGTCATTTTTGTTGGTAAAAAAAGTTCAAATAGAAAATATATAATAATAGCTACATCAATAATAAAACTGATAATAAGGATTTTTTTTATTGTTATCACCAGTTATTATTATCGTAATAAAACTATTATTTATGCATCATTATTTTTTAATATTTTTACTACGCAATTGACCACAAGCAGCATCGATATCATGACCTTGTTCACGACGTAAAGTAACGTTGGTTCCACGTTTTTTTAAGATATCATAAAACTGGTTCATCGCTTCTTTAGTTGAGCGTTTAAAAGGCATTTCAGACACTTCATTATATGGTATTAAATTAACATAAACATTCTTTTTATATAATAATTCTGCTAATTCATAAGCACAAGCTGGCATGTCATTTACTTTATCCAATAATATATATTCAATCGTTACACGTCTATTTGTTTGTGCAATATAATCATCCATCGCTTTAATAACTTCTTTAATGCTATATTTACGATTAATTCGCATAATTTGACTTCTTATTTCATCATTTGGGGCATGAAGAGAAATCGCTAAATTAGTTTGAATTCCTTCATTTGCATAATCGTAAATACGTGGTACTAATCCACTTGTCGATATCGTAATGTGTCGTGCACCAATTGCTAGACCTTTTGGATCATTAATTATACGAACAAAACGCATAACATTTTCGTAATTATCGAAAGGTTCACCAATCCCCATTACGACAACATGAGTTACTTTTTCATTGATTAATGATTCAACAGTCATAATTTGAGAAACAATTTCATACGTTTCTAAATTACGAATCTTTTTATTTAATCCACTCGCACAAAAAGCACATCCCATATTACATCCGACTTGTGTTGTAACACAAATACTTTTTCCATAATCATGTTGCATTAAAACTGTTTCAATTAAATTTCCATCATTCAATTTAAATAAAAATTTAATCGTCCCATCTTTTGATTTTTGCATCGTTACTAAATTCAATAATTCAATTTCAAAGATCGAGCACAACTTATCAATTAAATCTTTTTTCAAATTGCTCATTTCAGCAAAAGAAAAACATTTTTTTTGATAAAGCCATTCATAAATTTGTGTTGCTCTAAATGGTTTATCATTAAATGTTTTAAAATAGTTTTCTAATTCTTTTTTAGGTAAATCAAAAATATTCAAGGTAAATCAACTCCTTCTTGTTAATTATACTAAAATTTACTCTTTTTTGAAAGAAAAAAATCTAACCTTGAAATAAAAGTTAGATTTTTATTATTTTATTTACGAATATAAGCTTTTAAATTAAAATCAAGACGGTTTAAAATACTATTGATTACTTTATCAACAGTTTCAGTTTCTAGTGTCTTTTCACGATCTTGGAAAACTAATTTAAGTGCTAATGATTTTTCATCACTACCAACTTTTTCACCTTCATATACGTCAAAAATATCTAATTCAACTAAATATTTTTTAGAAACCATCTTAACAATGTCAACTACTTGACTTGCATTAACATCTTTTTTAACAACAATTGCTAAATCACGAGTAACCGTTGGGAATTTTGGAATTGGTTCATATTTAAATTCTTTTTTAGCAATATTAAATAAAATCGATAAATTAATTTCAAAGACAAATGTATCATTTAAATCGTTTTCTTTTTCAAATGATGGATGTAATTTACCAATTATACCAATAACTTTATTACTAACAATAATTTCAGCTGTCATACCAGGATGAAAATTAGGCATATCTTTTAAAGCATTGTAACTTGCTTCATATCCTAACATGGAAAATAAAGCGTCTAATTTACCTTTTAACAAGTAAAAATCAACTTTACCTTTATTCCCTTGCCATAATGAAGAATTATAACATCCCGTCATAACACCACTTAATAAAAGTTCTTCTTTATCTAAACGATATTTACTTCCGATTTCAAATAAGGCTAAATCATCTAGTTTACGGGCTTTGTTATAAGCAACAACTTTTACTAATCCATTTAAAAGTGAACGACGCATTACACTACGATCTTCTGATAAAGGCATTAATAATTTAATTGGATCAGAAATATCATTAGTAAATAAACCTAATTCTGCTTCAGAAACCAGACTATAAGTAATCGTTTCATTAAATCCATTATTCATAAAATATTGGCGAATATGTCGTAATGTGCTTTGTTTTTCAGTTAAAGCTCCTTTATCGCTTGTTGCAGCAATAACTGTTGGAATATTATTATATCCATAAATTCTTGCAACATCTTCAATAATATCTTGATTACTAGCTTCTAAATCCATTCGACGTGATGGAATTTGAATTGTGTAAACATCATTATTTAACGTATATTCATATGCCAAAGCATCGAAAATATCTTCTAATTCAACTTTAGTAATATTAGTTCCTAAAACTTTATTTACCTTATTTAATGTAATAGTTACATTTTTCTCAACAAAACCTAGATTATCAATTCCATTTACTCCTGATAATACTTCAGCATCACATAAATTTTGCATCAATTCAGCAGCGCGATCTAAAGCACGTAAAATACGTTTTGGATCAATTTTTCGTTCAAATCGAGTTGATGATTCACTACGTAAATCTAAACGACTTGATGTTTTGCGGACAGTAAGTGGATCAAAATAAGCAGCTTCTAAAACAACATTTTTCGTATTATCATTTACCTCAGTAGAAGCCCCACCCATTACACCACCTAAGCATAAAGGTTGTGATCCATCAGTAATGACAATATCACTTACATCTAAATTACGTTCAATACTATCTAATGTCAATAATTTTTCATTTTCTAAAGCATTACGTACGACAATTTTATTGCCTAATAAATCGGCATCAAAAGCGTGTAAAGGTTGTCCTAGTTCCATTAAAACATAATTTGTAATATCCACTACATTATTGATAGGACGAATTCCAGAAGCCATTAAACGGGCTTTTAGCCAGTTTGGAGATTCTTTAATAGTAACATTTTTCAAATAACGTGTAAAATACATTTTACAGTTATCAGAAGCGATTGTTACTTCTATTGGATTAAGTTCATCAACTTCTTTAACAATTGGTTTAACCTTGTCAAACTTTTGGCGTAACACTGCCCCTAAGTCAAAGCAAACACCTTCAATTGACAATAAATCACTACGATTCGCTGTTAATTCTAAATCAATAATATAATCGTCAAATCCTAAATATTTAAGTGGATCATCTCCAATCACAGCATCATCATCTAAGACAAAAATTCCATTTCTAAACTCTTCTTTAATATATTTTTCTTCGATACCTAATTCTTGAAGAGAGCAAATCATTCCTTTAGATTCCACTCCACGAACCTTAGCTTCTTTAATTTTAAAATTACCTGGTAAAACTGCCCCTGGCAAAGCCACAATTACTTTTTGATTGACATCAACATTACTAGCTCCACATACAATTTGTCTTATACCATCAGAAAGCTCAACTTGACAAATGTTTAAATGATCAGAATCTGGGTGAGCTACTTTTTCTTTAACTAAACCAATCATTAAATTACTAGCTTCAACCATTTTTTTATACTCTTCAATTTCTCCAATATGAAAAGTTATTAAATTATATAATTCTTCATGTGAAAGATTTGTTAAGTCTAAATATTCTTTTAACCAATTATAAGAAACTTTCATTATTTAACCTCCTTAAATTGTTGTAAGAAACGAATGTCATTGATGTAGAAGTTACGAATATCGTCAATTCGATTTTTTAGCATCGCAACACGTTCAACACCTATTCCAAACGCAAATCCTTGAATTTCATTTTTATCGTAGCCAGACATTTCTAAAACATTATTGTTAACCATTCCAGCACCTAATACTTCAATCCATCCAGTATTTTTACACATTGGACAACCTTTTCCACCACATTTAGCACATGAAACATCTACTTCTACAGATGGTTCAGTAAATGGGAAAAATGATGGACGCAAGCGAATTTCACGTTCTTTTCCAAACATTTTACGAGCTACTTCTAATAAAGCTCCTTTTAAATTCGCAAAACTAATATCTTTCCCTAAAACAAGGCCTTCAATTTGCATAAATTGATGTGAATGTGTAGCATCATCTGCATCACGACGATATACTTTTCCTGGACATAAGATTTTAATCGGTTGTCCATTTTTTAAAGCCATTGTTCGAACTTGAATTGGTGAAGTTTGACTTCGTAATAACAGTTCAGGATTGATATAAAAGGTATCTTGCATATCACGAGCTGGATGACCTTTTGGTAAGTTTAACTTTTCAAAACAATTTTCATCAGTTTCAATTTCTGGACCTTCACAAATTTCATATCCCATTCCAATAAATAAATCTTCTAATTCCATAATAGTTTGATTTAAGGGGTGAATTGAACCAGAATTAACTTTAACCCCTGGTAATGTAACATCGATAGTTTCTTTGCTTAGTTTTTCATTAATAATTTGTTGTTCTAAAGCAATTCTTTTATTTTCAAATAATGTTTCTAATGCTGTACGAGCTTTATTAGAAGCCATTCCTAATTCTTTTTTTAGCTCAGCTGGCAAATCTTTAAATGTGGCCATTGCTTGAGCGATAACCCCTTTTTTACCTAAAAAATTAGGCTTTTCTTGGTTTAAATCATTAATTGTTGTGATTCTTTCAAGCTTTTCTTTGGCAACAGCAACAGCTTCATCAAATTTTTTAATTAAATCCATTACAATTCCTCCTTAAAATAAAAATAGTCCTTGAATATAATCCAAGGACGAATATAAACTCGCGGTACCACCTTAGTTCTAGTAAAAAACTAGCACTCGAAACTTTTAACGCAAGCAACGGGTGGGATTAGCACCATTCCAAAGTGAATTCATTAAATTCTTTTTAGGAATTTTCACCAACCATTCCCTCTCTTAAAAAATAAATTTAATTACTACTCTTCTTCAACACATTAATATACGACAATAATTATAACAATTTTTAATTTGTTATGCAAGACTATTAAAGTAGTATTCCTGCTTTTTTCTATTTGATTTAATTGACATATTTTTATTTTTTTTTAAATTTATACTTTTTGCCAATTTCATAACAATAAAATGTCAATTATTATGAAGATATGTAGAATAATTACTTTTTATATATCTTTTAAAAATCATACTTTAAGAAGATTAAATATAAAAAAGTGAGGATTTGATAAAAATCTTGTCCTCACTTTTATATTTAACTTTTATCGATAAAGTTTTAATATTCAACTTATCGACGATTTTTTTGATATTCTCTTTCAGCCATTTTATATAAAGCTTCTTGTTGGTTTTTACGGCGCATCACGGCTAAGTTCATGCGTTCAATCTTACTTTTTCTAATTCTTCTAAAAAAAGAGCTAATAATGAAGAACACTAAAATTATTCCAACTGAAATATAAATTCCGTCAATATTTTCAAATGTTACAAATGAAGCACTAAACTTTTCTAAAATTTCTCCACTAAGGAAAGTTGAAGTAAATTCAATGATCGGCAAATATATTGTTTGTGATAACATTCCGACAAAATCTTGATATGCTTTCATAAATGTAGTATTAGCTTCTTCAATATAAACTTTTGAAGATATAACAATTATAAAAGATCCAAAAATAGCTAAAATTAGTCCAAAAATAAAACCATTTCGTTTTGAAAAAATCATAATTAATAATATAAATACAATACCAATTAAATAAGGTAAAAAATCATTAAACATTGACTACACCTCCTAAGTTTATAAACATTCATCCCTTCTAATTTTGTCCAAATAAAACTATAGACTGCGATATTTACGTTTTAGACGTTTATATTTTCTAATGCGATGTTTACGTAGTGATGAAGCAATAGCATGGAAGATAATCCATAAAACAATTGTTCCTATTAATAAATATAACGGATTATTTGTAAATGTAGCTATTTCACTATTAGTAATGATAGTTTCAATAATATTTAATCCACCAATAAAAAGTACAGATTGGATCGAAAATGCTTCTTTAATTACAGATAATAAATTTGGATCTTTAATAATATTAGTGATATTTTCTCCAAACGAATCTATAATCATAAATCCAGCAACAGGAAGTAAAATTCCTACAAAGATTGTTACGAAAAAACCATGTATGAAATTATATCTTTTGGCAGAAAAACATCCAAATATAATCGGTAATAATAAAATTATTATTCCAATTAATGAATATTTTTGGGTAAGATCCATTAAAATTATGTTCATTAGATCATATCCTTTCTCATTTATTTTGTCTATTTTTATCGACTTTATTATACATTTTATTTTATAAAAATGCAATTAACTTGATAAAAATTTCCACTAATTTAAAGTGGCAATTCTTTTTAATTCTTTAATGCGATTAATTTTTCTCACCCTAAAAAAATGCGATATAATTGCTGTAATAACAAAAACAATTGACGATGCTATAAACATATAATTTTCTAAATTATCCATTATTAAATCGACAGTTGAATAATTTAAATCAAGGCGATTTAAAAAGTTATCAATAACGTTAAAAATAATATTTTTATAATATAAAATAGCATTTCCAAAAATGTTAATCGTAGTATCTGCTTCTTCACTTATAAATGGCGTGCTGACATTTTTAATAAAAAATAAAAGTGATAACACAAAGAAAAAAGATACGATTCCAAAAAAAGAGTTATAAACTTTGGATATAACAGCACACAAACATATAATTAGAAAAAACATTAAACAACTTGATGTTAGGATATCCATAATTTTACCTCACTTTAGAATTCATTTTTAACGCATACATTTTGTTTCTACGATGGGTATAAAAAATACTTGAAACAGAATGTGATAAAAAGAAAATTATAATTGATGAAAACAACAAAAGATGCATTCCATCATCGTTAAAAAAACGATTTAATTCTGCATTATCCATTTCTACAACAAGATTTTTTACCGGTTTTAAGACAATATCTGATAAAAAATCAATTGAAGTATAATTATTATTTATATCAATCATAAAATATGACGCAATATTTTTTATTAGCATTTGATTTTCGTTAATTTGACTAGTAGATGCAAGCCAATCACCGATTATACGAAAACTTATAATCATAATAAAACTAAATGAATAAAATGTAATTATTCCATGGATAATATTGTATTTTTTTGAAAAGTGAAATGCTAAAAATAAAGGAAAAAGCATGCTTATAAAACTACATATTAACTTAATATTTTCCATAATATCACTCCTTCCTTTTTACAAATTATATATTGAAGTAAGTCTTTTTGTGTTGTAAATTTAGTGAATAAAAAAAACGAATGTCTTTTTACATTCGTTTTATCGATAATTCCAATTATTCCAGTTAGAAAAACTGCTACAATTATTGTTGTTAGATATCATGCTAAAATCATCATAACAAGCACAAGACTCACTACAAGTATAATATGGAACAGGATAAAATCGTCTAATACAGTTATTTACAAAATGCGTGTGTTGATTTTGGTAATATGGGTGCATTTCGACAAAATTACGATTAACATAATTAGGCATATTATTAGTATTATTATCAAAGCTAGATGAATAATTTGGAAAGTTATAGTTTGAATTAAACATAATCAATCTCCTTTCCTTAATAATATATGCATGGTATATAAATCAAGATAGGCTTAAAGAGCAAATAAACCAAAATCTTCAATTTCACTTTCGTCTTTTAAACTATCCAATGCTCCTAACATCGTCATCTTTTCAAAAACAGTTTTATTGACCTTTGTACGACGTTGCAAGTCTTCTTTTGAGGTAAATGCTTTTTCATTACGTTTTTCAACAATATCAATAGCAACAGATTCTCCTAAACCATCAATCGCTGAAAAAGGAATACGTAGCTCTGTTTCTGATTCAATAACAAATTCAGTTGCTTGAGAACGATTAATATCTACTTGTAAAAATTTAAGGCCACGAGCATTCATTTCTAATGCTACGTTAAAACACGTGATTAAATCTTCTTCTTTTTTCGTTATATCTTTTTTATTTTGTAATTCAATTAAACGATTTTTAATCGCATTAATTCCATTGACTAATACATCAACTTCAAACTGTTCAGCACGTTTAGAAAAATATGCACTATAGAATAATACTGGTTTATAAACTTTAAACCATGCAATACGCAAAGCCATTAAAACATATGCTGTGGCGTGGGCTTTTGGAAACATATATTTAATTTGTTCACATGACCAAATATACCATTCTGGCACTTTCATTTGGCGCATATATTCTTTGTGTTTTTCCCAATCTTCTGGCTTTTTCGATGGTAATCCTTTACGAACAAATTCCATAATTTTAAAAGCTCTAATCGGTTCTAGACCTTGATATAACAAATAAACCATAATATCATCACGACATCCAATTACTTCATTAAAATCAATTTTACCAAATGGCGTTTTTCCCAATACTAAGCTTTGTGCATTATTTAACCATACATCCGTTCCATGAGATAACCCTGAAATTTTAACTAATTCAGCAAATGTTTTAGGTTTAGTATCCGTTAACATTTGACGTGTAAAGTTCGTTCCAAATTCCGGAACAGCATAACTAGCAACCTCACTAAAAATGTCATCTTTTGTAACCTTAATAACTTCTGTTCCACAAAATAATCGATATACATTTTTATCATCAATTGGAATATCTTGTGGTCGACTAAACGGAAATTCACTTGGATGTTTATAAACATAGTCCATTAAAAATTTAATTAATGTTGGATCATCATGTCCTAATATATCTAGTTTTAATAAATTGTCCTCAAAAGAATGGTAATCAAAATGTGTTGTACGCCAACTATTTGATGTATCATCTGCTGGATATTGAATTGGCGTGACATCATATATTTCAACATAATCTGGAACAACAATAATTCCACCTGGATGTTGACCTGTAGAACGTTTGGTTCCCTCAATTTTTTTAGCTAAGCGTTCCACTTCGGCATTACGTAATGTAATTCCTTGTTTTTCTAAATATCCTTTAACATATCCAAAAGCATTCTTTTCTGCTACTGTAGCGATTGTTCCACTTCTAAATGCATTTTCATTCCCCATAATAGAACGTATATATTCGTGGACAACTGGTTGATATTCACCAGAAAAATTTAAATCAATATCCGGTACTTTATCTCCATCAAATCCTAAGAATGTTTCAAAAGGAATATCGTGTCCATCTTTAATCAATTTAGCCTGACAAACTGGGCATAATGCATCATCTAAATCATAACCTGATTCAACTTTTTCTAAATTGATTTGCACCGCTTTTTCATTTTCTTTAATTCCATATCGCTGTTTTAATTCTTCATTCAATTTAAAACTAGTAAATTGACACTTTGGACAACGATAATGGGGAGGAAGAGGATTTACTTCGGTAATATCCATCATTGTGGCTACAAAGCTTGAACCGACAGATCCTCTTGATCCAACTAAATAATCATCATCTAATGATTTTTTTACAATTAAATGTGAAATATAATAATTGCTACTAAAACCATTATTAATAATTGAATTTAATTCTTTATTTAATCGATCTGAAACTAATTGTGGAAGAGGATTACCATACCAAGCATGTGCTTTATTGTAAACCATTTCCTTTAATGTTTTTTCAATTGATACTACCCCTAAAATATCTTTAAAAGCATCATCTTTTGGAGTAAATAATTGATCCGGGAAAACTTTAATCTTTTCGATCATATCAGCGATTAAATTCGTATTTGTAACGACAATTTCATATGCTAAATCTGGGTTTAAAAATGAAAATTCTTCCAACATTTCTGTTGTTGTTCTAAAATGTTGATGTGGAGATTCTTTATAATAAGCTAATGAGTGCATTCCCCCGCCAATTTGTGGGGTTTTTATGTATATATCTCGATATTTTTTGTCTTCTTTATTTAAATAATGACAGTCACTTGTCGCTACAACAATTTTTTTCAAACGTTTAGCTGTCATGATAATTTTTTTGATAACTTCTAAAACAACCTCATGACCATTTTCAATTCCTTTATATAATTGCATATATGCAGTAGGTGGCTGAACCTCAATATAATCATATAAATCCATACGATTTTCTAATTCACTTTGAGATTTATTTAAGGCTGTTTCAAATATTTCACCATTGACACAACCACTTCCAACTAAAATTCCTTCCCGGTATTTATCTAAAACCGATTTTAATAAACGACCTTCACCATAAAAATGAACCGTTAAAGAATCTGATACAATCTTATATAAATTTTTTAAACCAGTTTGATTTTTAACCAATAAATTAATATGTGATGGAATAACATGTTTCCACGATTCTTCTTTATCATAGCTATTATTAATGTCTTTATAATCGTAGATACCGCGTTTAAATAAATCATTTAACATATGCATAAAAACTTCAGCTGTAACTCGTGTATCATCTGTTGCACGATGATGATGATCTTGCTTAACTTTAAAAAACTTCGCACATGCTTTTAAATTAAATCGTTTTAACTCTTTATAATAAAATGAACGAGCTAACTGTAGCGTATCGATTACTGGAAATGTCTTTTCTATTTTTAAACGACGCATATTTTCATAAATATGTGCCATATCAAATGAAGCATTATGTGCAACTAAAATACAACCATCAATAAAATCCAAGAATTCCTGCATTTTTTCTTCAATTTTAGGAGCTTTATTAACATCTTCATCGGTGATTGAAGTTAATTCTTTTGTTAATTCACTTAATTTTCGTTCTGGATTAATAAATGTTTCAAATTTAGCAATTGTCTGCCCTTGATGGATTTTATGACAAGCTATTTCAATAATCTTATCCCTTTCAACACTAAAACCCGTTGTTTCTAAGTCAAAAACAACATAAGTAGCGTTGCGCAAATTAATTGATTCTTCAGTAAATGCAATTTTAAAATCTTCTTCTCTTACAAATGAAGATTCTAATCCATAAATTGGTTTAATATCTAATCCTTTACATGTTTTATTTATTTCTGGAAAAGCATAAACACCGCTATGATCAGTAAAAGCAATAGCTTTATGTCCCCATTTAACAGCTTGTTTAATATAGTCGCTTGCATCACAAATCCCATCCATATTACTCATCTTAGTATGACAATGTAATTCGATACGTTTTTCTAAAGCTAAATCAACAGTTTCTTTTTTACTAGCCTTTTTAACATAATTAATAACATCGGCCATCAAAACCATATCTTTTAAGAAGTTATCAAATTGGGCTTTTCCCGAAACTTTAATAACATCACCATTTTTTAGTTTTGCTATTTCATCAATCTCTTCTTGTTTACGTAAGAACCGTTTTACTACAATACTATCAGTTTGATCAGTTACTTTAAAAGTTGCTAAATGAAAATTAGTTAATTTTTTAATTTCACATTCAAAGATTTCTCCTTCAATGACAAAACTTGGAAATCCATGTGTATTTTCATAACGCTCTAAATCTAATTGCGTTACAGGAATTTCTTTAATACTAACTGGATCATCTTTAATATTTCTTGAATATTTAAAACGGCCAATATTAACATCTTTTTTCTCTTTATCATCTAATATTACAGTGTTTTTTACTTGATTTGTTGCTTTTTGTTCTAATATTAATTGACTTGTTTCTTTGATATCATCAGAAATTTCTACATTGAATTTTAACTCTTTAAATCCATATGTCATAAAATAATCTTTTAACTGTGGCAGATATCCTTCTAAATGCTTACTATCTTTATCAACAAAAGTTGTGAATGTATAATTTTGATATTCTGTTTTAAAACTATTAAAAGCTAAAAAACGACCACGTAAATTATTAATAACAAAACTAAAGTAATCTAGCATCATATGAGTTTGATATTTATCTTTTGGAATTTCAAAAAAAACATTAACCGCTAATAACATACTATTAACATATTCTTTATTAAGTTCTTCATAAAAAGTTTTTAATTTATCTAATTCAAAAGGAGCCGATAAAAGCAAATAAATATCTAACGAGCGTTCTTTACGGTCTAAATAAAGATCCAAAATCTGATCAATATTATTAAATTTTAGTAGAAAATCTTTAAATTTGATAGCCATAAATATCCCTCCTAAAAAAAATGAACTTTAATAGTCCATCTTTTATCTTGTTTCAATTTTCACAATGGTTGAAATCGCTTTTTGAGAATATACAAACATTAATATGATTCCAATTAATGATAATGAAATGCCATATAATGATCCTAACAATGTTAATAATAAATAAATTGTTCCGGCATATAAAGATACGTTAAACTTGATTCCTAATGGAATATTAATATATGGTGAACGTATTAATAGTGCACATATAAAAGCTAATAGTAAATAACTAACTACAATATTAAAAATCAATTGGACTATTGTAGTAGAACGAATAAATCCAATTTGACTATCAATTATTCCGCGATAAGCGTAATAAAATTGTTCGCGACTACTGATATTGTTATTAATAAAATCAGCAAAATTAAAATTTGATAATCCTATTTCATCATATGATTTTTCGACTAAAACAATATTAGCAAAATATAATTTAACATTTGTTGTATCAAAAGAAATAACATACGAATCTTGAGAATTATATAAAGTTGGTTCGTGATTGAAAGCTAAACTTTCTAATGATCCATATCTTATAATATATTTTTCATCTGTATTTAAAATACCATCTTCAATCTTAAAGGTATCAATATTAGATGAACTTGTATTTAATGTGTATTGTAAATTATTAAGTTCTTGAACAGAAAATGAATCCATCATAAAAACCGAAAATAAACTCGGGATTAAAGAAATTAATAAAATTAAACAAACATATAAGAAAGTCATCAATTTTCGTTCTCTAACGAATAAAATAATTTTACGTGGTGAAAAAAGGCATGTTGAAATTTTTTTAATCATATATAACTTGCAATAAAATTGCCTTACCTCCTTTTAATTATTAATATATATATAATTATATCATAACGATTAAATAATTGATATAATTTAACTATATTTTTACAATTTAATTTATTTTAATACAATTAAACTTAATATTACATAATGATTGTTTGTCTTTTTTAAAAATGATATAATTAAAAAAGGTGATTTACATGAATCTTATGAATAATGAAAAACATTATAATACTTTAAATAATTATTATAAATCGACATATAACAAAAAAGTCTTTAAAGTAGCCTTAAATGCCAATTTTTCTTGTCCGAACAAACAAAACGGAAATACCGGATGTAGTTACTGTTCGAGCAATGGAAGTGGCGATTTTGCAGGTGATAAAAACGATGATTTAATCACACAATTTAATAAACAAAAAATAATGATGCATAAAAAATGGCCTGATGCTTATTACATCCCTTATCTACAAGCTAATAGTAATACCTATGATACTTTAGAAAACTTAAAAAAAGTGTATGAACCTCTTACAAACTTAGAAAATATTGTGGCTATTTCAATTGCTACAAGACCTGATTGTTTAGAAGATGATAAAATTAAATATTTAGGTGAATTGAATAAAAGAATTAAAATTCAAGTCGAATTAGGATTACAAACTATTTTTTCGGTTACTTCTAATAAAATTAATCGTGGTCATAGTTTAGAATGTTTCACTGATGCCGTTGATAAATTACGAAAAGAAGGAATCGAAGTTGTAGTTCATATCATTAATGGTCTTCCTGGTGAAACAAAGGAAATGATGCTTGAAACCGCTAAATTTTTATCTAAATTAGATATACAAGGTGTTAAAATCCATATGCTTCACGTTATGTATCATACGAAAATGGGAATTGAATATTTAAAAAAACCTTTCCCTCTTTTAACATTAGAAGAATATGTCGATATTACTGTTTCACAATTACGTCTATTTCCTAAAAATTTTATTATTCATCGCATAACAGGCGATGCACCTAGAGAATTATTGATTGAACCGAAATGGACTTTAAAAAAACTAGTTGTTTCTAATGAAATTGATAAATACATGCGCAAATATAACTATTATCAAGGTGATTTATACCAAGAATAAATTATATAAATTGTAAAATATGATATTTTGCTACATACATTGCATTAAGCAGTGGTAAAAACTTTTTATATTGTTTTGTATTTATATCATATTTTTCTTGTGCTTTTTTAAGTTTCATAATAATCGATTCAATAGGTTTTAATGCTCTTTCAATTTCTATTTTTGAAATATTATTATTTTCTTCAATTAAACCTTTGGCAACATTCAATGCTTTAATGCGATTTACTAGTAAACTATATTGTGGTTTATTTGGATTAAACTTATCGAGCATTTTAGAACAATTTTTGATTGTTTGATTAATTACTTTAAGAGTTTCTTCTTTAGTATATTCCATATTGACCATCCTATTAAAAAACCCCGCAAGTTATTATAACTTTATA
>CALVBA010000014.1 GCA_944325695.1 uncultured Anaeroplasmataceae bacterium
CATAATAAAAAAAGATATTTCATAAGAAATACCTTTAAAAAATATTAACTAATAGCACATATAATGCTGTTCCAACAAAAATACTTAAAACCATATTTTTTTTAAAGTATTGTAAAATAGCTACAACTAAAACAGCAATTAATTCATATAAAGGGAAACTGTTTTTTAAAATCGGATCTTTAATAGAATAAACAACTAAAATGATGATTACGGCATATGGAAGTAAATTACCAACTTCAATGATAAATTTTGGAATAGGCCGATTTTTAAAAATAATAAATGGCAAAGCTCTAATTAAAAAATTTGTAAGGCATAAAGCGATAATTGTTATCCAAATTTGATTAGTCGTTTGAGCTGTTAAAATCATTTTTGATACCTCCACCAATGTGATCAATAATAATAAGCAACAATCCGGATACAATAATCGATGGTAATAAAAAGTTTTCTTTAAAAAGTAAAATAAAAATCATCGCAATCACTAGACTTGTTATAATAAGTTTTCTTTTGTCTCTATTTCTAAATTGATCAACAACAATCGTTGTAAACAGTGCTGTCATGGCAAATTCGATTCCTTTAATTTCAAAATTCATTAAAGAACCAATCAAACTACCAATAAAACAACCTAAAATCCAATAAAGATGATTTAAAGCATTAACGGTTAATCTAAATTTTTTAGGTTGTAAATCTAAAGGAACGGCAACACTTGTTAATATGGCATAAGACTCGTCTGAAATAGTATGAATCATATAAAATTTTTCATATCCAAAATCTTTATATAAATTAAGTAATCCAAAAGAGTAAAACATATAGCGTAAGTTTACCATAATCGTTAATACACAAGCACCGACAATGTCAAATGGCATTAGTAATAAATCGATAGCTACGAAACTCATCGCTCCACTGAATAAAAAAATTGATAAAAAGCTCGTATAAATAATTCCAAATTCTTTTTGATAAGCGATAATTCCAAAAGCAATTCCTAAAAATAAATAACCAATAAAAATACCAAAGGTAGCTTTTACCCCTTTTTTTAAATATTCTGCTTTTTTATGAAACTCTATCATTTTCCCACTCCTATAAAATACGGATTAATTATAAACTTTTTTTTATTTAAAAACAATCTTTTTTGATAAAGTATGCAAAGTATCATTGTTGACATTAAAAAATTCTTATGCTATTATTAAACCGTACCCCCCATGGTAGGGGGGATAGAAAGGAGTTATTATGAAAAAAGAATATAAAGTAACAGGAATGACTTGTAGTTCATGTGTAGCTCATGTTAAAAATGCTGTTAGTAAGGTTTCTGGTGTTAAAAATTGTGAAGTAAGCCTATTAACAAATAAATTAGTCGTAGAAAGTGATGAAGATTTATCAGCTTTAGTTAAAAATGCAGTAGTTGATTCAGGATACGGAATATTAGATAATACTGAACAATCAAATAAAGATGATGAATTAAAAAGTAAGAAAAAAAGTTTAATTATTTCTTTTATATTATTAATCATCTTGATGTATATCGCGATGAGCCATATGATTGGTTTACCTTTTTTTGATACCCTTTTAAAATTAGAATATGCAACAACTTATGCAATGTTACAATTAGTTTTAACAGTTATAATCTTATTGTTTAATAAAAATTACTTCATTAGTGGTTTTAAAAAATTATTTAAATTTCATCCGAATATGGATAGTTTAGTTGCAGTTGGATCAAGTAGTGCTTTAATTTATGGTATCTATATGATTTGTCGAGTATCATATGCTTTAGGTATTGGTGATTTAACTTATGTTCATGCTAATCATATGAACTTGTATTTTGAATCTGCAGCGATGATTGTAGTTTTAGTTAGTTTTGGAAAATATTTAGATGAAAAACAAATGAAAAAAACTAAAGAAGCCTTAGATAAGCTTGAAAAATTAAATCCAAAAGAAGCTTATGTTTTAGAAAATGGAGAAGTAATTTTAAAAAATATTGAAGAAGTATTAAAAGATGACATTGTAGTTGTTCGACCAGGTATGGCTATTCCTGTTGATGGATATATCATTAAGGGAAATTCAACAATTGATGAAAAAATTATTACAGGAGAAAGTATTCCAAAATATAAAACCATCGATGACTATGTTTATTCATCAACGATGAATATAACAGGATATCTAGAGGTAAAAGTAAGTAATATTTCAAAGGATTCGACGATTGCCAAGATTATTAAAATGGTAGAAGATGCATCTATTTCAAAACCTCGAGTTCAAAAAATGGTTGATAAAATTAGTTTATTTTTCGTTCCTGCGGTAATATTAATTGCTGTTTTATCCGCATTAGTTTGGGCTTTACTAGGGTATGATGCTGATTTCTGTATAAATATTTTAATTTCTGTTTTAGTTATTAGTTGTCCTTGTGCTTTAGGATTAGCAACGCCAGTAGCAATAATGGTTTCAACAGGAAAATCAGCAAGTAACGGAATACTTGTTAAAGATGCTAATGCTTTAGAATCACTAGCTAAAGTTGATGTTATTTTATTAGATAAAACGGGGACTATTACTAAAGGTGAACCGAGCGTTTTAGCTTTAAAAACGAAAATTGATACTAATGAATTTAACTCAATTTTATATACTTTAGAAAGTCATTCTAATCATCCACTAGCAATCGCTATTATTAATTACTTGCATGAAACATCATCGTCATTAGATGTTTTAGATTTTATTGACATTCCAGGATATGGTATAAAAGCAGTAATAAATAATGTAACTTATTATGCTGGTAATGCCAAAATGTTAGATAAATACGCTATTAAAGAAAATGTATTTGCAAATGATGATATCGGTGGGGCAACAGTAATTTATGTTGCTAATGATCAAGAAGTGATCGGATATGTAACACTTTTAGATAAACCTAAACCGACATCTAAAAAAGCTATTGCCATGTTAAAGGAACTAAAAAAAGAAGTTTACATGGTAACGGGAGATAATAAAAAAACTGCAGAATATATTGCCTCTAATCTTCAAATTGATCGTGTTTACGCAGATGTTTTACCAAGTGAGAAATTAGATGTTGTCGAAGATATTATAAAAAACGGTAAAAAAGTTGCAATGGTTGGGGATGGTGTAAACGATGCTCCAGCATTAGCCAAAGCTAATTGTGGAATAGCGATTAGTAGTGGAGTCGATATTGCAGTAGATAGTGCAGATATCATTTTATTGAAAGATGATTTAATCGATGTTTATAATAGTATTTTATTAAGTAAAAAAACAATGAATAACATTAAAATGAACTTATTCTGGGCTTTTTTTTATAATATTATTCTTATTCCCGTCGCTTTTGGTGCTCTTTATAAAATAAACGGTATGTTATTAAATCCTATGTTAGCATCATTAGCGATGAGTTTAAGTAGTGTAACTGTTGTTTTTAACGCATTACGATTACGCAATATTAAATTTATTGAGGAAGGAAGAACAAAAATGCAACAAATTTATGTGACAAATATGACATGCGAACATTGTGTTAAACGTATTAAGGATGTTTTAATTAGTTTTAATATTACAGATGCTACATTTAATCTAAAAACTAAAGAAGTAGCTTTCACATTAGGAGAATCTAATTTAGACGATATCATTAATAAAATTAATGAAGCAGGTTATGAAGTTTCATTAGAACCTGTTAAAAAAAGATTATTTAGAAGACGATGAAAAAAGAACATATTGAAATAATGATGCTTTTAAAAACAGCTAAAGGGCAATTAGAACATGTTATTAAAATGGTTGATGAAGAAAAATATTGTATTAATATTTCAAATCAAATTTTAGCTGTTGAATCATTAGTTAAAAGAGCTAATAATCAATTATTGGTTAATCACTTAAAAAATTGCGTTAAAAGTAGTGATGCAAATCAAATTGATGCTAAATTAGATGAACTTGTGAAGATAATTACCAAAATAAACAAATAAAGGGTATCTATAAGATACTCTTTTTTATTTTATTAATATTATAATATGAGGAGGTGTAATAATTTTCTTAGCAATTATAAGTATCTTTTTTATTTTTTTAATGACAACTCTTGGAGCAATGATTGTTTTTTTCTTTAAAAAAAATATTTCAACAACTTTAAATCAATATTTTTTAGGATTAGCTAGTGGCGTTATGATTGCTGCTTCTATTTGGTCATTAATTATTCCATCAATAGAAGAATCAAATTTAATTCGTTTTAATTATTTATATATAGCATTATCGATATTAATGGGAGCCTTTTTTATTTATGCAATAGAAAATAAATTTTCTAATAAAAAGTTTGGTAATTCTAAACTCTTTTTAGCGGTAACAATCCATAATATTCCTGAAGGATTAGCCGTAGGATTGGCCTTTGGTTTAGCTTTTTCAACTAATTCTAGCGCTTTATTAATGAGCGCAGCTACCTTAGCTTTTGGGATTGGTATTCAAAATTTTCCAGAAGGGGCAGCAATATCATTACCATTAAAAACAGAATTTAAAAGTAATAAAAAAGCTTTTTTTTATGGTTTTTTAAGTGGGGCTGTTGAACCAATATTTGCTTTTTTGGGAATAATTTTATCTGCTTACATTACTTTTTTATTACCATTTTTGCTTGCTTTTGCTGCAGGAACGATGATTTATGTTGTTGTTGATGAGCTAATGAATGAGATTAATAAAACTAAAATTTTTACTTTCTCTTTTTTATTAGGTTTTTTAATTATGATGATTTTAGATGTCGCTTTATAAATTTTTATATTAAAAAGATTTGACATTCAAATAAAAAACGATATAATAAGGAAGTGAAAAAATTATGAAAAAGGAGATAAAAAAATGATTAAAAGTCGTCTTTGCCAATTAATCTATCGCTGTATATATTTAGGGTTAGCATTTTTTGGTATCTTAGAAAGTTTTGGACTATTAGCAGGTCAAAAACCATCACTTGAATGTATGATATGGTATACAAGCTTATCTAATTTTTTATGTTTTGGAATTATGATTGCGCTTGTATATACAACAGCTAAACATATAAAATATAACGAATTATATGGTGAAAGCAATAATGTAGGGAAATTAAAATTCTACAGTAGTATCGCTATTTTTGTAACTTTTATTGTTTACAATTTTATTTTGGTTGACAATATGTTTTCAGAAGGATGGAATAATTTGGGTAATTTAACTAAGCATATTATTTGTCCTTTAATGTTTGTTATTGACGGGATATTATTTGACGAACATCATAAATTAACGGTTTTAGATCCTTTAAAATGTACTATTTTACCATTAATTTATGTAGCTTTTATTTTAATTCGTGGAGCTTTTTTAAACCCAGAGACATATCAAGGAACAATCTATCCATATTTTTTCTTAGATGTAAATAATTTAGGATATTTCGGAGTATTTAAATGGGTTTTAATATTAGTTATTGTCTTTATTATAATTGCCTATCTTTTCTTCTTCTATGATAAATTTGAGAAAGAAGAAGGAAAATTTTCATTTGATTTAGGAAGTATTAAAAATAATTAGAAAGTAAATCAGTTTAACACTAGATTCTTAGTAGTTTAAACTGATTTTTATTTTAAAAAATTTATCTACAAGTAAAAAAGAATTATTTTCTAATAGTTTATTAGGAAGTGATTATATGAAATATACAGTATTAGAAAAATACTTTCATTTTAAAAGTTTTCAAGGCAACCAGGAGGAAATAATCGATTCTATACTAAGTGGAAAAGATACAATCGCTATTTTAAAAACAGGTGGGGGTAAAAGTTTATGCTTTCAAATTCCCGCCTTAATCTTTCAAGGGCTAACAATAGTAATTAGTCCTTTAATCAGCTTAATGATTGATCAAGTTACAAATTTAAAAAAACGTAAAATCAAAGCTGCTTGTATAAATGCAAGTACAGAATCTTATGAGTCTAAAAACATTTTAAGAAATTTAAAAGATTACAAACTTTTATATATTTCCCCTGAACGATTAGAAAATAATGAATTTATCAAAGCCATTAAAAATGTAGAAATATCTTTTATTGCTATTGATGAATGTCACTGTCTTGAATGGGGAAATGATTTTCGTAGAAGTTATCTTAAAATTAAACCATTTATCAAAACGATACCTACAAAATGTGTAGTCGCAGCTTTTACAGCTACGGCAACATTAAATGTTATTGATGATATTAAATCGAAATTAGGTCTAGAAAATGCACAAATCTTTACCAGCAGTATTTATAAAGAAAATCTTTTTTATAGCGTAATTTGCGTTTCAAATAAACTTAAGCTTTTAAAAAAATATTTAGATAAACAAGAAACAACTATCATATATTGTTTGACGATAAAAGAAGTTGAGAAACTATATAAAGATTTATCTTTAAAATACTCTGTTACAATTTATCATGGAAAATTGCAATCTAATATTAAGTTACATAATCAAAAAATGTTCATGAATGATGAAAAAAAGATTATCATCGCAACTAATGCTTTTGGAATGGGAATTGATAAAAAAGATGTTCGGCTAGTAATTAATTATCAAATGCCACAAACACTAAAAGATTTTATGCAAACAACAGGTCGATGTTCTCGTGATGGAAAAAAAGGTGAATGTGTTTTGTTTTATCACCCTAAAGATGTGGAAATTGTCAGATATTTTGCCAACAATATTAGTGAAGATACACCAAGAAAAGAAGCTCGAAAAATTATTAATGGACGATTAAGAGAAATGAAAGAAATGGTACGTTTTTGTAAGAGTAAAAGTTGTTTACATAAACAAGCGGCATTATATTTTAATGAAACAATTCCTCCATGTAAACAAAATTGTAGTAATTGCATCAAAAAAATTCGTTTGTAAAATCAAATTAACTATGATATAATAAATTAGGTGATTTTATGAAGTTTAAACGTAAATTTAACTTAACGACAGCTGATGGTGATCGATATGATCGCATACGTCCATTCAGTATTTTAGAACATTTTCAAGAAGTTGCGGGGATGCATGCTGAAGAATTAGGAATAGGATATTCGAAATTCTCAGAAAGAAATTTATATTGGGTTATATTACGCTTCAAATATGATATTGTTGCACCAATTGATATTCATGATAGAACAATTGAGGTAATTACATATCCGACTTTAAAAGGACGCGTTGACTTTAATCGCGAATATGAAATACGTAATTCAAATGGAACACTTTTAGTTACGGGGGTTTCTAAATGGTGTGTAATTGATGCTAAAACACGGAGAATCATGCGTACAAACAATATTGAATATAATTATGAACTAGATAATAACTTAATTTATCCAGATGATGTTGATAAGATTACTCCACTTATGAAAGATGAATTGACATTCAGCCATAAAGAGGTAGTATTATCATCTAAAATTGATCACAATGGACATTTAAATAATGCACGATATGCTGATTTTATTTTGGATGTTTTAGCTTTAAATCAGGATGAAGAAATTATTTCTTTTGAAATCAATTTTGTAAAAGAAGCTATTTTAAATGATGAAATTATGCTTTATTATAAAAAAATAGCTTATAATATATATTATATTTGTGGATATATCAATGATAATATTTTAAATTTTACAAGTATCGTTAAAACTGAAAAGAGGTAATATAGATGAATTATACACAAGGATTTCTAGAGTTTATTAAAAATTCTTATACATGTTTTCATGCTGTAGAAAATATGTGTCATATTTTACAAGAAAACGGATTTATTGAATTAGAAGAAGGAGAAAAATGGAATCTTCAAAAAGGTGGTAAATACTTTGTTTGCCGAAATAATTCAAGTATCATTGCTTTTAATATTGGTCAAGAATTAGAAGATTTCTCATTTAATATTACGGCAAGTCATACAGATTCACCAACTTTTAAAGTTAAACCTAATTTTGAAATAAAATTAGCTGATAAATATTTATCACTTAACACGGAAGCGTATGGTGGGATGATTTGTTCATCATGGTTTGATCGTCCATTATCTATTGCTGGACGTGCAATTGTACGCAATAACGAGGTATTAGAAGAACGATTAGTAAATATTGATGAAGATTTATTAGTTATTCCTAATGTGCCAATTCATTTAAATAGAGAAATTAATAGCGGCTATAAATATAATTTGCAACAAGATACTATTCCTTTAATGTCACTTGATCCAAAAGTATCATTAAAAGAAAAACTTGCATACGAACTTAATATTTCATCTAGTGATATAATAGAAACGGATCTATATTTGTATAATCGTTTTAGAGGGTGTTTAATCGGAGCTAATAAAGAAATGATTTTAGCACCACAAATTGATGATTTAGAATGTGCTTATGCTTCATTGATGGCCTTTATTAATGGATATAATAAAAATAGTATAAATGTATTTGCTTCATTTGATAATGAAGAAGTTGGTTCACATACAAAACAAGGAGCCGCAAGTACATTTATGGAAGATATTTTAAAACGTATTAATCGCAATTTAGGATATACAGAAGAAGATTATTTATGTGCTTTATCTTCAAGTTTTATGATTTCTTGCGACAATGCCCATGCAACACATCCAAACAAACAAGCTTTATATGACCAAAACAATCGCAGTTTTATGAATGAAGGTGTTGTGATTAAATATAATGCTTCACAATCATATACAACGGATGCTGTTAGTGCTTCTTTATTTGTTGAGTTGTGTCATAAAGCTCAAGCAAAATACCAATCATTTACTAATCGCAGTGATATGCGTGGTGGATCAACATTAGGAAATATTGTTCAGTCTGGAGTAAGTATTTGTTCATGTGATATTGGATTACCACAATTGGCGATGCATTCAGCAGTTGAAACTGCTGGTGTTAAAGATTTAGATGATCTAATTAAAATTTTAGAAGTTTTCTATAATCATCATATCGTTCGTCTAAATAAAATGCAAATGAAAATTAGTCAGTAAAAAGGAGAAAAAATTCTCCTTTTTTTGTATTGTTTATGTCAATTTTCAATGTAATAAATGTCAAAATGATGCATTTTATCTTTTTTTATAGTAATCTTATTTTGAGGTGATAAAATGATCGATATCCAATATGGTTTAAAAAGTTTAGGTGATAATAAACATTTATTTTTGAAACTTAGACAATCATTTTTAGATAATTATAAAGATTTTACAAATGAAGTTGAATTTTCTTTTAAAAATAAAAAATACATGCACTATTTAATCCATACCCTAAAAGGATTCACTAAAAATTTAGGGATGATGGAATTACATGAGGCATGTATTTTAATTATTGATAAGATTTTAAAACATGAATGTAAAGAAGAAGATGTTTCTTTTTTTTGCATGTCCTTTGATAAAAGCTATCAAGCAGTATTAAATCTTAATCCTTCTTCGTTTTAATAGCATTAATTAATGAAATATCTGGATCAATAAAGATTGTTTTTTCATGTGAGAATGTGACAAAACAAGGTCTTTTACCAGGTATTTTTTTTATATAACGTACTTGAGTATAACAAACTGGCACACTTGATGAATCTTTAAATGGAGAATAATAAGAGGCAAGTAAAGCTGCAGTTCTAATTTCCTCTTCATTTAAAGGTGAGGTCTTTTGGACGATAACATGACTTCCTGGAGCATCTTTAACATGAAACCACATTTCATTTGCCTTGGCCAATTTGTGAGTTAAATATTCATTTTGTACGTTATTTTTACCAACTAAAATAGGAGTGTTATCACTAGTATAAAATTTTAAAAAACCAATTTCTTTTTTTTGTTTTTTAGCTTTAGAATCATTTTTTAAATATCGTTGATCGATTAATTCTTGTTTTATTTCTAATGAATCATTGACATCACAAAGCTTTAATTGACATTCTATTAATGTAAAATAGTCAATTTCATTTTTAGTGATTTCAATTTGTTCTTCTAGATGTTTAATCGCGTTTTTGGCTTTTTGATATTTGGCAAAATATTTATTAGCATTTTGTGCTAGATTTAGTTTCTCATCTAGGTTGATATCGATATATTCGTTATTATAATAATTAAAAAGTTGTATTTTCTTGCGATTGTAATCTTTTAAATAACAATTAGCTAATAAAATTTCACCTTTGATTTTATAAATTTCATTATCTAAACTGTTTTGTAATTCGTGTTTTAACTTCTCTAATTTATTTTTATTTTTTTCAATTTGTTTTAATACAAATTTATAGATATCATCTGATTTTTGCTTAATTCGATTTATTTTATCTTTTTCATAGAAATAATCGTCAAGTAACGATGATAAATCAGGATAGTTAGTAATCGTCGCATTAAGATGATTTACTGGTTGAAAGTAAAAATATTTTTTATTGTTATAATCCATTATGCAAGGTTTGATAGGATCGTTAATCAAAGAATTAAGTCGTTTTGCTTTATCATAAACACTATTAATTTCATTACAAGCCATTAAAGATAGTCCTGCAAAGCGATTTTGTATTTCTTTACTCGTAATATTACTATTTGATGCAAAAAAATTATATATTTGTTCATAATGCAAGTGAAGTGTATCAAATTTATTATTTTCTAGAGGAGTATAAATAGCATTTGGTAAAATAGTTCGTGCTTTTTCATCTAAAAATGATGAATGTTTAATCGCTTCTAAAATTTTATTATCCTGTAAAATGATTAGATTAGCTGTTCTTCCGGTTGCTTCTAAGCATAATTTTTTTACGATTTTATCCTTCATTTCATTGGTTGTTAGAATATCTAAAATGATGATACGATCGCTTTGATACTGATAGATATCTTTGATAATTCCGCCATCAAAATGTTTTCTTAAAAACATTGTGAAACTTGATGGGGTAGCTGGAATATCATAGTCGTATTTCGTAAAATGAATTCGACTTGATTCGTTAGATGTTGAAATAAGTAATTTTTTTGTCTCTTTTTCAACTCTGACATATAAAAGTAAATCAAATGTTGAAATTTGATATATTTTTTGAATTCGAGCACCTTTTAATACTTGTAATTCTTTTATTAAATGATGAATAAAAATTCCATCAAAACTCATTTTTCCAACTCCTTTTCGTTTCATTATAGCATAATAAACTGTATTAGGCAAAAAAAGATACAATTTAATCAATTGAATAATATTTAAAACTTATAGATATTGACAAAACGAAATTGTAGCTATATAATTATATTGATAGATATATTTTTACAGAATGGGGAAATAATAATGAGTAAACATCTACCACTTAATATTCGCGTTGCCATTGATAAAGAAAATCCATCAATTATGCGTAATGAAGATTTATGCATTAAATGTTCGATGTGCAGTAATGTTTGTTCTAATCAAATAAACGTTTTAAATCAATACAAATTAGAAGATACTTTAGATCACGCTATTTGTATTAATTGCGGACAATGTGCTAATGTATGCCCAGTTGGAAGTATTACTGAAAAAGAAGAGTATCACGACATTCAAAAATTAATTGCAGATGAAGATAAAATTGTTATTTTTTCTACATCACCATCTGTACGTGTTTCACTTGGAGAAGCCTTTGGTTTAGCTGATGGAAGCTTTGTGCAAGGTAAAATGGTTAGCCTATTACGTAAATTAGGTGCTGATTACGTTTTAGATACAAACTTTTCAGCTGATTTAACAATTATGGAAGAGGCGAATGAATTAATTAAACGTATCAAGGATAATCAAAATCTACCACAATTTACTTCATGTTGCCCGGCATGGGTAAGATATGTGGAATTATTCCATCCAGAACTTTTGCATCATTTATCGACAGCTAAATCACCTATTTTAATGCAAGGTCCAATTATTAAAACATACTTTGCTAAAAAGATGAATATTCCTGCTGAAAAAATCGTTAATGTAGCTGTTACTCCATGTACAGCTAAAAAATATGAAATTCGTCGAGATGAAATGAATGCTTCGGCAAAATATAATAATAATCAAAAGTTACGCGATATGGATTATGTTATTACAACGCGTGAACTTGCCAAATGGGCTAAAGAGTCAAATATAGATTTTTCATCATTAATTGATAGTGATTATGACTCTTTATTAGGAAATGCTTCTGGAGCAGGAGTTATCTTCGGTAATACAGGTGGTGTAATGGAAGCTGCTTTAAGATCAGCATATCACTTTATTACAAAAAAAGAAGTTCCAGCTAACTTATTAGACTTAAAGAGTGTTGAAGGTATAGAAGAAATTAAAGAAGCAACAATTGATATTGATGGTTTAAAAGTAAATGTTGCCGTATGTTATGGAACAAAAAATGCAGAAACATTAATTAAATTAATAAAAGAAGGTAAAAAGAATTATCACTTTGTTGAGGTTATGACATGTCCTGGTGGATGTATTGGTGGGGGCGGTCAGGTAAAAAAAGCTAACTACTTTGATAAATCACATCTTCAAGCCCGTATTAACTCATTAAGTAAACGTGATAAAGAATTAAAAATTAGAAGTTCATTTGAAAATGAAGAAATTAAACAACTTTATCGTGAATTTTTAGGTGAACCATTATCTGAATTATCAGAAAAATTATTACACACACGATATTTTGATCGTAGTTGTGAATTAGGAGGAAAGAAAATGAAATATAGATGTAAAGTTTGTGGATATATTCATGAAGGGGAATTACCTTTAGATTTTGTATGTCCAATTTGTAAACAACCAGCAAGTGTATTTGAAAAAGTTGAAGAAAAAAATACATCATCAAATAATAAATATAAAGGGACACAAACAGAAAAAAATTTATTAGAAGCTTTTAGTGGTGAATCACAAGCTCGTAATAAATATACTTTCTTCGCAACAGTTGCACAAAGAGAAGGATATGAACAACTAGCTGAAATTTTCTTAAAAACAGCGCGTAATGAACAAGAACATGCACGCTTATGGTATGATGAATTAGGTTTAATTGGAAATAGTCAAGAAAACTTATTGCAAGCTGCTTTAGGTGAAAACTATGAATGGACAGATATGTATGTTCGATTTGCAGATGATGCTAGACGTGAAGGTTTTTTTGAACTAGCTGAAAAATTTGAAAAAGCGGCAGCAATTGAAAAAGCTCATGAAGAACGCTATCGTAAATTGTTAGAAAATGTAAAAAATAATGAAGTATTTGCTAAAAGCAGTGTAACAATTTGGGAATGTCGCGTTTGCGGTCATGTTGTTGTGGGATTAAAAGCTCCTGAAGTTTGTCCATTATGTAATTATTCTCAAAGTTTTTTTGAAGTAAGAAAAGAAAATTACTAAAAATTAAAGTACAGTTTTTAAGCTGTACTTTTTTAATGAAAACATTTACATCCATATGCATTTATATTTTTAAAAACAAATAATAAAAAGGACTTTATTTATTTTTTAAAAAATGGTATGATATATAATTATAAAGGATGAGTGGGGTAATATCGATGAAACTAAACAAAAAAGGGTTATTAATCGTTATTTCAGGTCCATCTGGAGTTGGAAAAGGAACTGTTCGTAAAGCTTTGTTTGAAATGCAAGGCCATGACTTAGTATATAGTGTTTCTATGACTACAAGAAAACCACGTGTTGGTGAGGTTGATGGAAAAGACTATTACTTTGTTTCTCGCGATGAATTTCAAAATCGAATTGAAGAAGGTAAATTCTTAGAATACGCCGAGTTTGTTGGTAATTATTATGGAACACCGCTTGATAAAGTACAAGAACAGATGTCTAAAGGGCACGAAGTGGTTTTAGAAATTGAAGTTGAAGGAGCATTACAAGTACGACAAAAAGTACCTGATGCAGTCTTTATTTTCATTGTGCCGCCGACAAAACGTGCTTTATATGATCGATTAAAACGCCGCGGAACTGAAAGCGAAGATGTAATACGTTCTAGAATGGAAAAAGCAGATCGTGAATTTTTATTAGCTAATAGATATGACTATATCGTTGTTAATGATGAAGTTAATAATGCTGCCGATCGAATTATGGCAATTATTCGTGCGGAACACGCTAAAACAGCCCGCTCAATTGCAGGATATTTAGAAATGTTAGAAAGTGAGGATGCGAAAAATGAATGATAAAGAATATGATGGAATGCGCTATCCGTCAATTGATAAATTATTAGAAGTAGTAGATTCAAAATATAAGTTAACATATGCTTCAGCAAAACGTGCCAAAATTATTGAAAAAGAAAATTATACACCATATGATGGGTTATGCGTTAAACCTGTTGGACAAGCGTTAGAAGAAATTTTAGCAGGTTTAGTTAAAATTGAGTTTGAAGACTTATCAGATAAATAAACCCCTTATTTAATAAGGGCTTTTTTTATTGAAACGAGGATAACATGACAGAACATATTAAAATGAAATTACAGTTATTACCAGAACAACCTGGTTGTTATTTGATGAAAGACAAAGATAATAATATTATTTATGTTGGTAAAGCTAAAGTATTAAAAAACCGCGTTCGCAGTTACTTTGTCGGATCACACAACTTGAAAACGACGAAATTAGTTAGCGAGATTGTCGACTTTGATTATATTATAACTAAATCAGAACTAGAAAGTTTAGTTTTAGAGTGTAATTTAATTAAAAAGCATATCCCTAAATACAATATTAAATTAATTGATGATAAGACATATCCATATATTGTTTTAACTGATGAATTACATCCAAGATTAATTGTTTCACGTAATTTTAACAAACGAAAAGGTCGTTATTTTGGACCATATCCCAATGTTAATGATGCTCGTGAAACCGTTCGTTTATTAAATACGATTTATCCATTACGAAAATGTTATACAATTCCTAAAAAGGAATGCTTATATTACCACATGCATCAATGTTTAGCTCCATGTATTCATAATGTTGATTCATATGCTGAAATATCAGATAAGATAATATCATTTTTAAAAGGAAATACGAAAGATGTAATTGATATTTTAACTGAAAAGATGCTTCAGGCTAGTGAAAATTTAGAATTTGAAAAAGCTTTAGAATATAAAAAATCAATTGAATCAATCAATAAAGTATCAGAAAAACAAACTATTAATTTAAATGATTTGACAGATCGAGATATTGTTGGTTATTACCCAAATGATAATGAATTAAGTATTCAGATTTTATTTATGCGTAAAGGTAATATTGTGCAAATGGAACAAACGATAATTACTTATGTTGACTTAGAAGAGACATTAATCAATTTCTTATATCAATTTTATGAAAATCATTTAATTCCTAAAGAAATTTTAATTAATTCCGATATTGATTTTACTCTTTTAAGTCGAATGTTAGATGTAAAAATTTATTCCCCACAAAAAGGTGATAAGAAAAAAATCTGTGAAATGGCATATAAAAATGCTTATGAGAATTTAAATAAGAAAAATTTATTATTGCAAAATAAGGTTTTAAAGACTGAAGACGCTATTGTTGAGCTAGGAGAAATTTTGAATATAAAAACTCCACGACATATGGAAATTTTTGATAACTCTAATTTATTAGGAGAATATCCTGTTAGCAGCTTAGTTGTTTATAAAAATGGGATGCCTTCACCAAGTGATTACCGTAAGTATAATATTAAGACGGTTAAAGGTGCAAATGATTATGAAACGATGAAAGAAGTTGTTTATCGTCGTTATTTACGTCTAAAAATGGAAGATAAGCCATTACCAGATTTAATAGTTATGGATGGAGGAATTATTCAAGTTAATGCTTGTTTAGAAATCTTATCATTATTAAATATTGATTTACCAGTTATAGGACTTAAAAAAGATTCTAATCACAAAACTGAATCGATTATTTATCAAGGACAAGAAATTAACTTAGATCGACATTCTAAACCTTATATTTTACTTTATAATATGCAAGAAGAGGTTCACCGCTTTGCGATTAGTTTTCACCGTTCTAAAAAAGCAAAAGGAATGTATGAATCATTACTTGATGGTATAAGTGGTGTTGGAAGTGTAACCAAAAAGAAATTATTAAAAACTTTTATTTCCATTGATAATATAAAAAAGGCAACATATGATGATTTTAAAAAAATTGGCTTATCTAAGAGAGTATATGAAAATGTGATGGAAAAATTAAATAAAAAGGTAGATGATAATTAATGAACTGTTTAGAAAAACGGATTTTAAAAAATGGCATTGTAAAAAATGCTAATGTTTTAAAAGTTGACTCTTTTTTAAATCATCAAATTGACATCAAATTACTACAGGAAATGGCATTAGAATGGCAATATCGATTTAAAGATATTGAAATAAATAAAATTCTTACCATTGAATCATCGGGAATTGCGATATCTGCAATTGTTGCGAGTGTCTTTAATGTTCCCTTAGTATACGCAAAAAAAGAAAAGTCACAAACAATTGAAGATGATTTTTATAAAGCCAGCGTTTTTTCATTTACCCATAATGTCGAAAATAATATTATTGTTAAACGAGATTATTTATCTGAAGATGATAATATTTTGATAATTGACGATTTTTTAGCAAATGGCTGTGCTTTAGAAGGATTAATTGAAATATGTAACCAGGCTAATGCAAATATTAAGGGGATTGGTATTGCAATTGAAAAAGGATTTCAAGATGGTGGAAGAAAAATTAGAAATATAGGTTATCGTCTTGAATCATTAGCGATTATTGAAAAGATGAGTGATAAAGAGATTATATTCCGAAAATAACCGTCTTAGGTACATATTTTCCTCTTTTACATAATATAACAAGGGAGGAATAATATGAAAAATAGTATTCTAACTAAAAGAGAAAAAGAAATTTTTAATTTATTAGTCAGAAATGATTCAACCAAAGATATCGCTATTAAACTTAAGATAAGTGAAAAAACTGTTCGCAACCACATCTCTAATGTTATACAAAAACTTGATGTTACAAATCGATGTAATGCCATTTTAGAACTTATAAAACTAGACATTATCAAATTAGAATAAATTTAGTTTTGAAGAGGGGATATTATGAATAAAAAATTAGGAATTATAGCTTGTTTTTTACTTTCTTTTATTGGTGGATTTTTTGATTTATATAGCATTATTTTTCGTGGTGGAAAGTTTACTTTTATGCAAACTGGAAACTTAATTAATATTGGAAATGATATTATAAATAAAAATTATGCAGGTATTATTTTAGGGATTTTTATTCTAGTTACATTTATTATAGGTATTATCTATGCTTTTATTGTAGAATTTTATTTTAAAAAATACCATAAAGAAAAATATATTCGCTCCTTTTTAATTATTTCTATGATTATTCTAATAATACCAAACTGTTTTTTTAATAAAACAGAAACATTAGATATATCATCTATTGCACTTTTCGGATTATCGATTAGTGGTGGAATTTTATTAGAATCTTTTCGTAATTATGGAATATCATTTACCTCGACGATGATGACTAATAATATAAAAATTGGTACA
Organism: uncultured Anaeroplasmataceae bacterium; assembly: GCA_944325695.1. GTDB lineage: Bacteria > Bacillota_I > Bacilli_A > Acholeplasmatales > Anaeroplasmataceae > UBA3384. Next base: position 17,333 of record CALVBA010000014.1, read on the forward strand.
CATGCTTTATTTGAAGGAATATTTTATAAAAATAAAACAGAGTTATTTAAAAGTTTCTTTTATTTAGGGGTAGTTATTAGTTTTTTAATGGGAGTTATTACATTAGCACTTATCAGTTTAGCAAATATAAATTTAATGTATGCTCCTTTTTTAGGAATATTAATTTATTTTTTGGTTCTAATAATTGAATTTAAAATGATTAAGATGAGCAAAAATCTTAACTAACTTGACTTTTTGTAAAAAAAGATTTAAAATTAAATATAAAGAGCTATTTTTTGCATATTATAATTTTTATTATAGTATGCATTTTTTTATTTTAAGGAGGTTTTAGTATGAGTAAGCATGCAAAAAAAGTATTACATGATATTATTATTGAAATATTCGGAAGTTTTTTAATCGGTATTGCTGTATATAACTTTGCATTAAACGCTAAATTTCCAATGACAGGTTTTTCAGGAATATCATTAATTTTATACCGTTTGTTTAATTTACCAATCGGGTTTACAACTGTTCTTTTAAATATACCTGTGGCACTATTATGTTACAAATTATTAGGAAAAGGTTTTTTCTTGCGCTCTTTAAGATGTATGGTAATCTCATCTATAATTATTGATTTTGTTTGTCCATTATTACCTGTTTACGAAGGAGATCGACTACTATCAACAATCTGTACAGGTGTAATTGGAGGGATTGGTTATGCTATTATTTATATGCGTAATTCTTCAACAGGAGGATCAGATTTTATAATAATGGCTGCAAAATCGTTAAAACCACATCTATCAGTAGGAAAGATTGCTTTTTTATCGGATATTGGGATTATTTTAATTGGTGGATTGATTTTTAAAGATGTCGACGGTATTATCTATGGAATGATTATAAATTATATTTTTGCCCTTGTCGTTGATAAATTGATGTATGGTATTAATGCCGGTAAATTAGCATTAATTGTTACGACGAAAGGAAAAGAAGTAATTGCCGTGATTGATCAAAAACTAGAACGTGGTGCCACATTAATTGATGCATATGGTGGATATCAGTTTGAACATAAAGATATTGTATTATGCGCGTGTTCTAATAAAGAAATGTTTTTAATGGAACAAGAGATTAAAGAAGTTGATAATAATGCTTTTACAATAATTTTAGAATCTAATGAAGTTTTAGGAGAAGGTTTTAAGAATTTAAAAATTGCGCAAAGTAAAACTAAGATATCGAAAAAAAATGATTAATAGGATATGATATTGTAATTTATGGTTAATTGCTGTACAATAAAAGTGGTGATTTTATGCATTTTGTAGGAATAATTCATAGTGTAAATTTAAAGAATAAGGTTTTTTCCATTCGTAATAAAACAGGAGTCAAATTTTTTTATCTACAAAACAATTTAATAAAAAAGTTTAAAAAATATCTAGAAAAAGGGCGTTATGTTGCTTTTGACTATGATGAAGATAAAATCATAGTTAAAAATAAAATTACGTCTTTTCAGGTTAATTATTTTACTAAAATTATTAGAAAAACAAAAAGAAGAAATATTAAATATTATGATTTAAAAATTATTCAAAGTGGTATTAGAGATTTAATTAATAGTTTAGAAAATGTAATGTTTTTAGATTTAGAAATGACAATGCAAGATTATCATCACAATGAAAAATTTAAAACTGAGATTATTCAAGCGGGTTATATCATCGTTGATAAGGATAATAATGTCTTATGTGAGAAAAGTAATTATGTTAAACCGACGGTTTGTAAAAGAATCACAGCACGAACATACCAATTTTTAGGAATTAATAAAGATGATTTAAAAGATGCGATTAGCTATAAAGAGTTTTATAAAGATTTTAAAAATGTTTTAAATACATATCATCCTACTATTTTAGTTTGGGGGAAAAATGACATAAAAGTTATTAATGATTCATATAGTTTAAACAAGGTTAAAAGTTTAGCTGATTTGACTACTTTCATTAATTTATTAAGTATTCAAAAAAACTATTTTAATTTAAAAAATGACTTAGGACTTTTTAGAGCTTATTCAATTTATAATCACACTGAAGATATATTTCAAGCACATGATGCTTTAGCCGATGCTAGAGTTACATTTGAAGTTTATAAACTATTTAAAGAAATAATTAATCAAAATGAAGAGTTCGTTTTCCCTAAGTAGATGGGGGATATATGAAAATTGGTATTATTGATTCTGGTATGGGGGGATATTATTTTTATTTAAATATAAAAAAAAGATATCCAAAACATGAGTTTGTTTTAATAAAGGATACTTGTTTTTTTCCATATGGAACGAAAACTCCAAAAATTTTATTACAACGGTTTGAAATTTTAAATGCTAAATTGCGGAATATAGGATGCATTAAAACAATTGTTGCATGTAATACTTTATCAACCAATATTGAAATTAATGGGATTGACGTTCTAGGTGTAGTAACTCCAGTTATCGATTATATGAATAATCAAAAATATCAAAAACCTGCGATAATTGCGACATATAATACTATTAAAAGCAATATTTTTCAAAAATCATTTCCTAATGCTTATATGATTTTAGGGACTAATCTAATTTCTGAAGTTGAAAATAAATTAAATGTAAATCAAGTGTTAATCGATATGATTAATTTTATTCCAAGTGATTGTGATTGTCTTGTTTTAGGATGTACACATTTAATCGGTATAAAACATTTGATTTATCCAAAAATAACAATTGATGTTATTTCAGTGGATGAAATTTTTAAACTGTAGGAGGATTTATGGAACAATTTGATGTAAACACATTATATTTGAAGGTTAATTATATAATAAATACATTATGTGATGTATTTCATTTACCTGAAATAAAAATAATCGTAGTAGAACAATTTTATAATAAATTTAGTAGTAATATGTTTCATTATGATCATATAAAAAATATGTTTGTTATTAACGAAAGTATGATACGAAAAAATCAACAAATAGATATGTATTTTTTATTGATTACTTTTAGAAAATACTATCAAGTATATCTTTATTATAATGATTATAAGTATAAAGAAGATAATAAATACTTAATTAAATTGTTTGAAGAAATGAATATTCTCATGAACGCTAAAGAAATTGATAAGGCCATTTCTTCAACTATTGGATATGTAGATGCTGATGGTGACGCATTTGCACAAGTTTGTAGTGATTATGCGTCATTAAAATTAAATATACCTAGCCATCATGGAAAATTAAAAGAAGTGTATGATAGTAGATATAAAAAATTAAAAGGATTTTATAAAAAAATTGATTTTTCATTTTTAAAATAAAGGATTATGATAATATGATTGAACTACAAGAAGTTAAGCTAGTAGAAAAAGAATTATTATACAATGTTTTTCAAAAATATAAATATGAGATGACAAAATATTACGAAGATGAAATGGACAACAAGGGGAATTATTTTTATAAGTATTTTGAAGACTATTTTATTGAACCAAATCGTAAAGCTTTGTTCATAAAATATGATGGGAAAATTGTTGGTTTTATAATGTTAAATAATCATTCATGTATTGGAAAAAAACTAGATTATGCGATTGCAGAATTTACAATTTTTCCAATTTATCGTCAAAAGGGAATTGCCCAAGCTGCTATTTCTATCTTATTTTCGCAATATCGTGGTGTATGGGAATTAAAATACAGTTTAAATAACAAAAAGGCTAAAGCTTTTTGGACAAAAGTAACTGTTGGTTTTAATCCTACACTTAATTTAATAGAAGATGAAGAAGTGATTAATTTTAATAATTGCTAAATTTTAATTCTAATTTCATAATAAACCCCCACAATTTTTCCAATTTGAATTGGATATTTTGTGGGGGTTATTATTATTTTAAGTATTTTTTTATAAATTCTAAGCTTGAAATGGCATCTTTTGGTTGAATACCTTCAAAGACTAAATACGCATTTGGATTATTTTTAATGATTCTAGGCATGATATAATCATAATTCATTAATCCTTGTCCTAGTCCAACTTGAATTAATTTGTTATCTTTAACAATAAAATCTTTTAAGTGAAAAACAACGATTTTATCTTTGAAAAGTTCTTGGCATTCATCAAAAATTTGTGTATGGTTTTGATAATTTTCAATATTTAAATAATTATATACATCGACAATAATACGCATATGACCGTTATCAATTTCATCAAAAAGACGTTTTAAACGTTTTGGTTCATACATACAATGTCCATAAGCACCTTCAACAGCTACATATGATCCAACTTCTTTAGCATAATCGACAAGATCTTTAAAAATTCGTTTAACTTCATTGTAAGCTTCTTCAGTACGATTTAAAGGATTATATGTCCATTTATCATCATTATATGAACCTGTTTCACTTCCAACATAAGAAGTATTAAAATCTTTAGCATATTTTAAGTGTTCTTTAAATTTTGCAATAGATTGATTAACTAATTCTTTATTGCTATGAACTGGATTGAAATATGCCCCTAGCATAGCAATTTCAATATTATTTTTATTAAATTCAAAAGCAATTTGTTGTGCTTTTTCTGTATTTAATGTTCCAGGTAAACCTGTCTCACCATTAATAGCCTTATTTAAGACAAGTTGCACACCATCAAAACCAAAAACAGATGCAAAAACACTTAAATTTTCAGCAGTATTTTTACCAAAATCATGAACTCTTGTACAAATTTTCATTATAAAACTCCTTTGTTATATTGTTTTTATTATTATAGCATAAAAATTTAATGTTTTTAATGTAAAAAAAATTAAAAATCAGAAAATCATATAGAAATAAAATGATAAATATAGTATAATACTTTTAGCTTACGAAGAAAGGGAAGAAACATGTTAAGTAGAAGAAATTTATCATATACATTTTTAATTATTTTAATTGTTATTAATTTATTAGCGGAATACTTAATGGAGTATAAAGAGACTATTTTAAATATTGTCATGGCTCTTTCATTAATCGTATTTTTAGCATTATATTTAGTTTATGCATTAAAAAGAAAAAACACACTATATCAAATTACAGTTCCATTATGTAGTTTAGGAGCTACTTTATTAGTTACTTATATTCGTTTTGGGGATCTAATTGAAAGTGATGCTATAGCTTATTTACATTTATATGGGTCAATTGTTTTATTAATTGCTGGATTTGTCATTGATTCGATGAAAACACGAGAATTAAGTTTAAATAATATGAATTTATTATCAAATGCATTAGTAATTGGTATTGTTTGGATTGTTGTTATGATTGTTAAAATCATAATTGATAAAGGATACAATGGATATGATTTAACATCATCATTATTGATTTTTATCGTTGGATTAATCATGTTAGCTTTTATGCTATTAGTTTGTCGTTCAAGTGTATACACTTATGAAAAAGAAATGTGCTTAAATAAAAAAAGATAAAAAAATTTAATAAAAGCCTACCAGTTTTCAATTACCTTTTAAAGTAATTTTAAACTGGTTTTTATATTTTCCATAATTTAACATAATTTAACGAAAATTAAATGAAAGTTTTATATTATAATAAGCGTGTAAATGAAATTGTTAAAAATAATTTCTTTACAAAACTGACCCAAAATTAAAATTTTTCATATAAAATACTCTCTCTAAAAATATGATATAAAATTTAAGAAAATGTATAAAAAGCTGTAATTTTTTATTACAGTTTTTTTATATATTTATTTTTTTTTAAAATTTTATCTATTTATTCAAAATAAAAAATGTTATAATAAAAAAGTATAAAATGTGAGGTGTGGGTTTATGGAAAATTTAATTTTTACTATTAATGCAGTTTTACCGATTATTTTAATCATTGCATTAGGGTACTTTTTAAGAAGAATTAATTTCTTCGATGAAAAATTTTTAAGTGTAGCTAATAAATTATGTTATAAAGTATGTTTGCCGACATTATTATTTTTTAATGTTTATAACATTGATAGTTTAGCTGGGATAAATTGGAAATTTATTTTATTTATTGTGTTAACCATTTTAGGATTATTTATATTTGGTTTTATTATTGTTAAAGTGTTTGTTTCAAATGATAAACAAAAAGGTGTTATCCTACAATGTAGTTTTCGCTCTAATTACGCGATTATCGGTATTCCACTAGCAATCGCTTTAGCTGGAGAAGGAAGCTTAGCTGTTGGTGTTGCAAGTATCGTTTCTGCTATAAGTATTCCATTATTTAATATTTTAGCGGTTATCTCCTTATCGATATTTGAAAAAGGTGAAGAAGGAAAAATTGATATAAAAAATACCTTAGTTAAAATTGTTAAAAATCCGCTTATCTTAGGAGTATTTACTGGTGTTATTGTATTAGGAATTCGTTATTTATTAGGTAGTTTAAATATTGATTTTAGCATTAAAAATGATTTGAGTTTCTTATATAAAACTATTCAAGATGTAAGTCGTATAGCTACACCATTAGCATTAATTGTTTTAGGTGGACAATTTACATTCAGTGCGGTGAAAGATCTACGATTCCAAATTATTTTAGGGACATCATTACGCGTTTTAATAACACCAATCGTATGCTTATCACTGGCTTATTTGGTGGGATTCCGCAGTGTAGAATTTCCTGCTTTAATCGCGTTATTCGGAACGCCAACTGCTGTTTCTAGTGTTCCTATGGCAGCTGAAATGAATCAAGATGATAAATTAGCAGGACAACTTGTCGTATGGACGACGATTATTTCTGCCTTCACACTATTTACGATTATTATGATTTGTAAATCAATTGGATTACTTTAGTCTAGATGTTTTTATACATTTAGACTTTTTTCTTTTTACAATAATTTGTAATTTGAATTTTAATTTTTAAATTAATTTGCTATAATAATAGTAGGTAAAATAATTTAAGAAAGGAGTTTTATTATGGTTAAGTTTCAAGATATAATCGATGCAATGGAAATATCTAGAAATAACTTCAAGAAAAATCTTGTTGAGCATGTTTTTTATGACACATTGACAGAAAAGATGATTTATATTTCTAACCCTCGTAATTCCTTAAATAAAGAGTTTAAGACAGAAATATTAGATCGTTACTTAAAAAATAATCGTTACATTCAAATAGTATCACTGTTAAATGACGACTTATTAGTTATGAAATATATTGAAAGTGTCAGTGATTTAGAGATTAAAGCTAATTTACAAATGGCTTTTCATGGTGACAATCGTTATGAAAAATTTATAAAATGTTTAGAGAAATTTGGCTATGAAAAACGTTTTGAAGATTTTTGTTATGAACAAAAATCGATTGAAGCTCAATCTTTTTGTCAAAAACATTTTATTGAATTTAAATAATTAATGAAATTAGGGTATTAGAAAACGTATATTAAATAACGTTTAAAAAATTAAATTGAGGTGTTGAAGTGTGGGTTTAAAAGTAATTTGTACAACAAGTAGAAGTTGTGCTTTAGAGTTAGAAAATAACTTTTCATATTATAATGATCAAATGGTTTCAGTTTATCTTGATAATTCATTTGTTTTTGAAACAAATAAAAATGTTATCTCGTTATTTGATTTAAAACCAAGTACGAAATATCAAATTAAAGTAGGAAATGACGAAATAACTGTTCAAACAAAAGAAGAAACAGTTTGTTTAAATGTTTTAGATTTTATTCCATTAAACCAAGAGGACCATTTTGTTACAAATGCTTTTCAAGCAGCTATTATGTCTTGTCCTAAAAATGGATGTGTTTATGTTCCTAAAGGGACATATTACGTTCAACCGCTTTTTTTAAAGAGTGATATGACGCTTTATTTAGAAAAAGGTGCAGTAATTAAAGGTGATATCGAGCGTACTAATTATGCGGTTTTACCTGGATTAGTTTCTAATAAAAAAACAGGATATGAAATAAATTTAGGAACATGGGAAGGTGATGAAGTAGCTTCTTTTGCAAGTTTAATTTCAGGTTTATATGTTGAAAATGTAACTATCTGTGGTGAAGGAGAAATTAATGGTAATGCTACAAATGGTGATTGGTATCAAAATCATCGTGTAAAAAGAATTGCTTATCGACCATTTAATCTTTTCTTTAATCGCTCTAATAATATTATTTGTCATGGTATTACATCTTGTAATTCTCCATCATGGAATGTTCATCCATACTTTTCTAAAAATTTATCATTCATTGATATGAAAATTACGAATATTCCATCGATGCCGACAACTGATGGACTAGATCCAGATACATGTTTTAATGTAAATATTATTGGAAATTATTTTTCTGTTGGTGATGACTGCATAGCAATTAAATCTGGACAAATTGATTTTGCTAAGAAATATCATACTCCTTGTAAACAAATTATTATTCGTAATTGTTTAATGGAACATGGACATGGTGGTGTTGTTTTTGGTAGCGAGTCAAGCGGTGGGATTGAGGATGTTTATGTAAGTAAGTGTATCTTCAATAAAACAGATCGTGGATTACGTATTAAAACACGTCGTGGTCGTGGTCGTTATGGGATTATTGATAATGTTAACTTTGAAAACATTATTATGGATGATGTTTTAACGCCATTTGTGGTTAATATGTATTATAATATGGGTCCTGCTGGTGGTCACGAGGAGTACGTATGGACTAAAGAAAAATTACCAGTCGACGAAAGAACACCATATATTGGCAAATTTCATTTTAAAAATATGAAATGTTTAAATACTTCATATTCAGCTGGTGTTTTTTTAGGACTTCCGGAAGAACCTATAAAAGGAATAACATTAGAAAACATTGAGTTTACATATAAAAAAGATGCGATAAAAGGATCTCCAGTAATGATTGAGCATTCATATGAAGTATTAAAGCAAGGACTAGACTTCCACTATGTTGATGAAGTTATTATTGATAATGTTAGTATTAAAGGTGCAATGACAGACGAAGTTTTATTAGATAATGTTGGAAAATTTATAAGAAAATAGAAATGAAGTGATGTTATGGATTTATTGACACATGCTTTATGTGGGGTTAATATTGGAATTACAGCTTATAATATGGGTGTTGATGATAACAAGTTAGGTTTAATTATGGTGTCGGTAGTAGCGAGTTTAGCTTGTGATTCGGATGGAATACTAAAATTTTTTAGTAATAAAACCTATTTACGCTTCCACCGACGTTTTACACATCAAATTCAAAATATCTTTATTTTAGCACTGATTGTATCATTAATTTTCTTTTATATTACTAAAGAAAAATTTTTAACATATTATTTGTTGGCATTAGGATGCATCTTTATTCATATTTTTTTAGATTCATTAAATCCATATGGTACTAGAATTATTCCCTTCTATAAAAATATTCGATTTAATATTATCGCTACTGTTGATATATTCATAACAATCATTTTAGGTTTTAATATTTTATTTCTTTTAAAGAATCGTTATTTTATTTATTGGATTCTTTTAGGTTATATTCTTTTAAGAATCATCGTTTATTTAGTCATTTTGAAAATGTTGAAGAAAAACTATCCAAATTCGACTAATATTCATTTAATTGCCACTTATAATCCTTTTATGTGGCATGTTGTTATCGAATTTCCTAATCGATATATCGTTGGAGCTTTCTATCGTCGTTTAATAAGGATTGATTATATTGATAAAAAACGTGTTAACGATGAATATTTTAATTTGGTTAAACAAACAGAAGAATTTACAATTTTTACTAACTTAGCGTACTGTTTTCAATGTGTTGAAGAAAAATATGATGAACATGTTACGATTAGATTATATGATTTAAAATATCGTAAAAGTGATTACTATTATTTTCAATTATGTTGTATTATTAAAGATAATAAGATAACGAATTTATATATGGGTTTTGTTTTCTCTGATGAAAAATTTGAAAACAAAATGCTAAAAAAACAATATAATGAGTAATAAAAAAAGAATTGGAAATTCCAATTCTTTTTTATATTATGAAATTAGCGAAGAAACAGCTTTGATTAAAAGATCTTTTGAAATATTTTTATTAGTTACCCAATATTGAATTAATGAAACAATTGCACCACTATAAATAGCTGATAAAACACCGTTTGAACTACTTAATGTGTATCCAGCAGTTTCAACTTCTACTAATTTTTCTGAGATTAATTCTTTTAAAACTTCTTTAGAAGCATTAACAAAATCTCCGTGTTCTTCATCTGCAATTAAAATCTCTTTAATTAATTCTTTATATTCTGAAATATAAGCAAAGAATTTTTCAACTAGTGTATTATAGAAATCTTTAGGTGTGCTATATACATCAATATCGTATTCAATTTCACGAATTGGTTTTAAAGAATATTTAATATAATTGTTTAATAAATCATATTTATCTTTAAAATGTTTATAGAAAGTTGTTCTATGAACTTCAACAGCATCACAAATTTCACAAATAAAAATATTGGAAATTGATTTAGTGCGTAGAGAATCTTCAAGTCCTTTGTATAAAGTTTTAAGTACTATTTCAGTTCTGATGTCAGTTTTACGTTTCTTTTTCATAATCTTACTCCTTTTTTGTTCTACTACCCCCATCATATATTTTAGCAAAAAAACAGACGTTTTTATGTTTTAATTGTGAAAAATGCTAAAATAGAATTCAAATAGCCCCTTTTTGTGTTTTAAATAGTCATAAATATTGGAATGATAATCGGATTTCGGTCTGTCATTCCTTTAATATATTTTGACAAGTTCTCATTTAAAGATGATTTTAAAGCATTTATATTAATATTTTTGTATTTTTTCATTTCATTATTGACATGATTTTTAGCAAATTGAATTAATTTATTGGTTAATGCTTCGCTATCTTTCATGTAAACAAATCCTCTACTTACAATTTGCGGTTCATTTAAAATTATTTTTTTAGCCATATCTAAAGTAAAGATAATGCTAAATAATCCATCATCAGAAAGCATTTTACGTTCTTTAATAATTGTACTTCCAATATCTCCAATGCCATTTCCATCGACATAAACATCACCACTAGTAATTTTACCAGCAATCCGTGCTTGTTTTTTAGTTAAGGCTAACATATCACCATTTTCTAAAATGAAGACATTTTCTTTTTTGACACCGCATTCCATTCCTAAATTACCATGTACTTTTTGCATACGATATTCACCGTGAATTGGGGCAAAGTACTTAGGACGTACAAAATTTAACATCATTTTAAGTTCACCTTGCGCAGCATGTCCTGATGTATGTGTATCTGTTAGAGGTGAGTGGGTAATAACGTTTGCTCCGCGTTTGAATAATAAGTTAATAGTATGGTTAACTCCTTCAGTATTACCTGGTATTGGTGAAGAACTAAAGATAACTGTATCACCAGGGATTAACTTAATTTGTTTGTGACTTCCATTAGCAATTCTACTAAGTGCAGCCAAAGGCTCACCTTGTGATCCAGTACATAAGATTGTTATTTCATGAGGCATGAAATTATTTAATTCATTAGCTGTGATAAAGGTATTTTTTGGCGCTTTAATATATCCAACACTTTGTCCAACTTCAATTGTTTTTTCCATTGATCTTCCGAAAATAGCCACTTTGCGTCCAGTATTATAAGAAGCTTCAATAATTTGTTGAACGCGGTATATATTAGATGCAAAGGTAGCTACAATAGCACGGCCTTTAATATTGGTGAATAATTCTCGAATAGATTCTCCTACTTTACGTTCACTTTGGGTATATCCATCTAATAAAGCATTTGTCGAATCAGCTAAGAGACATAAAACTCCATCCTTACCTAAACGTGTTAATTTATCAAATTCTGCTCCTGGTCCAATTGGCGTTAAGTCGAATTTAAAATCACCTGTATGCAAAATTGCACCTTCTTTTGTTTTAAAAACTAAAGCAAAACTGTCAGGAATTGAGTGATTTAATCTAATAAATGAAATCTCAACCCCATTGAATTTATATGTATAATGACTTCTAAATTCCTCGATTTTTGTATTTTTTAAAACTTTATGTTCAATTAATTTATTTTCAATTAATTCCACTGCTACTCCAGCAGCATATATTGTCGGTATCTTAACTTTTTTTAACATAAAAGGGATACCACCAATGTGGTCTTCATGTCCGTGGGTAATAAAAAGTCCAACAATTTTGTCTTGGTTATCAATTAAATATTGGTAATCAGGGATTACATAATCAACACCTAGAAGATGTTCATCAGGAAATAAAATCCCAGAATCAATAACGAAGATCTGATCTTTATATGTGATACAGTAACAGTTTTTACCAACTTCACCTAATCCACCTAGTGCTGAAATACCAATTTCATCACTTTTTAGTAATTTATCAGTGTTATTCATTTGTTTCTCCTTTCTTAAAGTAGTTCTTTATAATATTGTACTACAATTATTGATAATTATAAAGTAGTAAGCGTTTTTTAATAAAAATAAATTTCTTGTTTTAAAAAAATATGGCTTAAAAATGCATTGAAATTACCCTTTTTATGATTAATAATAGGTGTGTAAATAACTGTTGTTTATGTTGACAATTTAGGTGGTGATATGATAGAATAATTTGAACATGTGAGGTGGATTTATGAAAGCAAGTAAAATGATAATTCCAACGTTAAAAGAAGCACCAAATGAAGCACAAATAGCTAATCATATTTTGTTAATTCGCGCTGGAATGATTAAAAAATTAGTAGCTGGAGTTTACAATTATTTACCAATGGGATTAAAAGTACTTGGAAAAATTGAAAACATTATACGCGAAGAAATGAATTTATCAGAAGCACAAGAAATTTTATCAAGTGCTTTACAACCAAAAGAATTATGGGAAGAATCAGGAAGATGGTTTAAATATGGTCCTGAATTAATGCGTTTAAATGATCGACACAATCGTGAATTTTGCTTAGGGCCAACACATGAAGAAATATTTACGTATTTAGCTCGTGATTTAATTAAATCATATAAGCAATTACCGGTTTGTTTATATCAAATTCAAACGAAATACAGAGATGAATTAAGACCACGATTTGGATTAATGCGTGGACGCGAATTTATCATGAAAGATGCTTATTCATTTGATATTGATTTAGCAGGATTAGATAAGTCATATAATGTTATGTATGATACGTATACTCGTATCTTTAACCGCTTAAATATTAAGTTTAAAACGGTATTAGCTGATACAGGAGCAATAGGTGGAAGTGAATCACATCAATTTATGGCGTTAAGTGATATCGGTGAATCGACAATTGCATATTGTAGTTCATGCGATTACGCAGCTGATGAGGAAAAGTGTGAAGCTATTTCAAGCGAAAAAATAGAAAAAGAAACATTACAAGAAACAGCATTAATTCATACACCAAACGCAAAGACAATTGAAGAAGTAGTAAATTTTTTAAATTGTGATATTAAAAAAGTTGTAAAAAGTATCGTGTATGCTGATGATTTCAACTCACGTTTAGTTATGGTTTTAGTACGTGGAGATCGTGATATTAACGAAATTAAAGTTGTAAATGCACTAGATATTCCTGAAGCCTTTTTACGCTTAGCTTCTGATAATGAAATTGCAAAGATTAATAGTGTTTCTGGTTTTGTTGGACCAGTAAATGCAGAAAATGTTATGATTTTAGTTGATAAAGAAGTTTCAGAAATGAGTAATTTTATTGTTGGAGCTAATAAAAAAGATTATCATTTAACAAATGTCAACTTTGGACGTGATTTTAATGGTACAGTTAAAGATTTACGCATGGCCAAAGAAGGAGATATTTGTCCTGTTTGTGGTAAACCATTGAGCTTTGAAAGAGGAATTGAAGTTGGACAAATCTTTAAATTACAAACTAAATATAGTGAAGCAATGGATGCATGCGTTTTAGATAGTCAAGGTGTAAAAACACCATTAGTAATGGGAAGTTATGGAATTGGTGTTACAAGAACGATGGCTGCGATTATCGAACAAAATCACGATGAATTTGGGATTTGTTGGCCTTTAAATGTTGCTCCATATCATGCAGTTATAGTCCCAGTAAACTATAATGATGAGGCACAACAAAACTTAGCATTAGAAATTTATGAAAAATTACGAAATAATAAAGTTGATGTTGTATTAGACGATCGTGATGCAAAAGTAGGATTTAAATTTAAAGATTGGGAATTAATCGGGGTTCCATATATTATTACTGTAGGTAAAAAAGCAATTGAAGATATTGTTGAATTTAAAGTTCGCAAGGAAAATATCAAAGTTGAAAAAACTAAAGAAGAAGCGACAAATATTATCATTGATGCTGTAAAAAATTTATAATTTAATTTAACCTTAAATAGGTTTTAATATCTTTATAAAAATTATTATATCTCCCCAAAAGCCGTTTTATTGCCTTTTTGGGGATTTTTTATTGATTGATACCAATATATTTATTTTTTAAGAGCGATGATTGGAACATATAAAGCAATTTTCAAAATCTTAAGTCATTTAGTTGTATTTAAAAAAAAGATTATAAATACGAAATAACGTTTTTTAAAATAGATGATTTGCTAGAAATATCCTGTTTTATAACGGTTATTATTTCTAATTTTTTTTATA
>CALVBA010000015.1 GCA_944325695.1 uncultured Anaeroplasmataceae bacterium
CATAAAAAAAACAAGCCCTGACGGCTTGCTTTCAAATAACTATGCTCTTTCGATTTTCCCGCTTTTTAAAGCTCTTGCAGAAACTTTAACTTTGATGATTTTTCCATTTTCGTCTTTAATACGAACTGTTTGTAAATTTGCTTTCCAAGTACGTCTATTTGCATTTAAAGCGTGACTACGAGAATTACCAAAAGTAGTAGTTTTTCCTGTAACATAACATTTTGCCATACATGTACCTCCTTTTTAATTTAAAAAGATTTTTTCATCTTTATGCACTATAGTATTATATAGTACAACACGCAAAAATGCAAGATATTTTTTTAAAATTAGCTTATTTTATCCACTAATCCATTATAAAACATTTCAACAACACGAATTACATCACTATTTTGAACACCAATAGTGTAAACATCATCATTTTCAGATGATAAAAATAATTTGCAATTTTCTTTTTTACTGCTTAAAACAGCCATAATATCGTTAGAAAAATTCCCGTTTCGACAAATAACAGAAATTAAAGCCACATCTTCATCCACTAATATTTTCGTAATTTTTTCAGTTCGTAATTCTTCTATAATATCATATATGTGTGTGGCATTTTCTTTATGAATCACGATATTTACACAATCTTCTTTCATAACAAAATGACTCATAACAATATTATATTTAAAAAGTTTAGGATAAATATAATCTAATAATTTTTGTTTACTTGTTAAGTTTTTCTCAATTTTTAATATAATATAATTTTTTTTACTTATAATTCCTAAGATATCTTTTTGATTTGAACCTAAACTACTAATTAATGTTCCGATATGACGATCTTCCATATTACATATTTTTAATGGAATATTATTCTTTAATAGTGGAAAAATTGTATCTTCATGAATTACACTTGCACCATGATAAGCTAGTTTCCGTAGTTCATTATAGCTTAAAAATGATAAATTTTTTTGCCCCCTTATAATTTTAGGATCAACAACATATACCCCACTAACATCAGTAAAATTTTCGTATAATTCAGCATTTAAAGCATTGGATAAAATTGCTCCTGTTACATCACTACCACCTCTAGTTAATAGTTTTATCTTACCATTAGGATATGAACCGTAAAATCCGGGAACTACAATCTTTTTATCCGTACAATTAATCTTAATTTTAGCTATTGTTTCTTTTTCATTTAAGTTACCATCAAAATCAAAACATATTATATCTTTAGCATCAACAAATTGATATCCTAAATAATTTGAAAGGATTTTAGCGGTAAAATACTCTCCTCTCGATACAATAAAATTTTCATCATAAAGTGGAAGGTGATTATATAACTCATTTAATTCGCTTTCTAAATCAAAATTGATATTAAGTCTATTTTTTATTTCTATTAACACATCTTTAATCCGTGCATAAAGCATATTATAGGCTATATTTAACTTCACATGTGCAGCAAGTAAATAAAGTAAGTCAGTTAACTTTGTATCATCTTCACTTTTTTTTCCTATAGCTGATGTGACTAAGATGCGCCTATTACTATCTTCATCCATTATCATTTTAATCATTTTAATTTTATTTGCAGTAGCAACTGATGAGCCACCAAATTTACATACTTTTAAAATTATCTTCACCCCCTTTAGTTTATATTATTCAAAGAATTAATAAAACTATGTGATAACTTGACCAAAATAAAAAAAACCTATCACAAGATAAGTTTTTATAGGATATTCCAATCACGATACTTGGCTTTTGAATATGTGAATTGGGCATATGTATTTTTTTCATTTTTAAAATTATAAATCGTAATATCTTCATTTGCTTGACGTAAGGGTATAATCGATAGTGGAATATGAATGGCATTAAAATCATTATCAATGATATTTCTTGCAATTGAATCCGGCCACAAATTAGATTTATCTTTTGGATTAAAAACAAATCTCGTATCCTCATACGCGATAATAATTGGTAAGTTAAAACCTTCGACTGCTAATGTTAATTCATATAATAACCAATTAGAAATATAAGGTGTTTTATCTGACAATACTAAAAGTGCATTTTTACACTTTGCCATCCTTGCAAATAAATATCCTGCAATTTCATCTGTTATATCTAATTTTTCTTTTTGAAATAAATCCAAATGTGGATCTAAAAAATTAAATTTAACACCTGATTTATCGAATTTTTTTAATCGAGTATAATAATGTTCAGTTGGTTTTTTTAAGTATTCGTTAAATTCACCATTAAAAAAGACATACGTTTCTTCTTTCAAAGGTTCTTCTTTTTTCTTTTTGAATAATGCCATTATAACACCTACCTATCAATTAATTACTTTAATTATACAAAAAATATGATTAATATTCAAATAATAAATTAACATACATTTCATTTTTCTTGGAACTAACCATCGCATGAGGCGATCCAACTCCATAAAAAACTACATCCATAACATCTTTTTTTAGTGTCGTTAAGATGCTATCTAAAAAGTTATTATCATAGGTATTTGTTTCAACAATAGTATTATCAATGACAATTGCATAATTGTTTTGATCTTTTAGCATTATTAAATTAGGATAAGCCATAATTTTTTTATAATATTCTATATTTCGTGGAATTGCATTTACAAATCTTTTTTGATAACAATCTAAAATAAAAGATAAATCATCTTCATAAACAATTTCTAAAGTAACATTATCATGTTTTTTAAAATATTTTTCTTTTTTCATCATCGAAGTTTTAATAAAGCCAAATCGACTATAATAAGCAAATAAATCTTCCGAAGCCGGTATCAACACAATATTTTTATACTCTTGTAATATGTTTTTAATTAAGTGTTCCATAATCATATTACCTCTAAAAGGAAGTGCTGTTGTAGCTCCATATAAATAAACCCAATCATCAAAAAACATTAATTGAACCATTCCTAAAATTTTTTCGTTAATTTGGTACGTTAAAACATTTTTTATATCAAAGATATTATTAAAGAAGTATTCATCAAACTCTTTTGATTCAAAAGCTTCATTCCACATTTTTTTTATAACATCAATATTTGCTTCTTGCGCATACTTAATTTCTATTTGTAAATTGCTTTTTAAAAACGCATTATAACTAGGTTCTAATTTAATTGGATTATAGCTTAATTTAGCTTTTCTTAAACCACTTAATCCTAAATCCTCTTCTCGGTTAATAAATTTAGCCTTAACTAAATTGCACATCGTATAAAATACAAATTGATACAATCCATGAATATCAATATTACATTTTTCAAAATGTACAATAAACTCACAATTGAAATAGCTTCCCATGCTAAATCCTTCTAATTGGTCATCAATATAAATGGCAAATCCAGTAATACCTAGATTTTCTCGATTGTTCATCGCTTTAAAAATAGCTTTTTCCTCTTCTTTACTTTCTAATTCATAATGAGCTAAAAACCACTTCTGCAAAAAGAAATTAATCTCATCAAAAGAAACATCGCTAATATCTTTAATAACATAACGATTTTGATAAACCGATAAAAAACTATTTACCATGTTTCTTTTTTGCTTATATTTTTTACCTTTTAAACTTTGCAATGGTTCTAATTCATAAATATAGTCTTCGTTATTAAAAACTTCTTCAAATATAAATGAATCGCTATTCATTAAATATTTTTTATTTTGTTCCGTTACACATGTAAATACTAATTCTTCATTTTCTTTTTGACAATATTTTTTTAAATTATTATATGCTTTTTTAAAATCATTGGTGATTGGTGGATAATACATCTTTTTACCATTAATCATCATTCTTAAATATAGCGTATCCTCATCGTATGCTAATTCGACATTATACATATCTTGCCACATATATAAATCAGTAAAGCAGTAATCGCATAATAAAAAATCTTGTAATTTGTCATCTTGAAAATACTTTTTATCATCTAAAGTTATTTTTTTGAAATTTAACATAATATTTTTCGACATCCTTTTGTCAATATTATACTATTATTATTTTATTTTATCTATTCATAAGCAATCCTTTTTGCACGAAAGTACGCCAAATCAAATCAAAAAAACATAAAATTCCTAACGATACAACTAAACAACTTAATAGACTTAAACCTTGTAAAAAAAATGATAACTCTTTATCTGGAAAAAAGAAGGCTGTTACAATAATTGAAGTAATGATTAATAATGCATCTTTAATGAAGCTGGCATATAACCATTTATCAATATATTTTCTTAAAATAAAAAAACTTCCAAACAAAAGAATTCCATACATCATCACGTTGACAAGGATTGCTCCTATATATGACATTTTAGTTATTAAAACATGATTTAGGCTAACTTTAACTACAAGCGAAAGAATAATATATGGAGCTAAAAATTTTATTTTTTCAAATGCAATCAGTAATGCTAACATGATGTAGTAAAAACCATAGCATAATATTAAAATACTTGCATACTTTAACATCCTAAAAGCTAGTTCATTATGTTCGAAAAGTAAACTATAAATTTTTGGTGAAAAAAATATAAAAAATACAACAAAGTAAAAAAGGACTTTAAATACTAATTGTAAAACTTTTTTAATGTCTTTTTTATCCATTTTAAATGCATTAGTGATTAAGCTTGTTGCCATGCTAGTAGCCAAAATAATCGGAAAAAACAAAATTCGATTAATTTGAAATGTATATAATGCATAAATATCTGAAGCATCATTGACATTATGAAGCTCAAGAGCCTTTTTAAAGGTAACAGCGTCAATTATATTACTTGTTGAAATAAAAATAATAGTTAAAAAAATAAAGAAAGCATAACTTACTAATTCACGATAAATAAATACTGGAACTTCGACTGTATTTCTTCCTCTATTTTTAAAGTAAGAAAAAAATAAATAAATTAAAGCCATTAATTGCCCCACAGTACAAGCCAATAATGCCGCATAAACTAAGATATTTTGATTACTTTTAAAAAAAATAACCGCTAAAATAATAAAAAGAATTCGTGATACTTGTTCAATAATAAGAGATATAGCTGAAACACTCATCTTATTAAAAGCTTGAAAGTAAGATCGCAACGTAACCATTAAAGAATTTGTAACACATGAAATTAAAATAATTAAGATCCCTCGTTTTAAAATTAATTGATATTCTAACATTCCTGTTTTTTTAATATATAAATTGCTAAATAAAAACATCATAAGAAGTGCTATAAGCGACAATATAAAAACAATCTTTAAAACTCTTTTGACTAGTTGATTAATCATTGCTTGATTGGTTTCTTGATATTTAACAATTATCTTTTGCAATGAACTTGGAATTCCTAATAAAGAAAAGTCTAAAAATAATACTAAATAACTATAACAGTAAGAATAAAACCCCAGATGTTCTTTATCAACATACCGGGGAAAATAAAAAATAAATAATAAACCTAAAACTCGAGCTAAAATACTACCTATAGACAAAATAACTGTCGATTTTAAAATTTTATGCAATCATATCACCATTCATATTATGGTAATAAAAACCTCTTTTTATTAGTTTTATCTAAAAAAATCGTTCATAAATCAACTTATCTAAATAATAAATTAATCATAGATTTTCGGATTTTCAATTTCATAAATCATCAACTTTGTTATAAATTTTTCTACAATAATTAATAGCTGTGCTTAAAAGAACTTTAAAAGATTTTTATTTTGATTATTTACTAAAAAGTTTATTTTGAACTTCTTCTAAAGTCAATAATTGATACGTACCTAATTCTAAATTGCTAGGTAACTCTAAATTACCAATTGCCACACGCTTTAAGTAAACGACTTCATTATCAATAGCTAAAAACATTCTTTTTACTTGATGAAATTTTCCTTCCGATATCATAATGTAACATGAATAATCATCAATCTTTTCAATAAACGCTTGTTTTGTCGTATATGGATTATTCATACCATCTAAAATCTCTACACCATTTTCTAAAATTTCATAGTTTTTTAAGATATTCTTTAATTTAACATAATATTTTTTATATATATCTTTTTTGGGAGTAATTACTTGATGTAATAAATTACCATCGGTTGTTAGTAAAACTAACCCTTCAGTATCAACATCTAATCTTCCGCAGATATTTAAATCATATCTATTGTAAGGCTCTTTAATTAAACGTAATAAAGAAGGATATTTGCCTTCATCGATATTTGAAGATACGTATCCTTGAGGTTTATTCATCACAAGATAAAGATTTTCATAAAAATAAACTTTTTTTTCATCCAATAAAATTTCATCATTTAAAGTAACATCAATACCTGCATCTTTAACAATTTTTCCATTCAATTGGACAAAACCTTTTTTGCATAACATCTTAATATCTTTTCGACTTCCATATTTTAAATTACTTAATAGTTTATCTAGTCGCATCAAATCAACTCCTTAACAATTAAAATATTATAACCTTTTTTTATATAAAAGTAAATAAAAGACAATAATCTCATATTATAAGATTGGAGGCATGTAAATGTTTAAATTTAAAAATAATCCTCAACAAAATCAACCGCCATTTGGTTATTTTGGTGATAACCACTTAGAAAGAATCTTATTTCAATTAGATGAAGCAAATCGAAAAATCAAAAACTTGAATAATCGCTTAAAACGTGTGGAAAACTTTTTGGGATTGCGGAATGAAGAAAAATTCGACGCGGATAATTATTATGATGATTTCTAGGACATATTACCATACGAAAAAAATATCATATCATATATTATAAGTGAAAGTTAAGGAGGTGTTTTCATGTACTATCAAGGATATCAAGGTTACGGAAATTGTTATGGATATCAACCGACTTGTTGTAACAATAGAAGCGGTAAAGGCGGATATGGATATGCACTTATTTTAGTTTTATTTATATTATTAGTTATTATCGGAGCTGCTAAGTTCTAAGTTTAAATAACTTCAAGCATGGTCAAACGACTATGCTTCTTTTTAATCCATTATACTTTATATCTTGGTTTTAATAAAAAAAAATGATATAATGCACTTGGTGATAAAAATGATATTAATGAAAGATATAATTCGTGAAGGGAATAGCCATTTAAAACGTAAAGCAGTAGCATGTAAAATCCCTGTAACCATAGAAGATCGTAAAACATGCTTATCTTTATTAGAGTATGTTATTAACAGTCAAAATGATCAAAAAGCTGAGGAATTAAATTTACGTCCTGCTGTTGGATTAGCTGCTCCACAGATTGACATTAATAAACGTATGTTTGCAATTTTAACAAATGATGAAGAAGGTAATCCTCATTGTTATGCTATGATTAATCCCAAAATTACTAAACGCAGTTCGCAAATGACATATTTACCTGATGGTGAAGGATGTTTAAGTGTTGATCGCGAAACACATGGGTTAACTCCACGTAACTATGAAATTGAAATTGAAGGATATAACTTTAACTTTCAAAAAAATGATTTTGAATTAATCAAGAAAAAATTAAAAGGGTATGTTGCTGTAGTATTCCAACATGAATATGACCATTTAGATGGTATTTTATATGTTGATAAACTTTATGACATAATTGAGAATGCAAAACCTCTTTTTAGCGATGAAGATTAATTAACATACTTATAAAAAAAGAAGATATCGATTATGATGATATCTTCTTTTTCTTTATCTAATTATTTTCAATATATATCACTGAATTAATATCAATTTAACATTTATAACAAAGTATCATATTTTCCAACATACCAATATTTAATTAAACTGATAACCATCAAATACATTACTAGAATAACTATTAAATAGATGAAAAAAATATATGGTAGACTAGCTAATCCTAAATGAGAACCCAATGATGTATATGGAAAAATAGTTAAAATAATGATTCCAAATAATGACAGAATAATTAATGGTCTACTCGCTATTGAACCGATAAATGGGATTTTTTCTGTTCTAATAATATGAATAATTGATGTTTGTGTCCACATTGATTCTATAAACCATCCAGCATGGAATGTTGCAATAAATAAAACTTGATCGCAATTAGGTAAATAAAATTTTGAAGCAACACTAGGACAGATGATAAAATATAATATGATAAATGTCACAATATCAAAAATTGAACTACATGGTCCCATCCAAAGCATAAAACGTCGTAAATCTGTAGCATCCCATTTTTTCGGTTTTTTGATGTATTTATCATCAACATTATCCCAAGGTAAAGCCATTGAAGAGATATCATATGTTAAATTAAGGATTAATAACTGTAACGACATCATCGGTAAAAAAGGTAAGAAGGCACTTGCAATTACTATTGAAAGAATATTACCAAAATTTGATGAAGCGGTCATTTTAATGTACTTCATCATATTAACATATGTTTTTCTTCCTTCAATAATTCCATCTTCTAAAACGCGTAAATCACTTTCCAAAAGAACTACTTCTGCTACTTCTTTAGCTATATCTTGCGCTTCAACAACTGAAATAGCCACGTCGCTTGCCTTTAAAGCTAAAACATCATTAATTCCATCACCCATAAATCCGACAGTGTGTTGCTTTTTTTGTAAAGCCTTAACTATTTGTTCTTTTTGCAAAGGATTTAACTTAACAAAAACATGATATTTTTCCACACCTTCTAATAATTCTTCTTCATTCCAAGTGGCAAGCGTTTCACCATCAACCATCTTATAATTTAGTAATCCTATTTTTTCACATAAATACTTCGCACTAAAAAGAGTATCACCTGTTAAAATTTTAACAGTTACACCGTATTCCTTTAACGATTTTATCGTATCATAAGTTGATTCTTTAATCGTATCAGAAAAAGTAATAAATCCATATAAACATAAGTCTTTTTCCAACATTTCTTGTTCTCTGACGGCTACTGCAATTGAGCGCATTCCATTTTGATGCCATTTTTTTTCTAATTTATCGATTTCATTTAAGAAGTTATCACCGATTAAAATCTTTTTTTCACCATCAAAATAATATTTACAACATTCTACTACTTCTTTAATAGCCCCTTTAGTAATCATTATAAAGCGATCATCTAACTTACCATAAACACTAATCATTCTTCGATTAAAATCGTATGGAATTTCATCACTTTTAACAAAAGTATCAGAAAAATGAGCTTTTTCTAATATAGCTTCATCCATCGGATTTTCATAGCCTGATTGATATTTACTATTAAGATATGAAAACATTAAAACTTGTTCTGATTTTTTACCAAAAACATCAAGATAAGCTGTTACCTCCATTTTATTTTCCGTTAATGTCCCCGTTTTGTCAGTACATAAAACATCCATTTCCCCTAGATTTTGAATTACATCTATCTTTTTAATAATCGTTTTTTTCTTACCCATCGCAACACAACCTTTAGCAAGTGATGTTGTGGCAATCATCGGTAGCATTTCAGGGGTTAATCCCACTGCTAAAGCAATGGCAAATAAAAAAGCTTGCCCCCAGTTATCTTTTGTCAAACCATTAATAATAAAAACGATCGGTACCATAACAAACATAAAAGACACCAATAATTTTGATACTTTATTAAGTCCTACTTCAAAGTTTGATTTTGCTTGATTTTCATTTAATTTAATATTCATTTGCCCATACATCGTATCTTTACTTAACCGAACTACAACACCTAAACAACTTCCTTTTTTAACACTACTTCCCATAAAACAAATATGTTGAGCTTCCATTAACGATACAAATGGTTTTAGTTGATTACTCTTAAATACCATTTGGTTTTCTCCAGTCAAGCTTGATTCATCTACGTAAAAATTATTTTCCTCAATAACTATAATATCCGCTGGGATGATATCTCCGACAGAAATTTTTACAATATCACCTAAAACTAGATCAGATACTGAAATTTTTGTTTCTTTACCTTCACGAATAACGCGAATATTATTTTCAATCATCTTTGACAATCCCTCTAATGATTTTGATTGTCGCATATCTTGAATAACCCGTAATAATGTAGATAACATTAGCATTGTAGTGATAATAACAAAAGTAGTGATATCTTTTTCTTCACTATAGATTACATCAACAAAAAGAGAGATAAAAGCTAATACTAGCAAAATAACATTAAACGGATTAATAAACCCTTTAAAAAGTTGCACGAAAAAATGTTGTTTTTTTCCTTTAGGTAAACTATTATCCCCGTAAGCTTTTTTTCGTTTTTCAACTTCATTTACATTAATTCCATTTTTAGTAACCTTTAATTGGTCTAAACATGCTTGAATATCGCTTTTTACAATTTCATCAAATACTATTTTTTTCATAACCTAAACCTCCTACATCATTTTGTAAGGAAGCATAAGCCAATACCTAATAGGTAATATTTATTCAATTATATTTTTAACAAACAAAGCCATATCAATGCTTTATTTGTTTGGCCATTAGGTATTGGCCTATAACTACTTCCAGAATCCATATGACTTTGTCCTCCTTTTTACTCGTATTTAAAAATAAAAAAGTCGTCAAACGACGACAAATGAAAAAAACTTTTTTTCGAAATCATCGTTTGAGCTTTAGCTCTAAAGGGCGGTGAAGTTACGTTATGCGACACCTTAATTCGATGTAGCCTGCTCATACCAACTAATAATGTCTCCATCATTTCGCGGCAGTAACCCATATCCCTTTAGTAGCCTTACCTACCGATTTTTATTTTACATTGTTATTATAGTCTTATAAAATCTTTTTTGTCAACACATTTTTGACATCATTATTTTTATATACTTTGTATATAATAATTTTTAAAAATCATCTTATATTAGTTTTTTAGTTAGCTCATACATAATTATTGACCCTGCAATTGCCACATTCAATGATTCGGTATTAAGCATTTTTATATAAATATTTTGTTGTAAATAATCTTGAATATCTTGTGATACACCACTTCCCTCATTTCCTAAAACAACAGCAAACCTCGATTGTGTTTCTACTTTAGATACATCAATTCCTGATACAACATTAGTCCCAAAAACTTGATAATCATTTAATGTTTTTATAAATTCTAATGCATCACCAAACAAAAAATTAAGCTTAAAAATAGCACCTTGACTTGAACGAATAACTTTGTCGTTATAAATATCAACACAACCATCTTGTAAAAAAATGGTGTTAAACCCAAATGATACAGCTGAACGCATTAATGTCCCCATATTTCCTGGATCTTGAATACGATCTAAAATTAAAATATGATTTGTTTTTTCTGCTTTAACAATTTTTTTACATAAAGCTACTTGATTCACAACTGTATCGGTTTGACAAATTTTTTTCATTTTTTCTTTAGGAATTGTTATAAAACCATCTAAATCTTTAATACTGTACTTTTCTAGAACAATCCCATGCTTATCAGCTTCACTGACCAAATGTTCTCCTTCAACAAGAAATAATCCTGATTCATCACGATATTTCTTTTGATTTAATTTACTTAACTCTTTTATTTTCTCATTTGAAATCACATTTATCACCTATTTTAATTGTATCACAACTAAAGAAAAACTACATCATAATTCGATGTAGTTTAATATATTTAGTTAGCGTTTGTTTTTCCTTTATTAACTAATTCTTGTGTCATTCTTCCACCAACACGACCATTTGATCTTGCTGTAGCATCAGGACCAATTTCGATACCTAATTCATCAGCGATTTCATATTTCATCTGATTTTGATCGATATTTTGTTTACCACGATTAACTAATTCTTTAGTAATCTGTCCGCCAACTCGTCCATTATCACGACTTGTAGCATCGGGACCTAAATTAACTCCTAATTCCGAAGCAACTTCGTATTTATATTGAGAATTGACCTTGTTTGCTTTATTTGAACTAGAAGAACTACTTGAAGCATTAGAGCTGTTTTTATTGTATTGCATCTAACTTCACCTCCTTGCAAAAATAGTGTGGACTATTTTCTACAAGGTTATACAAAATAATTAATTATTTTTAAATATTTCTTTTATTTCAAATCCCATCATAGTTAAATCTAAATCTGAATCAACATCAATATCTAGTGTAATGACATTATCAACTGTTTTTGTAATTAAAGATTCATAATCAAAGTTTTTTTCAAAAGCGATACATTTATCTAATGTTGGCTTTGTAACAGGATTTTTCGGTACATAAACCGTACAACAATCTTGATGTGGACGGATGGAGATATCGAAACAATCTATTTTCTTTGATAACTTAATAATAGCATTTTTATCATACGTAGCTAATGGTCGAATAATAGGCATATTAGTTACTTCATTAATTACAAACATTGAATTTAATGTTTGACTTGCAACTTGTCCTACAGATTCACCGTTAACCATGCATAAACAATTATTACGTTTTGCAACTTGTTCACATATACGGTACATCATACGACGCATAATGGTAATTTTATATGAATCAGGAATATGATGTAAAATTTGTTGATGCAATTCTTCAAAAGGAACCATATGTAATTTTATTTTGTTATTTGGAGCGTACCATGCCATTTTTTTAACTAAATCAACAACTTTTTGAGCTGATTCAATTGGTGTAAGTGGTGTTGATTCAAAGTGTACACACTCAATTTCAATTCCTTGCTTCATCGCCAAGAACCCAGCAACTGGCGAATCAATTCCACCACTTAACATTAAAGCTCCTTTTCCAGCAACACCAACAGGGAATCCACCGATCCCTTCATATTCATTTGTATATAGATATGTAGCATCTGAACGCAACTCTACTTTTAAAGTTAATTGAGGATTATGCACATCAACTTTTAAATTATTTTGTGCTTTTAAAACTCCTGCAGCAACCTTTTTAGAGATTCCTTGACTTGTTAAAGGGAATTTTTTATCAGCTCTTTTTGATTCCACTTTGAAAGTAACTTTTTCTTTTACAATATCTTGTAATAATAAATTAGCATTTGTAATAATATCATCAAGATTACTTTCACATTTTTTTACAAGTGAATAACTTAATAAACCAGAAACACGATCTAATCGTTTAATTACTTCCTTGTAATCACAATCGTTTAATTTAATATAAATGCGGTCGAACGTTTTTATTATCTCCACATTTAAACCTTTTAATTTATTTTTTGTTAATGATTGAACACGTTGTAAGAATTCTTTTTTATTTTTTCCTTTTAATGTTAAATCACCATAACGTACTAAAATTTGATCATATATCATTTTTTTTCATCCTCATTTTATTATTTACTATAATTAATTTTAATTTTACACTATTTAAAATTTTTTTACAATATTATTTATAGGATATAATTAAAGTATTGACAAATATTTAAAAAAATGCTAATATGTTATAGCGTTGGTAAAAAGCAGCGATTCAAATTTAATAGTTTCTTAGATTATACCCTACAGGTGGACATTAGTAATCTCGGCTGCTTTAGATGAAAATGATATATAATCTAGTTTTACTAAATTTGAATGAATTAATCTTTTTGCCTTCCAAAAAATTTTTTATAGGAGGACATACAATGTCAAGATACACAGGACCATCTTGGAAAATTGCTCGTAGATTAGGTTACTCAATTTCTGAAACTGGTAAAGAATTACAAAAACGTCCATATGCACCAGGTATGCACGGACAAAAAAGAACTAAATTAAGTGAATATGGTTTACAACAACAAGAAAAACAAAGAGTAAGATTCACTTATGGAGTTTCTGAAAAACAATTCTACAACACTTTTGAAAAAGCTTCAAAAATGGACGGTATGACAGGGGTTAACTTCTTAACTATTTTAGAATGCCGTTTAGATAACTTAGTATTCCGTACAGGATTTGCTACAAGTCGTAGACAAGCTAGACAATTAGTTAACCATGGACATATTTTAGTTGATGGTAAAAAAGTTGATATCCCATCATATATCGTTAAACCAGGACAAACTATTTCATTAAAAGAAGCTTCTAAATCATTAGTAATCGTTAAAAATGCTTTAGAAACTAAATTTGCTAGAGCTGAATACATTTCTTATGATGAAAATAATATGGTTGCTTCACTTGTTAGATTACCAGAAAGAAATGAATTCTTACCAGAAATTAATGAACAATTAATCGTAGAGTTCTATAACAGATAAAAAACTAGAAAACCGCATGGTTTTCTCTTTTTTTATTGACAACTATTATCTTTTTTGTTACAATATAATTGAAAAAAGTGTAAATGTATTGATTATTACTCTCTCTTACTTTTGTTTTAATACATTTACCCTAAAGCCTAGTTTTGCTAGGTTTTTTTTATATCATTTTGAGGTGAATTATGAAAAAATATCTAAATATTGGTAAATCACATGAAGTGATTTCACAAATTAAAAAATTGAAAAAAAACACAAGTTCTGATTACATTGTCGTCGATGATATAACAATTTTAGAATACGCCTTAAATCATAATTTAGAAATTGAAATGTTCCTTTTCGCTACAGATTTGACATACACCGAATCAACGCAAAAAATTATCGATTTTTATTTAGAACATGCTAAAGAAGCCTATGGTATATCCGCAAAAACATATGAATTACTTAAAGAAAAAGAAAATGCCGTTGGAGCATTAGCTGTTATAAAAAAAAGAAACTATACTTTAGATGAGTTTGCATCAAAAAATTTTATAGTTGTTTGTGATCATTTAGAGATTCCTGGTAATTTAGGAACAATTTATCGTACTGCTGATGCTTGTGGATGTGATGGAATGATTATTACAGATGCTATTACAAATCCCAATAATCCAAAAGTAACTGCTGCTAGTCGTGGTATGAACCTTTTAGTTCCTACATGTATTACTTCTTTTGATGAAACGATAAATTTTTTACAACAAAATAACTACGATATATATTTAGGTGAACCTGAATTAGGTCTTCCGTATAATGAATATCAATATAATAATAAGGTTGCTATTGTCGTAGGAAATGAACGCTTTGGAATTAATCCTAAATGGTATAATCAAAATCATAAAAAAGTTTTTATTCCAATGTATGGAGAAATGCCATGTTTGAATGTCTCAATTGCATGTGCTATTTTACTATATGAAGCTGCAACTAAAAGAAATAATAAATAAAAAGCTACTGGATAATTCCAGTAGCCTTTTTTTATTCAATTGAAATAATTTTCTTATTTTCAACTTCTTTTAATTTTTTAGGGAAAGTAATTGATAAAACCCCATTAACATATTTTGCTTTAACATCTAATTCATTAATATCTCCAACATAGAAACTTCGACTACAAGAACCATAATATCTTTCACGTCGAATGTAGTTATTCTTATCATCGTCTAATTCTTTATTTTTACTAGCCGATACATTTAAATAACCGTTTTCGATATTAATTGTGATGTCTTGTTTTTCAAATCCTGGTAATGAAATTTCTAATACGTAGTTATCATCTACGGTTTTAACATCAGTTCGCATAAGTTCATTGGTGTTAGTAAAATCAAAGAAATCATCATCAAACAAACTTCTAAAAGGATTTAATTCATACTTTCTATTATTCTTTTTGTCTTCTAAAAATCTCATATAATTCACACCTTTCTCTTATTGGGTAACCCCAACTACACTTATATTGTAAACCCATTTTTTGGCAAAGTCAATATGTGAGTGCTAATTTTTTTAAAAAAAATAAGGTATCCGTAGATACCTATATTAGAGCATTGTGATTAAGCTTTCTTAATCGTTGATGAGATAATTGAAGCCATTTCTACAAAAGATGCAGGGCTCAATGAAGATCCTCCTACTAAGGCTCCATCAATATTTTCTTGTTTAATCAAATCACCAATATTTTGAGTTGTGGCACTTCCACCATAAATAATACGAATATTATTAGCCGCTTCTGCATCGAATAATGATTCAATTTCATGGCGAATAAATCCACATGTTTTATCAGCTAATTCAGTTGAAGCAGTTTTACCTGTACCGATAGCCCAAACTGGCTCATATGCGATAATACTATTTAACAAATCTTCTTTTGATACTCCGATTAACGCAGAGATGATTTGGAATTTTAAAACTTGTTCTTTTAATCCAGCTTCTTGCTCGGCTAATGTTTCACCAACACATAAAATTGGTGTTAGATTAGCACTAAAAGCAGCACGCATTTTTTTATTAACAGATTCGTTTGTTTCATTAAACATTTGTCGTCTTTCACTGTGACCAACAATTACATATTTAACACCTGTTGACGCTAACATCGAAGGCGAAATTTCACCAGTAAAAGCTCCACTTTCAGCATAGTGCATATTTTGTGCACCTATTTTGAAGTCAGCTCGTTTTACTAGATCGCGTAATACAATTGCTGGTGCACAGATAACTACATCAACATTGGCATTTGAAATCAACTCTTCATTAACAGCATAAACATATTGTAATGCTTCATCACGAGTTTTGTTCATTTTCCAATTTCCAATTAAAATTGGTTTACGCATAATCGTGCCCCCTCAATTTTTAATTATCTTTCTAAAATTTTAGCGATATCTTCAATTGCATCAGCAGCTTGATCTCCAGTAGCTACAATTACAACATTTTCACCACTTGGAATTGCTAAAGACATTAATCCTAAAATTGATTTAACATCTACAACCTTATCTTTATAGTGTAAGTTAATGTCAACTGAATATTTTGAAGCAGCTTGCACTACTTTTGCAGCTAAACTAGCGTGTAATCCGACTGTACTTTTTACAACGATTTGTTTTTCCATACTTTTTTAATCTCCTATTCTTTTAAAACATCGGTGGCGTTGAAATCCATAAAACTTTAGCCACTTTTTTCGATGTATTGATAATATAATGCTCTTTATTGGCAATATAATAGAAGGTTTCCCCTTTCGATACTTTATGTTTTTTCTTATTTAACATCAAAATAACTTCCCCTTCTAAAACATATCCAAATTCTTCTCCCGCATGTGGATCATCAATAAACGATGAACCACCTGGTTCTAAGACAATAACAATTGGTTCCATTTCATATTTTAAAGCATTTGGGACGACCCAACTAATTTTATGATGAAGTTGTTCATCAACTTTTTCAAAGTATTCATCTTCTTTAAAACAAACTTTTTCTTCGCTTGAGTTGTTAAAAAAATCTGAAATATTAGTCCCTAATACCTCTAATATATCCATTAATGTTTGAATAGATGGTGATGTTAAGTTATTTTCGAGTTGTGAAATATATCCCTTTGTAAGTTCAACGCGATCGGCTAGTTCAACTTGTGTTAAATTGTTTTCTAGCCGTAATTCACGAATTTTACTACCAATTTCCATTAATTAGATTTCATCAATGCAGGCAACACCTGGCAATGTTTTTCCTTCTAGATATTCTAATGAAGCTCCTCCACCTGTTGAAATATGGCTGAATTTAGAAGCATATCCAAATTGAATTGCTGCAGCAGCAGAATCTCCACCACCAACAATTGTAGTTGCATCAGTTAAATGGGCAATACTTTCACATACGCCGATTGTTCCTTTTGCAAAGTTAGGCATTTCAAATACACCCATAGGCCCATTCCATACAACAGTTTTAGCTGTTTTTAAAATTGAATCAAATAATTCAACTGTTTCAGCACCGATGTCTAATCCCATTTCATCAGCTGCAATTTCATCAACCTTACAGCTACGGAATGAAGCATCATTAGAAAAAGATTTAGCTGCTAGTGTATCAACTGGTAAAACAATTTTTCCATTAGCTTTTTCTAATAATTCTTTAGCTAATTCAACTTTATCTAATTCACATTTAGAAGCTCCGACATTATATCCTTGAGCTTTTAAGAATGTGAACATCATTCCTCCACCAATTAAAATTTTATCAGCTTTAACAATTAAGTTTTCCACAACGTCAATTTTATCTGAAACTTTAGCTCCACCTAAAACAGCAACGAAAGGACGAACTGGATTATCTACAGCTCCACCAATAAATTTAATTTCTTTTTCTAATAAGAATCCAGCTGCAGTTTCTTTAATATTGCTTGCAATACCTACATTAGAAGCATGTGCACGATGTGCAGTACCGAAAGCATCATTAATAAATACATCACCTAAAGAAGCCCAATATTTACCTAATTCTGGATCATTTTTGCTTTCTTTTTTACCATCTAAATCTTCAAAACGAGTATTTTCAAACATTACAACATCACCAGTTTTCATATTGTTGATGGCATCTTCTAATGCTTTTCCACGTGTTTCAGGAACAAATACAACTTCATGTCCTAATAATTCTTGTAAACGACAAGCTACAGGTTTTAAAGAATTTTTTTCTAAGTCGCTAGCTTCTTTAATACGACCTAAATGTGAAAATACAATTGCTTTTCCACCATTTTCGATTACATATTTAATAGTTGGTAAAGCTTGCACGATACGATTTTCATCAGTAATTACTCCATCATGCATAGGAACGTTAAAGTCAACACGAATTAAGACTTTTTTCCCTTCCACATTTAAATCTAAAATTGTTTTTTTAGCCATAATAATTTAATACCTCCATCAATATTAATCATAATATTTTACATAACCATTATATCATAATTTTGTGTCATTTCAATTTTAAACTTTTGAATTACCAGTTAAATTATATATAAATGTATGAAAAATATACTTAAAATTTTAAAAAAAGAAGAGAAACAAGTCCTCTTCTTACCAAAATATTATTTCGTTAAACGTTTTTCAGTTTCGATATCGAAGAAATGACATTTATTCATATCTAAAGCTAATTTAACTTTATCTCCAACTTTAATGTTTGATACAGCTTCAACAGCAGCGATAACTGGAGAAGTTCCAACATTAAAGTAAAGGTTAGTTTCAGCTCCTAATAACTCAGATACTTCAATATTAGCAACAACGCATGAATTTGGATGAGCTTCCATAACGAATTC
Source organism: uncultured Anaeroplasmataceae bacterium (assembly GCA_944325695.1). Taxonomy (GTDB): domain Bacteria; phylum Bacillota_I; class Bacilli_A; order Acholeplasmatales; family Anaeroplasmataceae; genus UBA3384. The sequence goes on from CALVBA010000015.1 coordinate 18,812, forward strand.
ATCATTGTGGATATCTTCAGGACGAATTCCTAAAATAATTGGTTTATCTAATTGACCATTATCTTTTACGATATCAAATTTATGAGCAGGAACTTCAATTTTAACAGAACCATCTTCAGTTGTAAAAATGCGATCGTTTCCTAATGTTCCTGTAATAAAGTTCATCGGAGGTGTTCCGATAAATCCAGCTACGAAAACATTTGCTGGAGTATCATAAATTTCTTTTGGTGTACCAATTTGTTGAATATATCCATCACGCATACATACGATTCTTGATGCCATTGTCATAGCTTCAATTTGGTCATGTGTTACATAAATTGTCGTTGACCCAATTCGATTGTGTAATTTAGTTAATTGTCCACGCATTTCTACACGTAATTTAGCGTCTAAGTTTGATAATGGTTCGTCCATTAAGAATACATCAGCATCACGTACAATTGCACGTCCTAAGGCAACACGTTGACGTTGCCCTCCTGATAGAGCTTTCGGTTTACGTTGTAAATATGGTGTTAATCCTAAAATCTCTGCAGCTTCAGTAACTTTTTTCTCAATTACACGACGATCCATTTTTCTTAATTGTAATCCAAAAGCCATATTATCATATACAGTCATATGTGGATATAAAGCATATGATTGGAATACCATGGCAATTCCACGATCTTTTGGATGAACATCATTCATTAAAACATCGTTGATTTTGAATTCTCCAGAAGAGATTTCTTCAAGCCCAGCAACCATACGTAAAGTTGTTGATTTACCGCAACCTGATGGACCTACTAAAACAATAAATTCTTTATCTTTAATTTCTAAATTGAAATCAAATACAGCTTGTACTCCATTTGGATAAATTTTGTTAATATTTTTTAAACTTAAATTTCCCATAGTTGTCCTCCTATTTTCTAATACCAAATGCATTATACATGATTTTGATAGTAAAAAAAATGTGCAAAATGCACATTATTTTATTAAATTATAAATTATGTATGCATCATAGAAATTGCGAACATCATATCCAGTATCATAATTAAACTTCTCTATTTTATTGATTAAAGTATTACGATGCATAAAAAGCTCTTCACTTGTTTTTTTAGTATTTAAATTATTTTTAAAGAATGTCTGTAAAATGTCTATCATCACTTGATCATTTAAATATTTTTTTAAAACAAATGATTTAAATAATTTATAATCAAAATCTTTAAAAACTTGCATAATAAATTTCTTTTCATCATAAAAGTAATCATAAAAGTTATTGTCTGATCGATTAAAAACATTATAAATAAAATTTTGGTGTTCTTCTAATTCAGCAATAGAAGTGAATTTTTTAGATGAAAAAACTACAATATCATAAACAAGTTCACTTTGTAATGATTCAATTACTTCTATCATTTCTAAATCATCATAATCATGCTCGATAATCAAATTCGGCAAAAACTCTTTTACTGTAATATTCATACCTAAAAGTTGCTTAAAAAATAAAATTAAATTATCATATTCTGCCTTTTTTACTTCTTTTTTAAATTTTATAATTAGATAGTGCAAAACTAATCACCTTCTTTAAAATATTATAACATAAAAAGCTATTTTTTTATAGATGTTCTTTCATAGATATTACTTTTAAATGAGCTTATATATGTTTTTTTCTCTAAAAACACTCTTTTAGATTCAAAAAGTAACATCTCTAAAACATCATCATCTAACAAATACATCGCTAAAGCTCCTGGTATTGCATTAATCTCACCTAAATAAACTTTACCATTACTAACCATAAAATCCATTCTAACTACACCACTTACATTTAATAATTCACAAGTTTCTAATGCCATTTTTTGAATCATTTCAACGATATAATCATCAATATCAGCATTTAAAATTCGCTTATGATATTTAGCTTCATATTTATCTTTAAACGTTAGAATATCTTCTTTTTTGATTACTTGCTCAATTTCTGAAAAGTAATATTGCCCTTTAATTTGATAACATGCAATATTATATTCTTTAATATCTTCTAAAAAACTTTCAACGATAACTGATTCGTCATACTTAAACGCTTCATATAATAATCTTACATAATCTTCTTTTAAAAAACACGGATAAATACCTATTGATGATCCTAAAGTATTCGCCTTAATAATTAAAGGATATGCCATTTCAGCTTCCAAATCTACCGTGAAATCTTTTTTATAGACTTGATAATAAGGTGTCATATTAATTTTACCTTCTAATATTTTATGTGTCATTGCTTTATCTAAGGTAATAGCGGCTGTTAACACTTGTGGTCCAACATATGCTAAATCGTAAAATTCACACATTGCACTTAATATCCCATCTTCTCCATTTTTACCATGGCATGTTAAAATAACAGAATCAATAAAAACTTTTTTTGTTTTGCATTTAAATCCTCCATGGATGAAAGATGCTTCTTTTTTATTTTTTAGAAATTTTGACAAATTACGATAATGATTAATAAAATCAATAGGTTTAAGACTATACATCTTTTTTTCTATTGTGATATATAAAATGTGCACATTGTATCTATTTTTTATTTTTTCTAAAACTTGTAATGCTGTTAAAACTGAAATATCATGTTCACATGATTGCGAACCACACAAAATAGCTATTTGATTCATTCACATTCTCCTTAATAAACATCTAATAAATCATTTTCAATCAATAAAGTTGCTTTTTTTTCATGAAATAACGTTAAAAATAAGGCATAAGCCTCCTTAAAATTTTTACATAAATAAACTTTCTTTCCTTGATTTATTAAATACTGATAAATTGTAAAACTTTGTTTTTTATGTACTAAAATGCATAAATCTATATTAATCATTGCTTTCGCTAATGCAAGATGGTTACATTCTTTTAATGATCCTAAATCAACAAAACCACAGGTTATAATTGCTTTTAATCCATCTTGACTCATTAAATATTCTATGGCACTTAAAGAACCTCTTAAATTTGCATTAAATCCATCATTTATAATCGTATGATATTTGGTTTTAACAACACTCAACCGTGCCTTAACATTTGTAAGTTCTTGTACTTTATATGCAATTAATGATAAATCAACTCGTAAATAATGGGCAATTGCAATCGCTACTGTAATATTATCTAAGTTATGATTTCCAATCACTGATGTTTCAAAAGTCATTAAATATTCATTTTTATAAAAAACATCAAAATTTGTTAGATCATTTTTTTGATAGTTAACCTTATATGAATAATTCCCATTAAGACCATATGTAAATATTTTAACTTGACTAGTTATTAAATGCTTATGTCTTTGATATATATCGTCATTAATAAATGCGATTCCATGTTTTTGACTGTTAATTAACTCTAACTTTTCGGTAATAATATTGGAAACTTTTTTAAATGTCTTTAAATGTTGAATATCAATTGCTGTAATAACTGTTATATCTGGAGTAACTAATGTTGAAAGTTCTTTAATATCACCTTTATGACTAGCCCCCATTTCGGCAATAAATATATCGTATGCTTGATCTAAATTATGACTAATTTTACACAACCCCATCGCAGTATTATATGAATATGGAGATTTATAAGTTAAATATTTAGCACTTAAAAGCGTATCTAGATAATATTTAGTGGAAGTTTTTCCATATGATCCAGTGATTCCAATTTTAATATTAGGAAAATTATCCAAACGCTTTTTACCTTGCTTAAAATAATATCTATATACTAGATAATCATAAGGTTTTAAAATAACTACAGCTAAAAAAATGCTTATTTCACTTGCAAAAATTAAAAAACTTTGGTGTAGCATTAAAAAAAATAACGATAAAATTAAAATTCTAAAAGCACGTTTCGTAAAAAGTAATTTGCGTTTTAATTTTGATAATAGATATCTAAGAAATAAACCTAATAAAATAAGTGATAAAAATTTTAAAACAATATTACCATCTAAAAAAAAAGGTAACATTAAGAAGTTGAAAAATAAGAATACATAAAAATGGCGTAAATAATCTGTCATCAAATATTCAAGATGATATCCACGTTGTTGAATCAAATTTAATAAATAATAATTTTTTAAAAAGATAAGTATACAAATAATTAGGCTATTCATCTAATTCTCCTAATAAAAAAGCATCTAAAATTATATTAAAATATAAACTATCTTCTAAAAAACAAAAATGACCTGTATTAGGAATAACAACTAATCCACTACCTTTTATCGTTGATTGAATTTTTTTAGCATCTTTTAACTTGGTAACATCATCATCAGAGCCCCAAACAATTAAGGTTGGTGCAGTAATTTTTTTCATATCTATTCTTTGATCTTCTTTTAAGGCCAAACTCATTGTGTGCTGCATAACTTTATTTAAATTTTTATAATCATTTGATCCTACTTGGAGCTTTATTTTAAATATCTTAAAAAACTTATAAAGCCAGATTTTACTTAAAACATATAAACTTCGTTTTTGTTTAATTCCTGCACTACCGATTAAAATCAGTTTTTTAACGTGATACATACTGCTATACTTAATTGCAATTCGTCCACCAAATGAATGACCTAATAAGATAGCATCATCCAAATTATGTTCTTTAAAAAAATGATGTAATTTTTCAGCATAATCTTTAATTGAAAGACCTTCTTTAGGCATCGATGATTTCCCAAACCCTAATAAATCTAGGCTATAGACTGTAAAATGTTGTTCTAGATGACTAATTAAATGATCAAATACTTCTTTTGTCTGTAACCAACCATGCAATAAAACAATTGATTCCCCATTTCCACAAACACGATATGCATAAGTATCTTTATCCATTCAAACACCCCAGTTAAAGTATATGTGGATTATCTTTATAATTACTCTTGATATTTAAAAGTTTTAAATTGATAATTTTAAAATTTATTTAATCGTACTTATATTGAATTATAAATAAAAAAAACTGTGATAAATTAATCCTCACAGTTTCTTTGATTCTTTTTTAAATAACAGTCTTGTTTACATCCGCTACAACCACATCCACAACCGTTTTTACGATTACGATTTTTATATTGGAAGAAAAAGACTACAAAAACAAATACGATAATTCCAATAATGATTAAAATTTCATAAATACTAGGCAACTTTAACACCTCGGCGATTGCGATAAATTAAGAAAGCTATTAAAGCAATAATTATCACAATAAAGAAAATTCCTAATGCAATATATGTTAATCCTAAATAAATCATCATCGAAATAATATAAGAATTAACAAACCAGAAAAAAAGTGTTTGAATAAAGGCTTTTCGACTTCCTAATTCACTTTTTGCTGCTGATACTGCAGCCATACATGGAATCGTTAAAAGGTTAAAAGCCATGAAAGCAAATGCTGCTGGGATAGATAATGTTCCAATTAACAAAGCTAAAGGTGTTCCTAAAATATTTTCACCTTCTAAAACTTCATCTTCTCCCATTCCAACAAATGTTCCTAAAGTGGCAGGAACCATTTCTTTGGCGATTAAACCAGTAAATGCTGCTACTACGAACATCCAACCTTTATCACCCATTCCAAAGCCTAAAGGAATGAAAATCCATGAAATCCCTTTGGAAATTGTAGCAAGAATACTATCTGATATTTCAACCATTTCAAAACGGAAGTTAAATGTTGATAAAAACCAAATAACAATGATTGAAGCAGCAATTACAGTCGCAGCGCGATGAACATAATGCTTTAATTTATCCCATAAATGGATTAAAACATTTTTTAAACGAGGTAAGTGATATGCTGGTAATTCCATGATAAATGGGGCATCTTCACCTTTGAAAACAGTTAATTTTAAAATAATACTTAATACAATTGATACTATAATTCCTAATAAATACATTCCAAAAACGATTAAATCGCTATGTGCCCCACTAAATAAAATAGCAGCAAAAACACCCCAAATTGGCAATTTAGCTCCACATGAGAAAAACGGTGCTAACATAATTGTCATACGACGTTCTTTTTCATTTTCTAATGTTTTAGTAGCCATAATTCCTGGAACTGCACATCCAAAACACATTAATAATGGCATAAAGGCTTTTCCGGATAATCCAAATTTACGGAAAGCACGATCCATAATAAAAGCTACACGAGACATATATCCACTATCTTCTAAAATGGATAAAAATAAGAAAATGCATAAAATTTGTGGGATAAATGACAACACTGCACTAATTCCGGCCCAAATTCCATCAACAAACAATGAATTTACCCATTCAGGAGCATTTTCTAATAAATTAGATAATCCATCTGAAATAAGAGTAGTAAACATTTCCATTAAGTTAAATAATATAACTCCAGGTGCATTAATTGCATCCGTTCCAAAAATAGGATTACTAAATGTTCCTTCTTTAATAAACGTACCAAGGAAAAATAAATTTTCGCTAAATGTAAGATGGAACACTAAAAACATGATTACTAAAAATATCGGGATTCCTAAAAAACGATTTGTTAAAATACGATCGATTTTATCACTCGTACTAACAGCCCTATTATCATATTTTTTAACTAAAATCTGCTCAATATTATTAGAGATAAACGTATATCTAGCATCAGCTACTTTACCGTTAAAATCGCCTTCAAATTCATCTAAAGGTAAACTTTTTTTATAACGACTAATTTTATCACTAGCTTCTTTATGGTTAGCTATTTCGATTTCATCATCTTCGATAATCTTAACAGCTTTAAAAGCTTTGTTTTCGATATTATAATCTTTTAAACATTCTAAACTATACTCATATAATCCTTTAATACTACTATATTCTAACACTGAGAAAGGTTGACGCGTTTTTTTAGCCTCTAAATAAGCTCCATTCATCAATTCTTTAATTCCTTCAGAACGTAAAGCACTAATTTCAAATACTTTTACACCTAAAACTTTCTCTAATTGCTTTATATTGATTTCATCGTTACGACCTCGTACAACATCCATCATATTTAAAGCTATAACCATTGGTACGTCAATTTCTAATAGTTGTGTTGTTAAATATAAATTACGCTCCAAATTAGAAGCATCAACAATATTAATTACTAAATCAGGTTTATCATTTAATAAATAATTTCTTGACACAACTTCTTCTGGTGTATACGGAGTTAAAGAATAAATCCCTGGTAAGTCAATAATGTCGATTGTTTCTTGTAGATTTTTATTCTTGTAAATTCCCTCTTTTTTCTCTACTGTTACCCCAGCCCAGTTCCCTACATGAGCAGTTGATCCTGTTAATAAGTTAAATAATGTTGTTTTTCCACAGTTAGGATTTCCTATTAAAGCAAACCGCATTATTCAGTCACCTCCATTAAAATATTTAAAGCTTCACCTTTTCTTAAAGTTAAAGAATAGCCGCGAACTAATACTTCAATTGGATCACCTAATGGAGATGCTTTTTTAAATGTAATAACCGTTTTAGGAGTGACTCCCATATCAAATAAACGTTGTCTAATTCTTCCTTGAACTAAGATTTTTTTAACAATACCCGTTTCATTTTCTTTAAATTGATCTAATGTTTTTTCCATATATTCCCTCCACTAAACTGTAACATAAATTTTTTGAGCTAATGTTTTGTTTAAAGCAACCCTAACACCTTTAACATTTAAAATAACATCGCCTTTTTTCTCTTGAATCAAAGTAATATTAGAACCAACAATAATTCCTAAATTATTCAAATGCTGTTTCAATTTCTCATCTGTCAGCAACTTCATAACTTTTACTTCTGTACTTAATGGTGCAATGCTTAATGGCATCATAATATCACACTCCTGTTAGTCTTAGCTAACTATATTATACTCTCTTTTAAAATACGGTCAATACTTTAAACTTCTTTTCTTTATTTTTATTTTATAAAGATGGTTTATTGTTGAATTTTTTATCTCTTTTTTCAAAGTATTTAAACATTAAATGCTTTTGTTTATCATTTTTTATAACTTGTGGTATAATGATATCAGGAGTGATGGTAATGAAAATTCAAGAATCAGCAGAAAATTATTTAGAAAGAATTCTTATGCTTCAAAAAAGCTTAGGTAAAGTACGCGCTATTGATATTGTAAATGATATGAATTTTACAAAAGCTAGCGTAAGTGTTGCTTTAAAAAACTTACGTGAAAATAATTTAGTAACGGTTAGCGAAAATGGTTCCATCAACTTAACTTGTGAAGGTTTAAAAATTGCTGAAAGAGTTTTAGAAAAGCATAAAACAATTTCACAATTTTTTATTTCTATCGGAGTATCAGAAAAACAAGCTTTAGAAGATGCTTGTAAAATCGAACATGATATTAGCGAAGAAAGTTTTACTAAGTTAAAAGAATTTCTAAATAAAAGCAAATAATTAGCAAACTAAGTTTTAAAGAAAAAACCACTTAAATTAAGTGGCTTTTTTTATAAATCAAGTATTAAACCAACAGGACAATGATCACTACCAAAAACATCATTATAGATTAAACTATCATGAATTTTATCTTTTAGTGAGTTGCTTGTAACAAAATAATCAATCCGCCATCCAGCATTTTTTTCTCGTGCTTTAAAGCGATAACTCCACCACGAGTACTTAATAGTATCTGGATATAAGTATCTAAAAGTATCGATAAATCCTGCTTCTAATAAAGCGGTAAATTTTGTACGTTCTTCGATAGTAAAACCAGCATTACGCGTATTTGTTTTAGGATTTTTTAAATCAATTTCTTGATGAGCTACATTTAAATCTCCACATAAAATAACATGCTTTATGTTTGAAAGTGAAAAAAGATATTCACGTAGTTTATCTTCATATTCCATTCGATATGTAAGTCGTTTTAATTCATCTTGAGAGTTTGGTGAATAAACATTAACTAAATAAAAAGTATCATATTCTAACGTGATAACACGCCCTTCATCATTGTATTCACCATTTATACCATATGTAACCGAAATAGGTGCTTTTTTACATAAAATAAGTGTTCCAGAATATCCTTTTTTAATAGCACTACTCCAATAATGATAATATCCACGATAATCACCAGAGAATTGTTCTTCTTGCATTTTAGTTTCTTGGATAGATAAGAAATCTGGTTGTTCTTTATCTAAAAAATCATAAAATCCTTTACCAATTACCGATCTTAAACCATTAACATTCCACGAAATAAATTTCATTTTAATAATTAATATTATCGATATCCTTTAACGGACCGACATAATTAGGTAATGTATTTAAAATTTCCATATCTTCATCTGATAAAATAAAATCAAAGACATTTAAATTATCAATAATTCTTGATGGAGTAACTGATTTTGGTAATGGTAAAAATCCTTTTTGTAAGCTATAACGAATACAAATTTGTGCAACTGATTTATTATATTTTATAGCCATTTCTTGCAGTTTTTGAACTTCAAAAATCTTTCCTGTTCCAAAAGGACTATATGCTTCTAATAAAATATTTTTTTTCATGCAGTAATCAACAACTTCTTCTTGGTTTAAACCTGGATATAGTTTAATTTGATTTACCGCTGGAATAACTTTTGCTGTTTCTAACAACTCATCTAAATGATGTACTAAAAAATTAGATACACCAATAGCTTTTATTTTACCTAAATGATACATTTCTTCCATTGCACGCCATGCTTCTTGATTCATTTTAATATAATTTTGGCGATATTTAACTGGATTAGGCCAATGAATTAAATATAAGTCGATGTAATCTAATCCTAAACGTTCTAAAGATTTTTCAATAGCTTTTTTTGTTTCTTCATATCCTCTAACATCATTCCATAATTTTGTAGTGATAAATAATTGGTTACGAGGAATTTTAGAATCTTTAATGGCCTTTCCAACACTTTCTTCATTACCATAGATAAACGCTGTATCAATATGACGATATCCAGCTTTTAAAGCATTTAAACAAGAAGAATATGCTTCTTCTCCATCTTTGGCTTGCCAAGTTCCAAAACCAATTTTTGGTATTTTAATACCGTTGTTTAATATATAATATTCATTTCGATTCATTTTTTTACACCTCTTTCTTGTTTTATTATACCACAAGTGTATCGAAAAATTAACTATTTGATTTACAACAGTTTTACCATTATTTCGCATAATTAAAATGATTTTTAACTAAATTTTTTATATATAATATAGCCAAGAAAGATAGGTGATGGAATAACATTTTTAAAAATAAATTTTAAAATTTATTTTTCATATTAAACCCTTAAAAATAACTCTCCCAAAATAAACATAAATTGTACCGTGAAAATTATTTTCACGGTCTTTTTAATTAAAAAAACCTCGGTATAACCGAGGGAATTGTTTTATTTAGCATTATTAATCATTAACTTGCACATCATATTAGAGAATTTAACAGGATCTTCTAGTGGAATTCCTTCAATTAATAAAGCTTGTGAAAGCAATAATTGCGCATAATCATCAACCAATAATGGATCTTTTTCATAAATTGTTTCAATTGCTTTAAATAATTCATGTTTTGGATTGATTTCTAAAATTCGTGAGGCTTTAACTCCTTTTTGATTTGGAATTTGGTTTAAAACTTTTTCCATTTCAAACGATAATCCATCTCCACTTACAAGACATACCGGAGATTCAGTTAAACGAGATGATAAAACAACATCACTAACTTCGTCTTTTAAAGCTTCTTTCATTTTTGATAATAAATCTTTTTTCGATTCTTTAATTTCTTCAATTTCTTTTTTCTCATCATCACTTACTAAATCTAATTCACCTTGATTAATAGATTTAAACTCTTTTCCTTCATATTCATGTAAAATTTGAATCATGAATTCATCAACATCATCAGTTAAAACTAAAACATCATAACCTTTACTTTTAACTTTATCCATTTGTGGTAACGCTAAAACTGCTTGTTTATTTTTACCAGAAGCAAAATAAATATATTTTTGGTCTTCTTTCATTTCTTTAACATAATCATCTAATGTTTTTAAGTTATCACCGTTTATTGTTGTAAATAAAATCAAATCTTTTAATAAATCTTTCTTTTCACCAAAGTTATCATATAATCCATATTTTAAGTTTATACCAAAAGCATCAAAGAACTCTAAATATTTATCGCGATCATTTTTTAACATTTTCTGTAATTCAGAGATAATTTTCTTTTCAATATTTTTGGCGATTTTTGTTAATTGTGAAGATTGTTGTAATATTTCACGACTAATGTTTAAATCAAAATCAGCAGAATCAACTAATCCCTTAATAAAACGTAAGTAATCAGGAACTAATTCTTTACACTTATCTAAAACGAAAACGCCTTTAGTATATAATTGTAATCCTTTTTCATACTTATCAGAATATAAATTATATGGAGCTTTTTGTGGAATATAAATTAAAGCACTATATTCTAATAACCCTTCAACATTTGTAAAGATTGTTGTTAAAGGATCTTGGTAATCATTAAATTTTTGTTTATAAAAATCATTTAACTCTTCCGTAGATACTTCATTTTTATTTTTCTTCCAAATTGGTTTCATAGAATTTAAAGTTTCTAAAACTACTTCTTTAGTAACTTCATCAGTCATTTTTCCTTCTTCATCATAAACTGGTTCTTCATGAACAATATTCATTTGAATTGGATAACGTACATAATCTGAATATTTTTTAACTAAACGTTTTAATTCATAATCATCTAAGAATTTACTATATTGATAGTCTTCTGTGTCTTCACGTAAGAATAATGTAATTTCTGTACCAGACTGATTATAATCAGATTCTTCTAAGTCATATGTATCCATCCCTTTTGATGTAAAAACATATCCTTTTTCAGATGCATTTGATTTTGTTTTGACAACAACTTCATCAGCTACCATGAATGCTGAATAAAAACCAACACCAAATTGTCCAATAATATCAATGCTTTCTTTATTTTCAGCTTTTTCTAATTTTTCAATAAATTCTTTACTTCCTGATTTAGCGATTGTCCCTAAATTATTAATAACCTCATCATAAGTCATCCCAATACCATTATCTTTAATAGTTATAGTACGAGCATCTTTATTATAGCTTAATAAAATATGATATTCTTCACTTGAAGCATATTTTTCATCTGTTAATGATAAATAATGTCTTTTATCAATCGCATCACTAGCGTTTGAAATTAATTCTCTTAAGAAAATTTCTTTATTTGTATAAATAGAGTTAATCATTAAATCTAATAAACGTTTTGTTGCTGTTTTAAATTCTTTAATAGCCATTCTATCTTCTCCTTTTCTAGCAATCTTTTTCTATGAGTGCTAATTCACGTATTATTATATTATAACATTTTAGCACTGTCAAGTATTGA
>CALVBA010000016.1 GCA_944325695.1 uncultured Anaeroplasmataceae bacterium
TCTGGTGGTGTAGTGGTTAACATGCTAGTCTGTCACACTGGAGATCGCGGGTTCAAGTCCCGTCCAGACCGCCATTAATTTTAATCTTTACTCGGCTCGGTAGCTCAGTCGGCAGAGCAAAGGACTGAAAATCCTTGTGTCGGCGGTTCGATTCCGCCCCTAGCCACCATTTAGTTAACTTTCAATTTAAAATATACATTATGAAAAAAGCCCAATAAGGGCTTTTTTTTCTAGATATAGGAGGTTTTAAGGTGATTAAAACAAATTTTCATACTCATTGTGTTCTTTGCTTACATGCATCAAAAATGCCGGTTGATTACGCTAAATATGCGTTAGAAAATGGCTTTACTGAAATTGGTTTTTCCGATCATGGATATATTCCACGTAGCTTTATGTCTTATGATGATTATATCAAGATGTATCTTCCTAGACAGATGACGAGATTTGATTTTGAAAATGTTTATTTATCAAATATCAATTTAGCTCAAAAATTATACGGAGATAAAATAAAAATATATAAAGGGCTAGAAATTGAATATTTATATGGTAGAGACGATTTTTATCTTCATTTATTATCAAAATTAGATTATTTGAACCTAGGAATTCATTATTATTCCGATGGAAAAAAACTTTATAATAGTTATGATGGAGTAACTAAAGATACATTAAAGTATTATGTACAAACAGCAATTGATGGAATGAAAACGGGTTTTTTTAAAATTTTAGTTCATCCAGATTTATTTATGTTTAATTATCAGTCAGAACAAGGACCATTAATTTTTGATGAAGTATGCGAAAAAGAATGTCGCCGTTTAATTGAGGCAAGCATTAAATATAATGTTGCTTTAGAAATCAATTGTGGTGGAACGCAAAATATTAAAGATGTTAATGGAAAAATAGAGTTTGTCTATCCTCGTAGCGAATTTTGGAATTTAGTCAAAGAATATAAAAAAGCTCGCGTCATTATTGGAGCTGATGCACATAGTACAAATGCTTTAAATGGTGAGAATGTGGAAAAAATTATTCAATTTTCGCAAAAAATTGGTTTAGAAGTCATTTCATCAATATTCTAAACTTGATATATAATTAAATGATGTTATAATAAGAATGAGGATGTGGTTATATGTACGTTTTTGGGTTTGATATTGGGGGTACTTCCATCAAGGCTGGAATGTTTAAGAACCACAAATTAGTTGTTAGTCGCTCTTATTCCTCGAAAAATAAACCATATCATTTATTATTAAGTGATATGTCAAATTTTGTGAAAGAAATGGTTAATGAGTATCGTATTTCAGAGCTAGATATTTTGGGAATTGGGATGGGGATTCCAGGTATTTATTATCAAAACAAAGTTTCATGTGTTAATATTGATCTAAATTCAGAAACTTTTATAAATGATTTTAAATCATTATTAGGGTTTGATACTTTAATTGTTATTGATAATGATGCAAATTTAGCAGCATTAGCGGAAGCTAAAGAAAAAAACTTACAAAATATTTTATTAATAACATTAGGAACCGGTATTGGCTGTGGAATTGTTATTAATGGGACAATTTATCACGGTTCGCAAAATATTGCTGGAGAAATCGGGCATATAAAAGTTAATAATCCATATCATTTTAAATGTTCTTGTGGAAAAAATGATTGTCTTGAAACATTATCAAGTGCGACAGGTATTTTACGTTTGTTAAATATTAAAGACATATCTTCTAGTAACTTAACTTTTAGTGACTCGTGCGCAGATGTTTTTATGAAAGCCCAACAAGGAGATTTGCTAGCTAATCAAATTTTAGATGAATCACTTTCATATTTAGGAAATGAAATTGGTAATTTAGTTAACATATTAAATCCTGATGTAGTTATTTTATCAGGAGGAATGACAAAATCGAATTCTTTTTTAATTGATAAGATTTTACCGAGTTACCAAAATTCTTTATTTAGGGCTAAGGATACTAAAATTACTATTTCAAGTTTAAATTTAGAGGCCGGGATTTACGGTGCGATGTGGTTGGTGAGCTATTATGGAGAATAAAAATTTTAAGATTATTAGCGGAGGGATAGCTAGTGGAAAAGCATTAGTTTACTCTTCAAATTATGATACCTTACATTGTAAGGAGGATAATGTAGAAAAAGAAATTTCGAATATGAAATTAGCTATTTATCGTTCTGTTGTTCAATTAGAAAATATTAAATCTTCAAATATGTTAGCAAACGATAATTTTATTGATGCTCATATTTTATTGTTGAAAGATGAAACGTTAATGAGCGAAATTGAGCAACGCGTTAGAAATAACAAAGATATTGCCTCAAAAGTTTTTGAAGAAATATTAAATCGTCATATTAACATGTTACAAAAAGCTGAGACAGAATATTTGAAAGAACGCATCCTTGATTTAAAAGATGTTAAGTTTAGAGTTCTACGTAACTTATTTGAATTAGATACAAATCAGGAAGTAGAAAGTGGGATTATTTTAGTTGTCGATGAGTTAATGCCATCTTTATTGCTAGATTTAAACAAAAATATTAAAGGGTGTATTGCATCGCATGGTGGACAGACTAGCCATAGTGCAATATTGTGTCGCAGTTTAGGAATTCCTTATGTTATAGCGGACATAGATAATATTAAAAAAGATGATAGTATTATTATTGACTGTTATAAAAACATTTTGTATGTTAATCCAAGTGAATCATTAATGCTAGAATATGAGTATTTAGCATTAAAAGGAGACTTAGTACAAACCCAAACAATTTCTAAACCAGATGATTATAAGATTTTCGCAAATGTATCAAGTAATCAAGAAATTAAAAAAGCCATTTCAGCAAATTTTGATGGTGTCGGTCTTTATCGTACTGAGTTTATTTTTATGCAAGATCGTACTTTGTTAGACGAAGATTTTCAATTTAATTTTTATAAAGAAGCTGTTATTGCATGCAAAGGAAAACCAATTTGTTTTAGAACGTTTGATTGTGGTGATGATAAGAAAATATCGAGTATTATTACAGGAAAAAAAGGTGTTCAAAATTATTTTAACAATATGAATTTTTTTAAAACGCAGATTAGAGCATTATTACGTTCTTCTGAATACGGTAATATTAAAATCATGTTTCCAATGATTGAGCATGTAGAAGATTTCAATAAATTACGTGATATTGTTTTCGAGGAAATGAAGTTGTTGAATATTACAAAAAAAATCGAAGTCGGAATGATGCTTGAAACAAAGGAAGCTTACGATCATCTAGAATCATTTAAGGATGTTCCATTTATGAGTGTTGGAACAAATGATTTAGTACAAGAGTTATATCACATCTTAAGAGATGAGGTAACGAATTATGATTCTTTTATGCAAGATTTATTAGATAAATTACAAAACGTTATTAATTTTTGTAATGAAAATAAAATTACATTATCCGTGTGTGGAGAAATTGCTGGTGTATATGAAACCGTATTAGAGCTTTATAAGCGTGGATTACGTAATGTAAGTATTGCTTTTGGTAATTTGAATTCCGTTGTTAAAGCGATAAAAAAATGTGAGCGCGAAAAACTTTTTAATTAAAAACTTAACTTTTTTGGTTAAGTTTTTTTTATTATTTTTTTTCTAAAAAACTATTGAATTAATTTTAAAAGTATAGTATAATATCATAGACTCACGAATATGAGGGTTGGCTGTGAAGTGGAAGGTTGCTGATACACCGGTTAGCGTTGTCATGTAACTAGCTGGTGTGACCAGGTTTTTCCATGGAGCAAGTCTATAAAAAATTATAGGCGAAAGGAGTTTATTAAAAATGGCTAAAGAAAAAATTAAAATTCGTTTAAAATCTTATGACCACAGATTATTAGATCAATCTGCTAAAAAAATCGTTGAAAGTGCAAAGAAATCAGGTTCTGCTGTAAATGGACCAATTCCACTTCCAACTGAAAAAGAAATTTTCACAATCTTACGTTCTCCACACGTTAACAAAGATTCACGTGAACAATTCGAAAGAAGAACACATAAGAGATTAATCGAAATTGTGGAACCAACTCCACAAACAATCGAAGCTTTAATGCACATTGATTTACCATCAGGTGTAGATATTGCTATTAAACAATAATAATTTTTAAAAAGAAAGAAAGAGGTGTAACTTATGGCTAAAGGAATCTTAGGTAGAAAAGTTGGGATGACTCAAATTTTCGATGCAAAAGGTAATTTAATTCCAGTTACAGTTGTTGAATGTACTCCAAACGTAGTATTACAACAAAAAACTGTTGAAAATGATGGATATGTTGCAACACAATTAGGGTTTGAAGACAAACGCGAAAGTTTAGCAACTAAACCAGAATTAGGACACGTAGCAAAAGCTGAAACTGCTCCTAAGCGCTTCATTAAAGAAGTTCGTTTTGAAAATAACGAATTAGCAACATTAAATGTTGGCCAAGAAGTTAAAGTTGATATTTTCGCTGCTGGGGACATCGTAGATGTTACTGGTACATCAAAAGGTAAAGGATTTGCTGGACCTATTAAACGTCATGGACAAGCAATCGGACCTAAAGCTCACGGTTCTGGATACCACAGAGGTGTTGGTTCTATGGGAGCAATCAAAGGTAACATGAAAGGTAAAAACATGCCTGGACACATGGGACATGAAACAGTTACTGTTCAAAATTTAGTTGTTGCAGCTGTTGATGCAAGCAAAAATGTAATTTTAGTAAAAGGAGCTATCCCTGGTCCAAACCGTGGATTAGTAACTATTACTTCAGCTATTAAAAATAAATAATTAAACTTTAAGAATTAGAAAATAAAAATATCAAGAAAGGAGATTTATTATGCCTGTAGTAGCATTATTAAATCAAACTGGAGAAAAACTAAAAGATATTACTTTAGAAGCTTCAGTATTTGGAATTGAACCAAATCAACAAGTTATCTATGATGTTGTAAATGCACAAAGAGCTGCAATGCGTCAGGGAACACATGACACTAAAGGTCGTAGTGAAGTACGCGGTGGTGGAAGAAAACCATGGCGTCAAAAAGGAACTGGACGTGCTCGTCAAGGTTCTATTAGAGCACCTCAATGGCGTGGAGGGGGAACAGTATTTGGACCTACTCCAAGAAGTTATGCTGTTAAAGTTAACAAAAAAGTTCGCCAATTAGGATTAAAATCTGCTTTATCTTATAAAGTTGCTCAAGGAAGCTTAATCGTTGTAGATAACGTTAAATTCGATAACTTTAAAACAAAATCTTTTATTCAATTTTTAGATAATATCAAAGCAGAAGGGAAAATCTTATTCTTAGCAAAAGAATTCGATCAAAACGTATTACTAGCTGCTAGAAACGTTAATACAGTATTTGCTGAAGAAGTAAGTCACTCAAGCGTTTATGACATTTTAAATTGCAAATATTTATTATGTACAGAAGATGCAATCAAATATTTCGAGGAGGTTCTAAAGTAATATGACTAAATTATATGAAATTATTAAAGGACCACACATCACTGAAAGAAGTATGGCTTTAATTGAAAGTTCAAACAAATATACTTTCAAAGTTGTACCATCAGCTAATAAAGTTGAAATCAAAAATGCAGTTGAAAAAATCTTCAACGTTAAAGTAGAAGAAGTACACACTGTAAATGTTAAACCAAGAACTAAACGTGTTGGGCGTTATGAAGGAAAAACTTCAGCTTACAAAAAAGCTATTTGTAAATTAGCTGAAGGAAATAAAATTGACGCATTTAACATCTAATTAATCATTAAATATAGGAGGTAATCGTCATGGCGGTTAAAACATATAAACCTACATCAAATGGTCGTCGTAACATGTCTGTTTCTACTTTTGAAGAAATCACGACATCTACTCCTGAAAAATCATTGTTAGCACCTTTCAATTCGAAAGCTGGGCGTAACAATCAAGGAAAAATTACTGTACGCCACCAAGGTGGAGGAGTTAAAAGAAAATATCGTATTATCGATTTCAAACGTAACAAAGATAATATCGTTGGTAAAGTTGCAACAATCGAATACGATCCAAACAGAACAGCAAACATCGCATTAATTAACTATGTAGATGGAGAAAAAAGATACATTCTTGCACCTAAAGGATTAACTGTAGGTATGCAAATCGTTTCTGGGTCTGGTTCAGATATTAAATTAGGTAACTCATTACCAATTATGGAAATCCCAGTTGGGACATTAATCCACAATATCGAATTACATCCTGGACACGGTGGACAATTAGTTCGTAGTGCTGGTACATCAGCTCAAATCTTAGGACGTGAAGAAAGATACGTTTTAGTAAGATTAACTTCTGGAGAAGTTAGAAAAATCTTAGGAACTTGCCGTGCTACAATCGGTGAAGTAGGAAACGAATCTCACGAATTAGTAAAAATCGGTAAAGCTGGTCGTGCAAGACACATGGGATACCGTCCTGAAGTTCGCGGGTCAGTAATGAACCCTAACGATCACCCACACGGAGGGGGAGAAGGACGTTCACCAATTGGTAGACCTTCACCATTATCACCATGGGGTAAAAAGACTCTTGGAGTTAAAACTCGTAAAAATAAAAAGGCTTCTACTAAATTAATTGTACGTAGAAGAAACGATAAATAATAAATAATTCGGTTAATTCGAAAGGAGGAAATCACTGTGGCTCGTTCGGTAAAAAAAGGACCATTTTGCGATGATCACTTAATGAAAAAAGTTGAAGCGCAAAATGCAGCAGGTGACAAAAAAGTTATTCAAACTTGGTCTCGTAGATCAACAATTTTCCCACAATTTGTAGGACACACTATAGCAGTTTATAATGGACGTGAACATACTCCAGTATTCATCACTGAAGATATGGTAGGACATAAATTAGGAGAATTCGCTCCTACTAGAACTTATCATGGACATGAAAAAGACGATAAAAAGGCAAAAAGAAACTAGTGAGAGGAGGACTACTTATGGAAGCTAAAGCTATTGCAAAAACACTTCGCATGACACCTCGTAAAGCTCGCTTAGTTGCCGATCTTGTTCGTGGTAAAAGCGTAAGCGATGCTTTTGGTATTTTAAGATTAACTCCAAAAGCGGCTTGTGAAGACGTTGAAAAAGTATTAAAATCAGCTGTAAGTAATGCTGTTAACAATAATCAAATGAATGTGAATACATTATTCATTAAGGAAATTCAAGTTACTGAAGGTCCTAGAATGAAAAGAATGTTACCTCGTGCTAAAGGACGTGGTGATGTTATCGTAAAAAGAACTTGCAACATCACAGTAGTTGTTGCTGAAAAAGAATAATTAAGGAGGAATCACAATGGGTCAAAAAGTAAGTCCAGTTGGATTACGTGTTGGTATTATTCGTGATTGGGATTCTTTATGGTACGCAGATAAAAACGATGTTGCGGATCTTTTACAAGAAGACATTAAAATTCGTAAATATATCGAAACTGTTTATAAAAAAGCAGCTGTTTCAAGAGTAGTAATTGAAAGAGTAAAAGGAACTAATAAAGATCGTGTAAAAATCACAATCAACACAGCTAAACCAGGTGTTGTTATCGGTAGAGATGCTGAAACTAAAAACGCTGTTGTTAAAAAATTAGAATATTTAACTAAAAAAGAAGTTTTAATTAATATACAAGAAATTAAACGCCCTGAATTAGATGCTACATTAGTTGCGCAATCAATTGCGGAACAATTAGAAAACCGTGCATCATTCAGACGTGTACAAAAAGTTGCTATCCAAAGAGCTTTAAAAGCTGGAGCTAAAGGAGCTAAAACTTTAATTTCAGGACGTTTAGGTGGAGCAGAAATGGCTCGTAGTGAAGGATATAGTGAAGGACAAGTACCTTTACAAACTTTAAGAGCTGACGTAGATTACGCAGTTGCTGAAGCTACAACTACTTATGGAAAATTAGGTGTAAAAGTATGGATCTATAAAGGTGAAGTATTACCTGGTCAAAAAGTAGAAGAAGTTAAAGAAGTAAGACGTGCTCCAAGAAACCCAAAGAAAGGAGCGAAATAATCCATGTTATTACCAAAAAGAACTAAATTCCGTCGTCCACATAGAATTTCTTATGAAGGACATACAAAAGGTGGAGAAAACATCACTTTCGGTGAATTTGGATTACAAGCTACTGAAGGTGGATGGATTACAAACCGTCAAATCGAAGCTTGCCGTATCGCTATGACTCGTTATATGAAACGTAGTGGACAAGTTTGGATCAATATCTTCCCACATATGGCAAAAACTAAGAAACCTCTTGAAGTCCGCATGGGATCAGGGAAAGGTTCTCCTGAAAGTTGGGTTGCTGTAGTTAAAGAAGGAAGAATTATGTTTGAAATTGGTGGAGTTTCTGAAGAAGTTGCTAAAGAAGCTATGCGTTTAGCGCAACACAAACTTCCTATTAAAACAAAAATCGTAAAAAAAGTAGGTGACCAATAATGAAAGCAAGTGAAATTAGAAAATTATCAACTGCCGACATTAATGCTAAAATCGCTGAATTAAAAGAAGAACTATTTAATCTACGCTTTCAATCAGCAGTAGGACAATTAGAAAATACAGCTCGTATTGGGCATGTTAAAAAAACTATCGCAAGAATGAAGACAGTTATCAGCGAACGTGCTGAATAAGAGGAGGATAACACATGGAAAGAAACAGTCGTAAGACATATACAGGTGTTGTAACTTCAACTAAAATGGAAAAAACTATTACTGTAGTAGTTGACAATTATAGAAAACATAGACTATATGGTAAACGTGTTAAACATTCTACTAAGTTTCATGCTCATGATGAAAATAATGTAGCAAAAGTTGGAGATGTTGTTAAAATTATGGAAACACGTCCTTTATCAAAGACAAAAAGTTTCTGTTTACTTGAAGTTGTAAAAACACAAGAAAATTTATAATAATAAGAAATTCTTGAAGGGAGGTACTTTCGATGATTCAAGAAGAAAGCAGATTAGTGGTTGCTGACAATACAGGAGCCCGCGAAGTATCATGTATCAGAATCTTAGGTGGTACTAAAAGAAGATATGCAAATATTGGAGACATTATCGTAGTTGCCGTTAAGAGTGCAACTCCAAACGGAACTGTTAAAAAAGGTGATGTTTGTAAAGCCGTTGTTGTACGTACTAAAAAAGGTTTAAGACGTCAAGATGGATCATATATTAAATTTGACGAAAATGCTGCAGTTATTATTCGTGATGACTTAAGTCCACGTGGAACTCGTATTTTCGGACCAGTAGCTCGTGAATTAAGAGACAAGAACTTTATGAAAATCGTTTCACTAGCTCCTGAAGTTCTATAAGGAGGTGCACAGGATGCATTTTAAAGTTGGAGATACAGTTGTTGTTATCGCTGGTAAAGATAAATTTACTGTAGATAAAAAAGGTAACAAAGTTAAAACAACTGGTAAAATTGTTAAAGTTTTACCACGTGAAAATAAAGTAGTTGTTGAAGGTGTAAACAAAGTTAAAAAACACATCAAACCTACACAAATGAATCAAACTGGAAGCATCATTGAAGTTGAAGCGCCTATCTACGCTTCTAAAGTAATGATCTTAGATCCAAAAGAAAATGTCCCAACTCGTGTTGGATATAAAATTGTTGACGGAAAAAAAGTTCGTTATACTAAAAAATCACAAACAATTTTAAAATAATCGTTTTATGAGAGGAGGTAAACAGTTATGAACCGTTTACGTGAAAAATACGAAAATTCAGTTCGTGCTGAATTAGTAAATAAATTCAACTATACATCATCTATGGCAATCCCTAAGATTGAAAAAATCGTAATCAATATGGGAATTGGTGATGCAGTTGCAAATGCAAAGGTTTTAGACGATGCTGTTGAAGAATTAGCATTAATTACAGGGCAAAAACCTGTTGTAACAAAAGCTAAAAAATCAATTGCAAGCTTTAAACTTCGTGAAGGAATGCCTATCGGATGTAAGGTTACTTTACGTGGGGAAAAAATGTATGAATTCTTCGATAAGTTAATTTCTATTTCTTTACCTCGCGTTCGTGACTTCCAAGGTATTTCTGCTGACTCATTTGATGGACGTGGAAACTACACATTAGGTGTAAAAGAACAATTAATTTTCCCTGAAATTAATTTTGACAAAATTAAAAAAGTTCGTGGTATGGATATTGTTATCGTAACTACAGCTAACACTGACGAAGAAGGTCGCGCTCTATTAGGTCTTTTAGGAATGCCTTATAGAAAGAAATAAGAAAGGAAGAAATGTATGGCAAAAAAATCACAAATTGCTAGAAACAAACGTACTGCAAAATTTGCTGTACGTGAATATACACGTTGTGAACGTTGTGGACGTCCACATGCCGTAATCGGAAAATTCAAACTTTGTCGTATCTGCTTCAGAGAATTAGCTTACAAAGGGCAAATTCCTGGAGTTAGAAAAGCAAGTTGGTAATTTAATTATTAAATAATTCCTATATTTAGGAAGGAGGACAAATATATGGTTATGACAGATCCAATTGCAGATATGTTAACACGTATTCGAAATGCAAATGAATTAAAATATACTACAGTTGAAATGCCAGGTTCTAAAGAAAAAGCTGCTTTCTTAGAAGTTTTAAAGAACGAAGGGTTCATTGCTGATTATGTAGTAACTACTGAAAATGGAAAAAGTACTATTAAAGTTACTTTAAAATATTCACAAACTAAGGAAAGAGTTATTAAAGGTCTTAAACGTATTTCTAAACCTGGTTTAAGAGTTTATGCTACAGTAGAAGATCTTCCTAAAGTTTTAAACGGTTTAGGTATCGCAGTTATCTCTACATCTAAAGGTATTATGACTGATAAACAAGCTCGTAAAGAAAATATCGGTGGAGAAGTATTAGCGTACATTTGGTAATAATTTAAACAGGAGGTGTAATACAATGTCTCGTATTGGTAACAAAATCATTACGATTCCTGCTGGTGTTACTGTTGAAGTTTTAGAAAATAATAAAACAGTTGTTAAAGGACCAAAAGGAGAACTAGCATTCGATTTTAATCCAGGATTAAATATCAATGTTGAAGAAAATAAAATTACAATTACTAGACCAAATGATAGTAAAGAAATGAAAACTATTCACGGAACAACTCGTGCAGTTTTAAACAACATGGTTGTTGGTGTTTCTGAAGGATTCAAAAAAGGTTTAGTAATCAGCGGGGTAGGGTATCGTGCATCAGTTAAAGACAATAAAATTATTGTTAACGCAGGATATTCACACGATGTTGAATTAGAAGTTCCTTCATCTTTAAAAGTTGAAGTTAATAAAAATACTGAAGTTACTGTATCTGGAATTGATAAACAAGAAGTTGGTCAATTCGCGGCGTTAATCCGTAACATTAGACGTCCTGAACCTTACAAAGGGTATGGAATTAGATATGCTACTGAAACTATACGTCGTAAAGAAGGTAAAACTGCTAAGAAGTAATTAAGAAAGGAGTGGCTTTGAAATGATTACGAAAGTATCAAGCAATACAAAACGTTTAAAAAGACATTTACGTATACGTAAAAATTTATCAGGGACTCCTGACAAACCACGTTTAAGCGTATTCCGTTCTAACAAACAAATCTATGCACAAATCATCGATGATGTTAAAGGTGTTACTTTAGTAAGTGCATCAACTTTAGATAAAGAATTAAACGTTTCAAATGGTGGAAATGTTGAAGCTGCTAAACTTGTAGGTGAGTTAGTAGCAAAACGCGCTTTATCATTAAATATTCAAAATGTAGTATTTGATCGTGGTGGATATTTATATCATGGACGCGTTAAAGCTTTAGCTGACGCAGCGCGCGCAGCTGGATTACAATTCTAAGAAGGAGGTTTTCTCATGCGTCAAAATCAAAAAAATGTTAAAGACAATGAACCAATCTTAGAAGAACGCGTTGTTACTATTAACCGTGTAACTAAGGTTGTTAAAGGTGGACGTCGTTTCCGCTTCGCTGCTTTAGTGGTAGTTGGAGATAAAAAAGGAAATGTTGGATTTGGTACAGGTAAAGCACAAGAAGTACCAGATGCAATTAAAAAAGCTATCGAAAGTGCTAAGAAAAATATGATTAACGTATCAATCGTTAATGAAACAATTCCTCATGAAATTACTGGTATTTATGGTGCTGGTAGAGTAAAATTAAGACCTGCTGCAAAAGGTACAGGAGTTATCGCTGGAGGTCCAGTACGTGCTGTAGTAGAATTAGCTGGTATTAACAATATCTTATCAAAATCTTTAGGTTCAAGAACACCTATTAACATGGTAAGAGCAACATTTAATGGTCTATTAAACTGTCAAACAGTTGAAAAAGTTGCTGAATTACGTGGTAAATCAGTAGAAGAAATCTTAGGGTAATTAAAATGAAATATCAAATTACTTTAAAAAGATCTTTAATCGGTTGTAGACCAAACCAAGTTAAAACAGCTAACGCTTTAGGACTTAAAAAAATTCATCAAACAGTAATTAAAGAGGATAACGAAGCAATTCGTGGAATGATTAAAACTATTGCACATTTAGTTGAAGTAGTTGAAAAATAAAAAAAATAGGAGGTGCCTTTCATGTTAAATCAATTAAAACCTGTTGAAGGGGCTAGACACTCTAAAAAACGTGTTGGACGCGGAATTGGTAGTGGATTAGGAAAAACTTCTGGTAGAGGTCAAAAAGGTCAAAATTCACGTTCAGGTGGAGGAGTTAGACCAGGATTCGAAGGAGGACAATTACCTTTATTCCAACGTTTACCAAAACGTGGATTCAACAATGTTAACCGCAAAGAGTATGCAGTTGTTAACCTATCAGATTTAAATGTTTTTGAAGCAAATAC
Organism: uncultured Anaeroplasmataceae bacterium; assembly: GCA_944325695.1. Classification (GTDB taxonomy): domain Bacteria; phylum Bacillota_I; class Bacilli_A; order Acholeplasmatales; family Anaeroplasmataceae; genus UBA3384. The sequence continues at coordinate 12,774 of CALVBA010000016.1, forward strand.
TGTAGTAACACCTGAATTATTAATCGAAAAAGGTTTAGTTAAAAAAGTATATTGCGGAATTAAAGTTTTAGGAAATGGAACTTTAGAAAAAGCATTAACTGTAAAAGCTAATAAGTTCTCAACAAAAGCTAGCGAAGAAATTGTAAGAGTTGGCGGAAGTGTTGAGGTGATTTAATTGTTAAATAAACTGAAATTAGTTTTTTCTAACAATTCAATTGTTAAGAAAATTCTAATTACCTTCATTATTTTATTTGTTTATAAGATTGGAACTTACATTCCAAATCCTTTAATTGATGTTGAATCAATGCAAATATATATTACAAACAACAGTTTTTTAACGATTTTAAACACTTTTAGTGGTGGTGCATTAGGGCAATTCTCCGTTTTAGCATTGGGGATTTCACCTTACATCACTGCATCAATTGTCATCCAGTTATTACAATCTGGAATCATTCCTAAATTTAAAGAGTGGGGAGAACAAGGTGAAGTAGGAAAACAAAAGTTAAATAAAGCAACGCGTTATTTATCTGTTTTTCTTGCTTTTGTTCAAGCTTTACTTTTAATTTTAGGATTGGGACAAAATCCAGTAAACATTTTCAAAACTGGAGTTGACACTACAACTGTAATACCATATATTTTTAGTGCATTAATGATCACAGCCGGATCAGCTTTCGTGTTATGGTTAAGTGACTTAATCACTAGATATGGTATTGGAAATGGCTCATCAATAATGATTGTTGCCGGGATTGTAACAAGTTTACCTTCAATGATGACGACATTATGGACTAAATACATTACTGGGTCTACTAATGGATGGAGCTACTTATGGTTTGCAGTAATTATCGTTCTTTATATTGCTGTAATCGTCGGAGTTGTATTCATGGAATCAGCTAAGCGTAAAGTACCAGTACAATATGCTAACCGCCAACAAGGTGGAAAGGCTGACTCAAATATCCCTATTAAGTTAAATACTTCAGGGGTTATTCCAGTAATTTTCGCATCGACATTATTAAGCATTCCATTAAGTATTGTAGGGATGACTACATCTGATACATCATCTGGAATTGGATATTGGTTTAACCTATTCTTCAATTACCAAGAACCTATTGGAATGATTTTATATGTTATATTAATTTATTTATTCTCATTCTTCTATGCCTTTATGACTATTGATCCAGAAAAAATGGCGGATAACTTACAAAAGTCTAATGCTTTTATTCCTGGGGTTCGTCAAGGTGAAGAAACAGTGGGATATATTTCAAAACTATTATTTAAGATTACTTTAATCGGTGCTACTTATTTAACAGTTTTAGCATTAATACCATTAATTATTTCGAAAGTATTTGCTTTCACACAAGCGGAAGCAAGTGTTATCACAATTGGTGGTACAAGTTTATTAATTATTGTTGGGGTTGCTATTGAAACAACAAAACAAATGGAAACAGCCGCAACCGAAACAACATATTCAGGACTTTACTAAATAGGGGTGACTTGGAATGAAAATTTTAATTACAGGGCGTCCGGGAGCAGGTAAAGGAACACAAGCAGCTAATATTGTTAGTTACTATAATATTCCGCATATCTCAACTGGAGATATGTTCCGTGAAGCGATGAAAAACCAAACTGAACTTGGGTTACTTGCTAAAAGTTACATGGATAAAGGAGAATTAGTTCCTGACGAAGTAACTATCGGAATAGTAAAAGAAAGACTACAACAAAAAGATTGCGAAACTGGTTTCTTATTAGATGGTTTCCCAAGAACTATTGCTCAAGCTGAAGCTTTAGATGGGATTTTAAATTCTCTTAACTGGAAATTAGACTGTGTTTTAAATGTTGAAGTTAAAAAAGAAATTTTAATCGAACGTATTGTCGGAAGACGCGTTTGTAAAAATTGTGGTGCTACATACCACATTAAATTTAATAAACCAAAAGTAGAAGGAATCTGTGATGTTTGCGGAAATCCTTTAATGCAACGTAAAGATGATACACTTGAAACAGCATCTAATAGATTAGATGTATATGATAATCAAACAGCGCCGTTGTTAGCATACTATAAAGAAAAAGGTTTATTAAAAGAAGTTAATGGAGATCAAAAACTTGATGATGTTTTCGAAGATATCAAAAATGTCTTAGGAGGACAAAATTAATGATTTCTATTAAGTCAAAACGAGAAATCGAATTAATGAAAGAGGCAGGGCGTATAGTAGCGTTAGCACATAAATTAGTTGAATCAATGATTAAACCTGGTATCTCTACCTTGGAAATCGACCAGGCTGTGGAAAAACTAATTTTAGATAACGGTGCTACCCCATCTTTCAAAGGCTATGGTGGATTTCCAGCAACTATTTGTGCTTCAATCAATGAAGTTGTAGTACATGGAATCCCTAAAAAGAGTGCTATACTACGAGAAGGCGACATTGTCGCTATCGATATTGGAGCCTGCTACAAGGGATATCATGGCGATTCAGCTTGGAGTTATCCGGTAGGTAAAATATCAGATGCTGATAAAAAGCTACTAGAAGTTACTGAGCAATCTTTATATGAGGGTCTTAAGTATGCAAAACCAGGAAATCATTTAACAGATATTTCTCATGCAATCGGCGAATATGCATCAAGCTTTGGCTATGGAGTTGTTGAAGACTTCACTGGTCACGGTGTTGGAAAGCATCTTCACGAAGACCCAGCAATTCCAAACTTTGGTGAGGCTGGACACGGTCCAATTTTAAAACCAGGTATGACAATTGCTATTGAGCCAATGATCAATGCTGGTACTAAACGCGTTAAAGTACTTACGGATAATTGGACAACCATCACGTGTGATCGCAAAAAGAGTGCACACTTTGAGCATAGCATTGTAATCACGGAAGATGGTTACGAAATATTAACCACGCTTTAATAAAGGAGGCAAATCAAAATGGCAAAAGAAAAAGATGACATAATTGAATTTGAAGCAAAAGTAGTAGAAGTATTACCAAATGCAAAATTTAAATTAGAATTAGAAAACGGACACATAATTGACGGCCACGTTTCTGGTAAAATCCGTATGAATAACATACGCATCTTACCAGGTGATAGAGTCACTGTCGAATTATCAACATATAATTTAACACGTGGGCGTATTACTTATAGACGTAAGTAATTCGATACAAATACAGGAGGTATTAAAGATGAAAGTAAGACCATCAGTAAAACCAATGTGTGACAAATGCAAAGTAATCAGAAGAAAAGGTAGAGTAATGGTTATTTGTGAAAATCCAAAACACAAACAAAGACAAGGATAATAATTAGGAGGTGCACAACTATGGCACGTATTGCAGGGATTGATATTCCAAGAGATAAACGAGTTGTTATTTCATTACAATATATTTACGGAATCGGAAATACATTAGCTTCTAAAATTTTAAAAGATGCTAACGTATCAGAAGATGTACGTGTTAAAGACTTAACAGAAGAAGAATTAGGACGTATCCGTTCTGAAGTTGCTAAGTATAAAAATGAAGGAGACCTTCGTCGTGAAGTTGCTCTTAATATTAAACGTTTAATGGAAATTGGATGTTATAGAGGAACTCGTCACCGTAGAGGTTTACCTTGCCGTGGTCAAAATACGAGAAATAATGCTCGTACACGCAAAGGTCCAAAACACACAGTTGCAAATAAAAAGAAAGCTTAATAACTAAAAATTAAGGAGGTCTAGAAAATGGCACGTAAAAAAGTTACAAAACGTCGTGTGAAAAGAAATGTTCCACTTGGAATTGCTCACATTCATTCGACTTTCAATAATACAATTATTACAATTACAGACCCAGCTGGTAATGCTATTGCATGGTCAAGTGCTGGTGCTTTAGGATTCAAAGGAAGCCGTAAATCGACTCCATTCGCTGCTCAATTAGCAAGTGAAGCTTGTGCTAAATCTGCTGTTGATCAAGGTGTAAGTAAAGTAGAAGTATCTGTAAAAGGACCAGGTCCAGGTCGTGAAGCAGCTATCCGTGCTTTACAAGTAGCTGGTTTAGAAATTACATCAATTAAAGATGTTACACCAGTACCACACAACGGATGCCGTCCACCAAAACGTCCACGTGGATAATAATTACTAGCCAATATAAATAAGGAGGTAGACGAATTTGAAAGACTTAAAGTTTGAAAAACCAAGAGCAATTGAGTCTAGTGTAAACGAATTAACTACTGATGAATCTCATGGTAAATTTGTAATTAAACCATTAGAAAGAGGATTCGGTATTACATTAGGAAACTCATTACGTCGTATTTTAATGTCGTCTCTACCAGGTGCTGCATTTGTTAGTGTAAAAATTGATGGTGCAGAACATGAATTTACATCTGTTGACGGTGTTGTTGAAGATGTTATGACAATCATCTTAAATCTTAAGAAGGTTATCTTAGCTGTTGATTCAAATGATCCTAACTTTGAAGCACACGTTGAAATTCATGCTGGAGAGGGTGTCGTTACTGCCGGAGATATCATCCACGGTAGTGATGTAAAAGTAGTTAACCCTGATCAATATATTGCAACAGTAGCAAAAGGTGGAAGCCTATCAATGTATTTAACTGTTGCACGTGGCGTTGGTTATGTAAGTGCTGCTAATAACAAACTTAAATATAACCCACCTGTAGGAGTAATTTCAATTGATTCAATTTATACACCAATCAACAATGTTGCTTATACAGTTGATAAAATCCGTGTTGATAAACAAGCAGATTGTGATGAATTAACAATCGAAGTAGAAACAGACGGATCAATCACAGCTAAAGAAGCTTTAGCTATCGCTTCTAAGATGATGATTGAACACTTAAACGTTATCGTTGAACTAAGCGAAAAAGCTCGCGATACTGAATTTATGGTTGAACAAGAAGATGATTCTAATACTCGTAAATTAGAAATGTCAATTGAGGACTTAGACTTATCAGTTCGTTCATATAACTGTTTAAAACGTGCTGGAATCCATACTGTTGCTGAATTAGCTAACAAATCGGAAGAAGATATGATGAAAGTTAGAAATTTAGGACGTAAATCTCTTAAAGAGGTAAAAGAAAAATTAGAAAGCCTAGGTTTAGGTTTAAATAGAGACTAATCCTGGAAGGAGGACTTTACAATGGCATATAGTAGATTAAGACGCAATAGTGCTCAAAGAAAAGCATTACTTCGCGATTTAGTAACAGATTTAATCTTAAATGGTCAAATCGAAACTACAGTAGTTAAAGCAAAAGAATTAAAAAGATTAGCTGATAAAATGGTTACTTTAGGTAAAGACGGATCATTAGCTGCACGTCGTCAAGCTGCTAAATTAGTTCGTTTTGAAAAAGATGCTGAAGGAAACTACGCTATTCAAAAATTATTTAACGAAATTGCTCCTCGCTTTGCAAACCGCAATGGTGGGTACACTCGTGTTATTAAAACAGGAGTTCGTCGTGGAGATGCTACACAAATGGCAATCATCGCTTTTGTTGAATAATAAATTTTACTCTAAGATTTTCTTAGAGTTTTTTTTTGCCTAAAAGCAGGATAAAGGGGGATTTTATTTACTTTTAATAATTAAAATGATATAATATACGAGAGTATTTGCGAGGTGATTTGGTGATAAAAGTAGAAAATTTAGAGTATGCTTACTCTAAAACAGATCAGGCTTTAAAAGGAATTTCATTTTCTATTAAAAAAGGAGAATGGGTTAGTATATTAGGTCATAATGGAAGTGGAAAATCAACATTAGCGAAATTATTAATTGGTTTATTAGAACCATCAAATGGAAGTATTACCATTGATGGATTACTTTTAAATACAGAAAATTTAAATGCTATACGTGATAAAGTAGGAATTGTTTTTCAAAATCCAGACAATCAATTTGTTGGTGGGACAGTTCGTTATGATATTGCTTTTGGATTAGAAAATCGTATGGTTCCACCAGAAAAAATGGAAAAATTAGTTTTAGAATATGCTACAAAAGTAAATATGCAAAACTATTTAGAAAAGGAACCCCACTCATTAAGTGGGGGTCAAAAACAACGCGTTGCGATAGCTGGTATTTTGGCAATCGAAAGTGACGTTATTATTTTAGATGAATCAACTTCAATGTTAGATCCTGAAGGAACAAAAGAAGTAATTGAATTAATTAAAGTCTTACATCGAGATTACAATAAAACAATTATTACTATTACACATGATTTAAACGTCGCTAACAACTCAGACCGTTTAATAGTGTTAAAAGATGGATTAATAATACTAGATGGTACACCAGAAGAGTGTTTTAAAAATCAAGAAGCTTTAGAAAGTTCAAATGTTGATTTACCATTTAATTTAAAGCTATACAATAAAGTAAAAAATAATACAAAATTAAATCAAAATAGAAAGTTAGTCGATGCCTTATGGGAATTAAATTTCAAGATGTAAAATACATATATCAAGGGGCGAGTAAAAAAGATCGTACTGTGGCCTTAGAAAATATCAATTTAGATATTAATGAAAAAGACGAAATAATAGCAATCTGTGGAAAAACAGGAAGTGGAAAAACAACTTTAATTCAACATTTAAATGCTTTATTATTACCAACTGAGGGTAGTGTTACAATCTTTAATCAAAAGATTGTTCGTAAAAATAAACTACCTTTAACGCCAATTCGTAAGAAAGTTGGTTTTGTATTCCAATTTCCAGAATATCAACTATTTGAAGAAACAGTCTTAAAAGATATTGCCTTTGCTCCTAAAAACTTTGGATTAAGTGAAGAAGAAGCCATTAAAAAGGCTAAAGAAATGTGTGATCTAGTGGGAATTAAAGAAGACATATTAGATAAATCTCCATTAAATTTAAGTGGTGGACAAATGCGAAAAGTTGCTATTGCCGGTATTTTAGCTTATGAACCAGATATTTTAGTTTTAGACGAACCAACACGTGGATTAGACCCTATCACAGCTAAAGAAGTAATGGACATGTTTTTAAGTATTCATAAAGAAAAACATAAAACCATCATTTTAATTAGTCATGATATGGACTTAGTTTATAAATATGCAACAAGGGTTGTTGTCATGAAAGATAGCCATTTAGTTTATGATGGTTCAAAAGAAGATTTATTTAAAAATGAGACGTATCAAGAATATCATTTAGAAAAACCAACTATTTTAAAAACTATTGACTATTTAAATGATAAGTTAGGGTACAATATTTCATACAACCATTATGATATCGACGATTTATATGATAAATTATTGGAGGTTGATTATGAATAATTTTACTTTTGGACAGTATTTAAAAGGTGATAGTTGGATTTACAAATTAGACCCACGAACAAAAATTATTGGGGTATTTATGTTGATGATTATTATCTTTATCATTCCAAACATTACTGGAATGCTAATTGCTTTAGGAATTTTTCTAGCAATCTTTTTTACAACTCGTATCTCCTTTATTAAGATGATTAAAGGGATTAAACCTGTTTTATTTTTGTTATTTTTTACGTTTATTTTGCAAGTTATATCTAATAAAAATGGCCAATTACTATTAACTATTCCATTAGAAATCTCATATTATCATATTATATTTTTTATTGGATTGTTTTTATTATTTTTATTTACAAATCGCTTTACGAAACATAAAATGCTATATTTTTTATTTTTAGTATTTCTTGCCTTCGTTATGCAAAATCAACTTCATTTTGATAATGTTTTATTAAACTATCGTATTGATTTATATGAGGGGGCTTTAATCGATGCATCATTTGTTTTCATCCGTATTTCAATAATTATAGGTGTTACTTCTTTATTAACCTTTACAACGATGACTAATGATATTAATATCGGTTTAGAACGTGTTTTAAAGCCTTTAAAACTGATTAAATTTCAAGTAGATGAAGTAGCTATGATGTTATCTTTAACATTGCGTTTTATCCCGACTTTAATTGATGAAACAAATAAAATAATGAATGCGCAAGCAAGTCGTGGTGTTGATTTTAGAGAAGGTAAATTAAAAGATAAAGCAATTCAAATTGTTTCTTTATTAATTCCAATGTTTGTTGTTTCGATTAAAAGAGCTGACGAACTTGCTAATGCAATGGAAGCTCGTGGATATGTTATCGGTCGTCCGAGAAGTCGAATAGATGTTTTAAAATTCAAAATGATGGATTATTTTTGTGGATTTATGATTATTCTTTTCTTCGCTTTAGCTATTATGAGTCATTTTGTATGAGAATAAAACTAACAATAGCTTATGATGGTTCTAATTATTTTGGCTTTCAACACCAAGAAGGACATGATACTATTGAACTTCGTTTAACAGAGGCTATTAGTAAAATTAACAAAATAGAAACAAAGATTATAGCTAGTGGAAGAACTGATCGTTATGTTCATGCTAAAGGACAAGTAGTTCATTTTGATACCAATCTTAAAATAACTGAAAAATCGTGGATTAAAGCCATTAACTCGTATTTACCCGATGATATAAGAGTGTTAGAAGCATGCTTTGTAAATGATGATTTTCATGCTCGTTTTAGTGCTAAGTTGAAAGAATATCGTTATTACATTCAAACATCTTATGATTTATTTAATCGAAATTATAGTGATTTTTTTACAAATATTGATTTTGATTTAGTAGAAAAAGCAGCTTCTAAATTAATTGGTACACATGATTTTCGTGGATTTTGTAGCAAAGAAGTTCACGATTTAAAAGACACAGTTAGAACCATCCATGAAATTAAAATTACTGAAGTAAAACCTAACTTATATGAGTTTAGTTTTATTGGTACAGGTTTTTTAAAATATCAAATTAAACGAATGATGGGGATTATCATTAACATTGGATTAAAGAAGTTAGATATAAGTATTATTGATCAACTCTTCATTACAAAAGATCCCACTTTATGTGGAAAAACTTTAAGTGGTAGGGGATTATTTTTATATCGTGTAATTTATTAGAAAGTGAGTTTTTTTATGAAGGGATATTTTATTACTTTTGAAGGCGGAGAAGGTAGTGGAAAATCATCTGCCATTTTGGAGATTCAAAAATATATTGAACAGCTTGGCTTGAAGGTTATTACGACAAGAGAGCCGGGGGGGATTAAAATCAGTGAACAAATTAGAAATGTTATTTTAGATGTTGATAATACAGATATGGCATATGAAACGGAAGCTTTATTATATGCGGCAAGCCGTGTTCAACATTTAAAAGAAAAAGTAGTTCCTGCCTTAGAAAAAGGATATGTGGTTTTATGTGATCGCTATATCGATTCTTCTATTGCATACCAAGGATATGCACGAGGATTAGGGGTTGAAGCTATTTTAGGAATTAATATGTTTGCATTAAAATATATGCCGGATGTAACTTATTTTATTGACGTTAAGCCAGATATTGCTTTAAAACGTTTAAACGGACGCGAAAAAGTTGACCGTTTAGATTTAGAAAAAATTGATTTCCATAATCGAGTTTATTCAGGATACATGGAAGCTTGTAAGCTTTATCCAAGTCGTATCATTTCGATTGATGGGACACAAAATCTAGAAAAAATTATTTCATCAATTTGTGAAAATATAAAAGAAAGAATGATGGAAAATGGCATTATCAAAGGATAATTTTAAAAATATCTATAATGAAAATGATAAAATAGCATATTATGAAAAAACACTTAATGAGGGAAAATCAAGCCATGCTTATTTATTGTGTGGTTCACCTAGATCGAAAAAAATTGATTTTGCTTATTACATAGCTATTCGTGGCTTAAATGCATTAGACACTCATTTAGAGGAATTAATTTTAAAAGATGAATTTCAAAATGTGATATATATTACAAGTGAAAATAATATTATTACTAAAGATAAAATTATTTCGTTACAAGAAGAGTTGAATAATACATCATTAGTTGATGGCAAAAGATATTACATTATCAATGGAGCTGATAAATTAAATGTTCAATCAGCGAATAGTTTATTGAAATTTATTGAAGAACCTAATAGTGATGTTACAGCTATTTTAATTTGTGAAAACTTAGATAAGGTCTTAGATACTATTAAATCCAGATGTCAAATTTTATATTTCAAAGATGATTTAAATGAAGATATTGCTAAAAAGTTACAATCAGACGATGATAATCTTCGTTTATTAGTAACATATTTAGATTTATCATTAGATGAAATGCAACAGGCTTTAGACGAAGGATGGCCTAGAGATTTATTAGATACTCTTAAAAGGACTTTTAAGGCCATAAAAGAAAAAAGTGTTTTTGATCCATTATTTAAAGATATGCAACACTTTATGAATGATCGTACTTATATGGGATATTACTTAGAAATGTTAATTGTCTTATTTAGTAATATTTATGAAGGAAAGATTGTTGCAAAGGATAATTTATTTGATATTGATTTACAAGCTTTTACAACTATTTTCGAAGAGAAATATTTAGAAGAAGTACTTTTTAAGTTACATGAATTTAAAACAAAATTAGATTTTAATTGCAATGTAGGCTTAATAAGAGATTTATTATTTGCATTAATGGAAGCTAGGTGAAAAAGATGAAAGCAATAAAAGTACAGTTTAAAAAGGTAGGCAAAAGATATTATTTTGATCCAGCGGGATTTAAAGTAAAAATTGGTGATTATGCTGTTGTTGAGACGGTGCGAGGATTAGAATTAGGGCAGGTTGTAAGCGAAGAACTTGATATAAAAGAAGATGAATTAATCGCAGAATTAAAACCTATTTTACGTATTGCCACTAAAAAAGATTTAGAAATGTTTGCTAAGAATCAAGAATTAGCCTTAAATGTAATTGATATTTGTAAAACATTAGTTCGTAAGAATAATTTAGAAATGAAGTTATTGTTTGCTGAATATACTCTGGATAGAACAAAGTTAATTATTTACTTTGAATCAGAACAACGAGTGGACTTTAGACAGCTTGTTAAAGATTTAGCTGAGCAATTTAAAGTTCGTATTGAATTACGTCAAATTGGACCACGTGATGGAGCGAAAATTGTTGGTGGGTTAGGACCGTGTGGATTAATCACATGCTGTACAACATTTATTGAAGAGTTCGATAATGTCAGTATTAAAATGGCTAAAAATCAAAACTTGAGTTTAAATCCAACAAATATTAGTGGTATTTGTGGAAAACTTTTATGTTGTATTAAATATGAAAATGAAACATACCAAGAGTTACGTAAAAACTTACCGGATACAGGTGATTTTATCCGTTATGAAAATAAAGAAGGAAAAGTTTTAAGTGTTGATGTTTTAAGTCGTATTTTGAAAGTAAAATACAAAGATGAAACAATAGAATATATTAATGCTAACTTAGTAGAAGTTGTTAAACATAAAAAAGAACACGATAAAGTTGATCCTAATTTAGCGAGATTGGAAAAATAATGATTGTTGAAAATGAATTACTAGCTTATCCTAAGTATAAAATTTTTCAAGATCCAGAACGCTTTAACTTTTCTTTAGATAGTATGTTATTAGGGTATTTTGCAACAGTAAATAAAAAGATGAAAAATGTTGTTGATTTGTGTACTGGTAATGCCCCTATCCCTCTTTATTTAACATTACGCACAAAAGCTTTTATAACGGGTGTGGAAATTCAAAAAAATTCCTTTGATTTAGCTGTAAAAAGTGTTAAAATAAATAATAAGGAAGACCAAATTAAAATCTTAAATGATGATGTAAAAAACATATCGCAAAAATTAGGTCATCAAAGTTGTGATTTAGTTACTTGTAATCCACCTTATTTTAAATATAAAGAAACATCAAACATTAATAAAAATGAAGCTTTAACAATCGCAAGACATGAAGTTTTATTAACGCTAGATGATGTTTGTAAAGAAGCGAGTCTTCTTTTAAATAATGGTGGATATTTTGCGATGGTACATCGTCCAGAACGGTTTTTAGAAATTATTGATTGCTTACGTAAGTATCGTCTAGAACCCAAAAGAGTACAATTTGTTTATCCCAACAAAGATTCAACTGCCAATCATTTATTAATTGAAGCGAAAAAAAATGGAAATCCAGGATTAACGTTTTTAAAGCCTTTGATTGTTTATGAAAAACCAGGTATTTGGAGCAAAGAGATTTTAGAAATCTATAACTTAAAGGAGGAATAAATTATGTTTTTAAGTTATTTAAACCGTAAAGAAAAATTAAAATTCTTAGATTTAGCAATTTACATGGTTGATATTGATTCAAATCCGACAGAAGTAGAAAAACGTGTTGTTAAATCATTATTTGCAGAAATTGGTGAAGATATTGTAAATGAATATTCACATGAATTTAGATCAGATATTGATACAACAATTAATTATTTCAAAGAATCTAATCAAGTAGTACGCAATATTATTTATTTTAACTTATGCCGTATTGCCATTACTGATGATTTATATAATACGACAGAGCATTTATTTTTAGAACGTTTAGAAGAAGAATATGGAATTTCACGTGAAAAACGTAAACAATTAGTTAAATGTGTTTATGATGAGCGTGATTTACGTGAAAAAGCTTTACGTGTAATAAGAGAGTATTAAAATGCAAGTACAAAATAGTTTTCAAACAGAACAAGGGATCTTATATTTGGTAGCTACACCCATAGGTAACCTTGGGGATATTACGCTTCGAGCTTTAGAAACATTAAAAAGTGTTGATTTAGTGTATGCTGAAGATACGCGTATAACATATAATTTACTTAAACATTTTAATATTGACACTAAAATATTAAACTATCATGAATTTAATAAAGAGGTTCAAGGTCCCAAAATTATTGAACAATTAAAACAAGGATTAAATATCGCTTTAGTTAGTGACGCTGGAACACCGATTATAAGTGATCCCGGTTATCATGTAGTTGATTTAGCTGTTCAAAATAATTTGAGTGTTGTCCCAATTCCGGGAGCCAATGCCGCTATTAGCGCCTTAATCGTATCTAACATTACGCCTAAACCATTTACTTTCTACGGTTTTTTAGATAGTAAACCGAGCAAACGTGATAAAGAGTTAACGATGTTAAAAGATTTAAAACAGACATTGATTTTTTATGAGGCACCACATCGTATTACAAAAACTTTAGAAGCAATGCTAAAAATTTTTGGTGATCGTAAAATTGCTTTAGCAAGAGAAATTACGAAACGATATGAAAGTGTTATTCGTGGAAATATTAGTGAAGTTTTAAAAATAAGCGATAATCTTAAAGGCGAAATGGTAATTGTTGTGGAAGAAAATAAACAAGTTGTCGTGACAACTACAACAGTTATTGAAGATGTTTTAGCGTTGATTAAAACAGGATTACATCCTAAGGATGCCATCAGTGAAGTTAGTTCGATGCGTAATGTCGCTAAAAAAGTAGTTTATCAGGAATATTTAAATTGGAAAGATAATAACGAATTGTAAAAATATCTTTTTAGTTTTTTAAAGCAAGGTGAAAAAATGGATTATTATAACGAAAAATATGAACATTTAAAAGATAAAAAACACCGTTTTATCAAATTATCTTGGGCTTCTTTAAAAGAGATGTTTATTGACAAAAAAAGTTTTATCTTGTATTTTGGTGGTTCTTTTTGTCGTAATTGTCAAGCCGTAATTGGTTTAATTAACGATGTTGCATGTAGTTTAAATACGAATATTTATAATTTTTCGCCAATTATTGATAAAATCGATATTAGAAAAACAGAATTATGTGAATATAAAGAGATATATCGCGAATTATTGCAATTTTTAGAAATTGAATCAAAAGATGAATTACCGCTTTTAAAAGTTCCAACAGTGATAAATATTAAATGTGGAAAACCGATTAAAATGATTACAAGAGAATATTTATACGAAAATATGACGGAAGAAATTAAAAAGGAATATGTTTGGCAATTGTCCGAACTAATAAGTATGTAAGAAGGAGTTTTAAGATGGAAAAATTTTATTTAACAACGGCTATTGCTTATACATCAGCGATTCCACATATTGGGAATGTTTATGAAGCAATTTTAGCTGATGCTATTTGTCGATTTAAACGTCTTGAAGGATATGATGTTCGTTTCCAAACTGGAACAGATGAACATGGGCAAAAAATTCAAGAAAAAGCTTTAGCAAGAAATTTAACACCACAGGCATTTGCTGATGAAATTGCAGGCGAAATTAAACGTATATATGATCGTTGTAATGTAAGTTATGATAAATTTATTCGTACAACGGATAAATATCATGAAAAACAAGTTGCGAAAATGTATGAAAAATTGTATTCTCAAGGAGACATTTATAAAGGATTTTATGAAGGTCATTATTGTGTAGCTTGTGAATCTTTTTTTACAGAAACACAGTTAGTGGATGGAAAATGCCCAGATTGTGGTGGCGATGTAAAACTACAAAAAGAAGAAGCCTATTTTTTACGACTAGCTAAATACCAACAACGATTAATCGATCATATTAAAAATAATCCCGACTTTATTCAACCTGAAAGTCGTAAAAATGAAATGTTAAATAATTTCTTAAAAGATCCAATTCCTGATTTATGTGTGTCTCGTACAACATTTAATTGGGGTATTCCACTTCCATTTGATCCTAAGCACGTTTCATATGTGTGGTTAGATGCTTTATCTAACTATATTACGGGATTAGGATATGATGTTGATGGAAATTCACATAGCGATTTTATGCAATATTGGCCATGCGATGTGCATTTAATTGGAAAAGATATTTTACGTTTTCATACGATTTACTGGCCAATTATGTTAATGATGTTGGGTATTGAATTACCAAAGAAAATTTTTGGACATCCATGGATTTTGATGAACAAAAATAAAATGAGTAAATCAAAAGGAAATGTTTTATATACAGATGAATTAATTGATTTATATGGTTTAGATCCAGTACGTTACTATGTATTACATGAAATTCCATATGCTCAAGATGGTAATTTAACGCATGAATTATTAATGGAACGTACAAATAGTGATTTAGCAAATAATTTAAGTAACTTATTAAATCGTACGATGTCGATGGTTAACAAATATTTTGGTGGCATCGTAAATAAAAATAATGCTAAAACTGCTTTTGATGATGATTTAATTAATCAAGCTAATCGTTTATTAGAAGAGACAGTTAAAGATATGAATGAATTAAAAGTTGCTGATGCGATTGAACGTGTTATGAACTTATTAAGTCGTGCTAATAAATATATCGATGAAACTGCTCCTTGGGTGTTAGCTAAAGATGAGAGTCAAAAAGATGTTTTAGAAAATGTTATGTATAATTTATTAGAAACATTACGTTTTGCTGCAGTTTTATTACAAGCATTTATTCCAGATACAGCTTGTGAAATGTTTTTACAATTAAATACAGATCAAAAAACATTTTCTTCATTACACTTTGGAAGTGTTGAAAAATATAAGATAGGAGAACAAAAGGTTTTATTTAAACGTTTTGATATTAAAGAAATGTTAGAAAAAATTGAAAAAGAAGAACAAGAAGAAGTAGTTGAAGATTTAATTGAATTCGACGATTTTATAAAAGTAAAAATGGTAGTTGGTAAAATTATCGACTCAAAAATGCATCCAGATGCTAAAAAATTATTAGTAAATCAAATTGATGTAGGAAATGGTTGTGTGAAACAAATTGTTTCAGGAATTGCTAGTTTCTACAAACCAGAAGATATTATTGGTAAAAAAGTTATTGTTGTAACAAATCTAAAACCAGTTAAATTACGTGGTGTCTTATCTTATGGTATGGTATTATGTGCTGGAGATAAGAATTTAGAATTAATCGAAATTAAAGATGGTAATCCAGGGGACGAAGTTAGATAATTATGAACAAAGAGATGCTTAAGAAAGATATTGTTATATCTTTGATAATGATTATTTTTTCTTTAGTTTATGTATGTGGTGTTATTTGGTTTTTAGAACCTGCGAAAATTTATGCCGGTGGCGTTTCCGGGTTATCACAATTATTGCGTGACGTAATTTATAATTTATCAAATGGCAAAGTGTCCTTAAGTTTAGGACTTTTAACGATTGTTTTTAATATTCCTGTTTTCATCATTGGATGGAAAGGGGTATCGAAACGTTTCGTTATCTATTCTGCAATTAGTGTATTTTCACAAGCAATTTTTTTAGATATTATACCTTTTGTTGATTTTTCTGAAGGTAGAGTCCTATATGGAAATGATGGACTGATTATGTTATACGCTTTAATGGGTGGTATTTTAACCGCTGTACCTTGTGCATTAATCTTAAAATGTGGTGGGTCAACGGGAGGTATTGATATTTTAGGGCAATACTTAGCTTTTAAGAAAAATATTTCAATTGGCATGGTAACACTGATAATAAATGGACTTTTAGCGATATGTTGTGGATGGATATATGGTAGTGCTTTATTATGTTTCTATACTA
Source organism: uncultured Anaeroplasmataceae bacterium (assembly GCA_944325695.1). Lineage (GTDB taxonomy): Bacteria > Bacillota_I > Bacilli_A > Acholeplasmatales > Anaeroplasmataceae > UBA3384. The sequence continues at coordinate 29,120 of CALVBA010000016.1, forward strand.
TTATTCGCATAATTATAAATAGTATTGTAATTGATAAGATTCATAATGCTTATGTCCATGTTAGTGTTGAAATTATAACAGTAATGGGTGAAGAAGTAAGTCGAGAACTTACAACACAATTAGAAAGAGGAGTAACAGCTTATAAAGCAGTTGGGATGTATACCCATCAAGAAAAGATGGTTTTAAAAACAATTATTTCTCGCTTCCAATTGCCAAAATTAGTAAAAATTGTTAAAGAAGTTGATAAAAAATCTTTTATTACGGTTACAAAGGTTTCCGGAGTAATAGGATATTTTAAACGCAAAACAATTATGTAATTAAGTTGTCTCTCAGACAACTTTTTTACATTAAATAGTAAAAAATATTTGACTTGAATAAAAAATATTTATATAATAAAAAAAAGTTTTTACGACAAATTTAAAAAAAGGGGTGAAAAAATTGAAGGGATTTACATCAAAGTCGTTATATATGATTATTTTTATGTTGGGAATTATCAATTTATTGCTAACTATTTTCACATTTTCAATGGTAAAAGATACAATTACTGATAAAGCATTTGAAACAACCGATTCCATTACTAATTTAAATAGTCAATTAATTACAGAAAATGATAATTTAACTTATAATAAACAGAGTGATATAATTCAAAAAGCCCCATCAAGTGGATTAATGAACTATTTAGTTGAAAATAATGTTTATAACTTTGATTATTTTGTTATTAAATATGCAGATAGATATTATTCAAGTGATTCTAATTTTGTTGTTACAAAAGGAGAACTACTTAAAGATAGTGATTTTAGTTTAGTTAATAT
>CALVBA010000017.1 GCA_944325695.1 uncultured Anaeroplasmataceae bacterium
TGTTTGGTCACTTACATTTTAACATGATAGTAATCTCATGAGTTTTTTTGTTGCACTTGTTATGATAAATCACCTTTAAAATAAAAAAAGTGAAATTTTAATTTCTTTTTAACGAAATTAAATATTCCACAGTTTTTTTATAATTCCTTGATATCTTTAATTACCATTTGCTTAATATTATTTCTAATACTAATATCCAAAGTAATAAACATTAAGCAATCTTTTTTTATTTTAGTAATTACTTCATTATAATTTTTAGGGAAAATAACGCCTTCTACTTCTGTAAAGCCATCATTAACCTTAACAAATGCCATAGGTTCTTGTTTCTTAGTTGAAATACTTTTAACAGATAATATTTGCCCAATAATCACATTATCATACTGCTTTTTCAAGTAATTAAATGGTCGTAGTTGAAATTTTTTATATAAATCGGTTATGTTTTTAAATAAATCATAACGAATGTTAAAACCAAGGTATTCTTTTTCTTTAGTTATTAAAAAGTCTTCTTGGTATTCACTTTCATCAATAATCACATCTAAATATTTATTAAATGAAACAACTTCTTGTCCCATATTCTCATGCATATATTTTTTACTATGACCAAAACAATCTAAAGCACCAGCAAAAATTAATCCTTCAAAAACACGATTACTAATAACTTTAAATGTTTTTTGTTTAAAATCATTATAATCTACAAAACCATCTTGACGTTCGTTTAATAAATCGATTACCGTATTAATTCCAATTCCCTTAATTGCTTGTAATGGCATATATAATTTATTATCACGTTCTTCGAATTCTGTAGTTGAAATATTAATATTTGGTGGTAAAACTGTAATTTTATTTCTAAGACAATAATTAATATATTCTTTTAATGATGCTTCATTACCAATAGTATTATTCATTAAATGCTTCATAAAAATCGGTAAATAATTAGCTTTTATATATGCCATTTGATAGCTTACTAATGCATAACAAACTGAATGAGAACGATTAAATCCGTAGTTAGCAAATTTTAAAATATAATTGTATAATTCATTAGCTAACTCTAAAGTATGGCCTTTATTAATGCATTTTTCAATAAAATGGGAACGTTCTTTTTGCATAATATCTTCACGTTTTTTTCCAATAGCACGACGTAATAAATCAGCTTCCCCTAAAGAATATCCAACAAATTGATAACAAATCATCATAATTTGTTCTTGATAAACGATAATACCATAAGTGTTTTTTAAGATTGGTTCTAAATCGGGATGAATATATTTAAACTTTTTACCATTCTTTCGCGCAATAAATTCATCAATATTATCCATCGCACCAGGTCTATATAAAGCTAATACCGCAACAACATCCTCAAATGTTGAAGGTTTTAATTTACGTAAAACATTTTTTATTCCTGCACTTTCTAATTGAAATATTCCCACAGTATCGGCATTAGATAAAAGTTCATATGTTTTTTTATCATTTAAATTAATTTTACGAATATCAAAAGGTGTAATTTTATTAATGTCACTTGTCATTTGATGGATCATTTGTAGATTTTTTATCCCTAAAAAATCAATTTTCAAAAGTCCTAAAGCTTCTAAATCACTAGCTTCTAATTGTGATTGATATAAACCATTTATTCCCTCTTGAATCGGAATTACATCTGTTAGATTATCACTACTTAAAATTATTCCCGCTGCGTGTGTGGAAATATGCCTTGGTAAACCTTCAATACGTGAAGCAATATCTAATAATTTGTATATTTCTTGATCATCATTAAAAATAATTTTTAATTCTTCAACTGTTTTAACTTGTAACATTTTAACAATCTCATCAACCTTAACAAGTTCCATTTTCATACATCTAGCGACATCGCGAATGGATGAACGAGTTTGAAATGTTCCGAATGTAGTAATGTTACAAACGCGATTTTTTCCATATTTTTCTTGAACATATCCAATAACAAAATCTCTTTTATCATCAGGAAAATCTAAATCAATATCCGGCATAGAAATTCGTTCTGGATTTAAAAAACGTTCAAATAATAAATCATATTTAATCGGGTCAATATCGACAATTCCCAAACTATACGATACAAGAGATCCAGCAGCTGATCCTCTCCCAGGACCAACTAAGACATCATTTTTTTTAGCATAATTTACAAAATCATAAACAATTAAAAAATAATCTTCATATCCCATTTTTTCAATAACTTGCAATTCGTGATTTAATCGTTCAAAATACTTTGTTTGATCATTTATTTGATTAATTAATAATCGTCTTTTTAAACCTTTTTGTGTCAAATAACGCAAAAAATCATGACTACTCATGTTCATTTTATTGGGATATGTTGGTAATTTAACTTTTGTTTCTGGAAGTGCAAAATTAATGGTACTGATTAATTTTTCTAAATTATCAAATACATATGGATACATGATAAAATCTTGTTCTAACTCTTCTTTAGTTTTTAATGAATAATCGTCGTCTTCGATATTAGCTAATCTTCCATCAATTTTGCATAAATATTCATATAATTCTTTATCGTACTTATGATAATAAAGTGTCTTTGATAGTGGAACAACTAAAACTTCTTTTTCATTGGCTAATCTTTCAATCATTGAAGCTGACATGTTTTCAGTTTTAAAAGATTGTACCATTAACCCTAAATAAAAATCATCTTCAAAAATCATTTTATATTCATCGATGATTTGTGAAGCACTATCTTCTTTTCCTAAAAAAATTAATTTATCTATTTCTGAATCAATTCCTGATGTTACAGCAATTAATCCATCTTTATATTTTTTTAATTCTTCTAATGAAAAAGGTTTTTTATTTAACATGTAATTAGAAGATATTTTTAATAAATTTTGAAATCCAATTTTGTTTTTGGCGTATAAAAGTAATGCAGTATTTTCAATATAGACATTTTCTACAATTATTTTAAGACCTATAATTGGTTTAATATTATTTTGCATGCACTTTGTATAAAACTTGTAATATCCATGCATATTTTCATCTGTAATCGTCAAAAAGGAATATTTTTCTTGTTTGGCAAAATTGATATAATCATCTAAAAAAAGAGCATTATTTAAAATTGAATATTCAGTCTGTCCGTATAAAAATCCAATCATCAACATTCCTCCTCTTATCATTACAATTATACCATTTGTAAAAATATAAGACAAGAAGAATGGCTACTTTAAACGATAGATAAACTCTTTAATTTGGCTTAATGGCAATCGTAAATCAATTTTTACTTTATCATCTATTTTAATCGCATAAATTTGCTTTTCTAATAATTTATCATGTCTAATATAAATTGTTAAATAACATCCATATTTTAGATCATCGTAGCTAATATTTAATTTTGTTAGATATTTCTGTAGGTATACATAATTTCTATAAATTATATTTTTAAAGTATTTGACATACTCTAGGTGAGTATCAACAGAAATAAACAAATCAATTTCCATACTACAATTTAAATCTTCAAGCATTGTTTCTAAATAACTGATAAGTTGATAGTTTGACACTATGTATGGATAAACTTCTTTATTAGAATGAAGCTTATTAATAAAAATTAAATTGTCATAATCAATGAACATATTATTATCGTAGTTATATGTATCATAACTAAAAACACGATTATAATCGAAACAAACAACATATAATTCTGGCCATTTTTTAAATAAATGATTAAATTTTTCTTCCTCTAAATAATTATCTAATAATGAATCGATTAATATAATTTTAACTTTTTCTTCTATAATTTCTTCTAGTTTTAAAAAAATACGCACTTCACACTTAAGATAATGAATTACTTTTTCTGATGATTCAAATGCATTTTTTGAAACATATAGTATGGTATTTTTATTCATTACAGTATGAAGTAATAAAAACAATAGGATATGTTCATCTTTCATCATTAAAAGTTGATTCTTTTTTCTTTTTGGATATAAATATTTTATAATATCGTCAAATATTTCACTATTTTCTTTTGAAAAACGATTTTTTTTAAACATTTTTAATTGTGGTTTATCCAAATATAGCATTTTAACCAAATTATCACCTATTAGGAGTTTATGCGCTTTTTAATAAAATATTTATATATTATTAAAGATAAACCGACAAATGCTACTCCAATAATTATATATATTGTTTCATTTTTTATTTGTGATTCTAATATTTCAACTTCAACAACTGCAATTTCTGTTTGGTCGTTTCGTTTGTAATTTACTATAACCTGATAAATCCCTGCTTTATTCCAATCAATAAAACTATATACAACAACTACATCATCTAAATCATGATTATTATCTAAAATACATGTCTTTAAATCTATTTTTTCTCCTTTTTTAAAAGTAAAATAATTATTAAATTCAAAAGCATCTTCAATAATATCTACTTCTAAAATTGCTTCTGTTTGATTATGATTATCATCAATCGCTATAATTTTCACGCTATAAATTCCTATTTTATCAATCTCATATTCCATTATAATTTCAATATCATTATCTAAATTATCTTCTATTACCATATTTTCATTGATTTTTTCAGCTAAAATACTTAATTCGGATATTAAAACTATAATTTTCGGTTTTTTTAATGTAATTGTAGGTCCTACTACGTCCTCAACTTTTACATTTAAAGTAAATAAAGTTTCATTATTAGAGGAATCTAAAAGACGTAATTTTATTGGCTGTATCCCTAAAACAAATGGATTTAATTCATCGATAATCTCTATTTTATCAGTTATATCATCATCGACATTATCGATTCCTACAACAAAATCTAATAACTTATACTGGTATTCCCCATAATTAACGATTGGCTCTTTTACTAAAGCTATAACCGGTTTTATATCATCATATACAACTACATTAATTGTGTGATAACTTCTATTTTTTTCTAAATCTTCTAAATAAAAGGCTAATTGATATGTCCCAATTTGATTATAATTTACAGCTGAATCGTCAATAATAACTTTAATTTTATCTATAGGTGTGCTATTATCAGTTACTATAATACACGACCTTATATCAGTTATATTGACGCCATATGGTGTTTTGATTTCATTTTTTAAAAAGATACATTGTGGAGCTTCGTTATCATAAACATTAAAAATTATTTCTTCGGTAAAAGAAATTCCATAACTAAAAAAATAAGCTGTATAATAAACTTTATATTGTCCTACAACATTTGTATTTACAGTCGATAAAAATGTATCATTACTACCTCTTTCATACTGCAAATTTTTATCATTTACAATACTCCCGTTTAATACATAAATACATTTAGGTTTTTCAATAAAATCTTCTAAATCAGATCCAACAGCTATATTAATTACAGTATTTTCCCAATAATATGTCGCATTATTAGCTTTAGATTGGATATTAAAACATGATATTAAAATAATTAGATGTATTAAAAACAAAAAAATCACCTCCAATTATATATTAGAGGTGATTAAATTTATTACTTTTTTTAATTAAAGTTTTAATGTTAAGATTTTAGCATCAAAATTAACAATTTCTTCATTACAACGTGTGTAAAGATCAACACAATTTTTATATTTAAATTCTTTTTGTTCTAAATTAAGTATTAAATCACAATATCTACGCATCTCTACTGGAAAATACAAGATTTTTGTCATTTTTAATGCCTCATTTAATAAGAATTCTTTATATAAACTAACATCATATAAATATTTATAGCGATAACTTTTATAACGATATTTTAAAGTGTTATCTTTAAAATCACGATTTTCTTGAACCATTTTGACAATATTTTTAGTATCTTTTAACTTTTCATATGATAAAATTTTTAAGATATAAGTTAAATCATCATTCGCGTCTAATGCGATAATTTCTTTATAATATTCATTAATATATAGATATAAAACATCATATTCTTTAATATAAATACTACTATTTTTATTTAAATGATACAGTTCATCACATACAGTCATCTGTTTTTTCATGACAGCATCCAAAAAACGGATAAAATTTAATTCATCAATTAATAAAAAATTATTAGTAGCGAAAGCTTGACTTGATGAAATATTATATGCATCATAAAATGTTGTACTATTACAATAAAACGAAAGTTTTGTCAATAATTCCATATAAATAGCGTAATCAAATCGATTTAATACTTTTACATTTACTTCACTAATAGCATTAATCGCTTTACGATTATTTTGACGCTTTAAATGATAATATGCTAAGAATAATTGGATGATACTTCTATCATAATCAAGGGCATCTTTTAAAAAAGAAAGTTCATTATAAATACTAAGTAATTCAGCTGTTTTATTTAACATGACATATCCAACAAATAAAACAACTTTAGCACGATAAAATTCCATCGTCTTATATTTATCAATTGTTTCTTCAATATGAGCATATTTACGATAATATGCATCGATAATTATTTGGTCTAAAACGGAATCTAACTTATCTATTAATTTTAAATCACTACTGCTAAATCCTAATCGATTTAAAATTTCTGTTAAAATTTCTTTATTTGGTTCAATTTTACCCGTTTCAACCTTACAAAGATAACTAATACTACAACATTTATCTGATAACTCTTCTAAATTTAAACCTTTCAACAAGCGGATTCTACGAATCTCTTTACCTATATAGTTGTTTTTACAAATATCATAATCGTTTTTTAAATTAATAATTCTTTTAGAAATTTTCTTCATTATAATCTTCTACCTTTTGCTAGATATTTATTTAAAGCTTACTCTTCATAAATAATTAGCGCAGAAAAAGAATATATTTGCTCACCTTGGGCAAAAAAATGACTTATTTGATATTTTATATCGTGTATTTTATATTCCCCTAATAAAAAATCATTTATTGCTTCTTCTAAATCCCCTTCGTGTTCGAAGTCAAAAATTTTAACTTTAATACTAATCCTTCTTTCTGCAAATTTCTTTAAACGGGCAACGGAAGCATTCAGGATTTTTAGCTTTACACAAATACCGTCCAAAAAAGATAAATTGATGATGAAGTTTAATCCAATCTTTTTCATCAAAAATTGCTTTTAATTCTTTTTCAACTTCCAAAACATCATTACTATCTACTAAACCTAAACGATTGGAAACTCTTAAAACGTGTGTGTCGACCGCGAAATTAGGGATTTGATAAATTTCTGACAGAAAAACATTGCATGTCTTTCTTCCTACTCCGGGAAGACTTTCTATTTCATTTCTTGTAGCAGGTACATTACCATCATATTTTTCTAATAATATGGTAGCTAGTTTTTTTATATTTTTAGCTTTGGTATTAGCTAATCCTAGTGGTTTTAAAATTCTAATCAAATCTTCTAAATTTGCTCCACTTAAACTTTTAACATCCGGATAAGAAACAAATAATTCTTTAGTCACAACATTAACTTTTTTATCTGTCGTTTGTGCACTTAATAGTACCGCAATTAAAAAGGAGAAATCATTAAAATATTGTAGTTCGCAATGGGCATCCGGAAACAATATGTCTAAGTTTTTTTGAATGTCATTCATCGCTTAATACCTTTTAAAAAATCGTTAATAAATTGTGATGTTTCTTCATCTACTTCAACTTTATTGTTTTTGTTTTCTATTAAAAAAGCATCTAAAAATTTAAAATTTAATCGATGATTTTTCTTTGCATATACTAAAGCATTATTAATATCTTCTATTGTAATCCCACTATCAATCCATGAAAAAATTGTATCGATTTCAAAATGGTTTAAATTACGATTAAAGTTATTTTCCATCATTTTAACAATTTCCTCTAGTTGATCATTATTTTGTATTGTTATTTCTTGTTTCATTTGATTACTGCTACCGATTTCATTAATATTGTCCTCAATCAATGAAAAAAGTCCTTTTAAAGTGAAAACTTCAGTTAATTTGCCATTTTTACCAACAACAGTATCAATTTCTAAAATTTTTTTATCAAGTAAATCGCTTACAATTTTAGAACATAATTTCTCATCAAAATTTGTAGCTTGTTTAATAGCCACCATTTTAAAGCTACCTTTTTTGTCAAAGAAAACTTTAATTAATCCAATACATACAAAAACCTCATCTGATGTTAAATTTAATGATGTATAGTTTTCAAATAAAAATTTTTCAAAATTAAAATATCCATTCTTTATTATTTTCTCAATCATAAAATCACCATAACTATTATAACATAATTGTTAAGGTAACGTACTATCAAAGTAAAATTCATAAAACATCTTAAGTCCTACAATATCATCTTTACCTAAAGCTTTAAGTGATAACATAAATCCCTTATCAAAGGCTTCTTGATTTAAAATTTCATGAGTGATTGTAAATCTCTCATCTTGATTGGAAAAGATAACTTGATGTGTTGTATTTGTATTATCTAATCGTAATACTTGGATATTTTCAATATTTTTATCTAAATTAATCGCATATTCCTTTGCTGTACCACTTGGTTTATCGATTTTTCGTTTTTTATGAATTTCGATTAAATCATGTGAACTGAAATAATCTTTATAATCGTTTATAAGTTTATACATCAAACTAGCCCCCTTAGCAAAATTAGGGGTATGAATAAACCCAACTCTATTCTTTTTAGCGATCATTATTAATTCATCAATTTCGCTTTTTTTTAAATTTGTTGTCCCTGAAATAACTTTAATTTGATCTTTTAAAGCTTTTTTAATCGTTTGATAAGAAAAATCAGCTTTTGAAAAATCAATTAACAAGTCTATTTCATTGTTATTTAATTCATCATAGGAAATATAAGTTTTAACATGTTCGAAACTTTTTTGATCAATTCCACATATTACTTGATATTCGTCATTATTTTGTAAAAGTTCATAAATATGTCTTCCCATACTTCCACAAATCCCCACAATACATACCTTTAACATTTTATCACCTAAAGTAGTATATGCTAATTCGATGATAAATCTAACAACATAAATAAATAATTCTTTCTCCTTCCATTTCTATTGTATATATTTATTTTTTGAAATACAACCATTTTTTTTAAAATATATATTTTTTTATCAAAAATTATGAAATAGAGGTTTTTAGATGTAATATCTCAATAAAAAAACCTTAAGTTCATGACTTAAGGTTACTTATTATGCACGAGAATCGTATTCTCCCGTATCAGTTGAAACAATAACTGACTCTCCTGTTTCGATAAATAATGGAACTAAAATTTTATGTCCTGTTTCTAAAATAGCATCTTTTTTAGCACTACCAGATACTCCTTTTGTTGCTGGATCTGTTTGTGTAATTTTTAATACTACTTTATCAGGTAATTTTAAACCTAAAATTTCTCCTTCAATTGATAAAACTTCAACTTCCATTCCTTCTACTAAGAAACGTGATTCATTTTTTATTTTTTCTGTTGGAATTTCAATTTGTTCATAAGTTTCATTATTCATGAATACTTTATTTGCTCCATCTTCATAAATGTATTGCATTGGAATTTTTTCTAAAATAACTTGTTTTACTTTTTCTCCAGCTTGGAATGAATACTCAGTAATTGTTCCTGTACGCATATTTCTTAATTTAGTACGAACAAAAGCTGCACCTTTACCTGGTTTAACATGTAAGAATTCCAAAATAGCATATAAGTTACCATTATATTCAATCGTCATTCCATTTTTAAAATCGTTACTTAAAATCATCTTTTTTGCTCCTTTTTTAAAATTTTAACCAATTTATTATATCATATTAAAAAATTTTTTCAAATATTTTATTGCTTCAATATAACCATCTTCACGTAAATTAGTAATCGTATGATCACAAACACTAGAGATATAATTTATTTTACGAAACTCTTCACGATTATTGACATCGCTTAAATGAACTTCTATCTTAGGAATATCTAAAAGTTCTAAAGCATCGTGAATCGCAATAGATGTATGAGTATAAGCAGCCGGATTAATAATTAAGCCATCATAATTAAATCCTTCTTGAATTTTAGAAACAATATCTCCTTCGTGATTAGATTGAAAAAAATCATAAATAAAATAATCTTCTTGTTTCATCATTTCAATAATATCATTTAGCGTTTTAGTTCCATAATGATCTTTATTTCTTCGTCCAAGCATATTTAAATTAGGTCCATTAATGACTAATATTTTCTTCATCTAATATCCTCCTAATATGGTTAAGACATTTTTCTAAATTATCATTTATAACGACATAGTCCGCAAAATAGTGATAATTTTCAATACGATTAGCGTATAAATCTTCTATTGATATATCGCGTAATAACGGACGATTTTTATCATTTTGAAGGCGTTTCTGTAAAGTTTTTAAATCAACATCTATAAAAATAACAATGCCATGCATTAACTTTTTATTCATCTTATCCTTTACTATACCACCGCCAGTAGAAATTATTTTATTACTATTGATGTGATCTTGTAAGGCTTTTTTCTCCAAAATACGAAAATAATCTTCACCATATCTTGAAAAAATTTCAATAATGCTTAATCCTGATTGTTGTTCAATATATTGGTCTAAATCAACAAAATCATAATTGAATCTGAAACATAGTTCTTTTGATATAGTTGTTTTCCCACTTCCAGGCATGCCAACTAAATAAATATTTTTATTTAGCATAAAACTCCTCTAAGTCACGCTTAATATTTTCAATAGTCTTTTCAATATTTGCTAAATCAACTTGATAAAAATGTGTATCCATCTGATTTTTAAACCATGTTATTTGTCTTTTAGCTAAATGTCTAGTATTTTTTTTAATTTCTTCTATTGCTGTTTCAAGGGATATTTCGTCTTTAAAATATGGAATAAATTCTTTATATCCGATTGCATTAATGATAATTCCATCGTCATAAAGTCCTTTTACTTCTTCTAATAATCCTTCTTTAAGCATTAAATCAACACGTTTATTAATTCTATTGTATAAAACATCTCTATCTAAGTCCAGATAAATGATATAAGTATCATATAACAAAATGTCTTTTTTATTTTTATTTGATATATGATCATTGTTTAAAGCCATTTCTAAAGCTCTAAGTACCCTTTTTCGGTTATTTGGGTGTAATTTTTCACACGCTTTAGAATCATATTTTTCTAGCATTTCAAATAATTCTTGATTGCTACAAAATGTAAATTTAGAAGCAAATTCAGCATCTCTTTTACTATCACTAAATTCATAATCATACAGTGCTGATTTAATATATAACCCTGTTCCTCCTACGATGAAAGGACGAGCAACTTCATCAATTATTGCCCGACAATGACGTTGAAAACATGCTGTTGAATACTCTTCAGTTGGATCTAATAGATCAATTAAATGATGTATTACGCCTTCTTTTTCTTCTTCTTTGATTTTAGCACTTCCTATATCTAGGCGTTTATATACACTAACACTATCACCTGAAATGATTTCAGCGTTAAAATATTTAGCTAATTCAATTGATATTTTAGTTTTTCCACTTGCGGTTGGTCCGCATATTACTACAACTTTTTTCATCACATTACCCTCTTAAATAACTTTTCAATTTCATATGTTGTCAACTTAACGATAGTTGGTCTACCGTGTGGACAAGTATAAGGATTATCACATTTTTTAAGATTATTTATTAAAGTGTTTATTTCTTCTAAGTTTATTTTGTGATTTGCTTTAATTGATTTTTTACACGCAATCATTTTGGCTAAGGAATCACGAAGTATCATCATATCTACGCTATTTTTTTCAATCATATAATAAATAATTTTCTTAACAATCTCTTCAACATTATTATTTTTAATATAAGTCGGAATACTACGAATAAAGAAACTATTTAAGCCTGACTCTTCCAAATGAAAACCGATTTTAGTTAATTTATCTTTATTTTCTAGTAAAAAAAGAAGTTCATTTTTGGTACAGTTGACATTAATAGGGATTAGTAAATCAATTGTTTGAACACTTTCTTTTTCAAAGAAATGATAATAGTACTCATAATTAATACGCTCTTCAGCTGCATGCTGATCAACTAAAAATAATCCCTCTTCATTTTGAAATAATAAATAGGTTCCGTGAAGTGTACCAATATATTCAAAAGAAGGAAATGTCTTTCTATAATCTTCTTTTTTAGTATTAGAAATGTTTGGTGTTTGTTTTATTTTTTCTTCATTTTTTTCAAAACTATACTCTTTTTTCACATCATATAAATGGTTTTTTTGGTATGTTGGTTCATCATATTTTTCTAAATTAAAATTTAATGTTTGGGTTTCATATTTTGTTTCTAAATTAACTTTTTCATTAGTGTAGCTATCAACTTTACTACCGATATTGTAGTTTGGAATCATCTCTGTTTCTTTTAAAGCATCTATCGTTGCATTAGTTATTGTATATTTAATTACGTCTTCCTCACTAAACTTGATTTCTAATTTTGATGGATGCACATTCACATCAATCAATAGTGGATCAATTTTAATATCAATCACAGCAATTGGATAACGAAATTGTGGTAAATATGTTTTATATCCATCAATCAAAGCATTAATTAAATTTGTATTTCTAACATAACGTTTATTACAAATTAGAATAATATCATTTTTACGTGATTTATTAATGATACTTTTAACTAAATATAATTTAATTTCGACACCTGGACAAAAAGCTTCTTTATATAAAAGATTTTTAGCAGCCTCAATGCCATAAATATTCGCTATTAAGCTTTGCATATTCCCTTGTCCATTACTTTGAAATAAAACTTTCTGATTATTAATTAACTTAAAGCGAATATCTTTATTAGCTAATGCTAGTTTATCAATTAATTCTGTTATGTATGCCAATTCTGTATTCAAAGACTTAATATATTTTAGGCGAGCTGGTGTATTAAAAAATAAATTAGAAACCTTAATATGCGTTCCTTTATTCATACTAACAGATTCTTCATTAATCATTTTACCAGCTTTATATGTAACTTTATAGCCATTTGTTAAACCGTTATTTGTTGATAATTCAAAAAGCGATACTGATGCAATTGAAGGAATAGCTTCTCCTCTAAATCCTAATGAATTAATTCGATATAAATCATGTTCGTTTTTAATCTTTGATGTGGCATGTCTTTTAAAAGCCATCAAAGCATCATCTTGTGACATTCCATCACCATCATCTAGAACATCGATCATCGTCATTCCACTATCTTGTAAAGTAATTGTTATATTTTTTGCATTTGCATCAATACTATTTTCAACCAACTCTTTAACAACACTATATGGTTTTTCGACAACTTCACCAGCAGCAATCATATTTGCAAGATGATTATCCAGTTGAATAATTTTTCCCATTTTAATCATCCTTTAATTAATTTTTTTTGTAAATTAGATAAATATGTCATACATTCAAGGGGTGTCATTTCATTTATATCTAGATCTTTAATTTCTTCTATTAACGGATCTTTAGCATCTTGTTTTATTTCATTTATCTCATCAAAATTAAATAAATCTAAATTAATATTTTCTTTGACACTTGTACTTTCAAAATGATTTAAAATATCAGTTGCACGCCTAATTAATGGTTTTGGTAATTTAGCAAGTGATGCAACGTTAATTCCGTATGACTTATCTTGGGGTCCATCTAAGACTTTATGTAAGAAAACAACTCCATCTTTCTCTTCTTTAGCTTCAACATGAATATTTTTTAAATGTGAAAGCTTATTTTCAAGAGCTGTCAGCTCATGATAATGTGTAGAAAAAATAGTTGTTGTACCTAATTTTTCATGGATATATTCAATTATTGCCTGAGCTAAAGCCATACCATCATATGTCGCTGTACCACGACCTATTTCATCTAATAAAATCAAAGAATTTTTTGTAGCATTAGTAAGAGCGTAATTTGTTTCAAGCATTTCAACCATGAATGTTGATTGTCCACTAACTAAATCATCACTCGCACCAATGCGCGTAAAAATCTTATCATAAAGTGGTAGTTCCGCTTTAGAAGCTGGAACAAAACATCCTATTTGTGCCATGATAATCGTTAAAGCTAATTGTCTCATATAAGTCGATTTACCACTCATATTAGGCCCTGTAATAAGTAATAAATTATATGAGTTAATGTAAATATCATTGGCAACGTAATTATTTTCTAAAATCTTTTCAATAACTGGATGACGACCTTCAATTACAGTTAGATTACGGTTTAATGTAAAAGTAGGACGTACATAATTATTTTCTTCTGAAACATCAGCAAATGAACATAAAACATCGATTAAAGCGACAATGTTTGATAATTCTTGAAGTTGTTTGATGAATTTTTTACTAAATTCACGAATTTCTACAAATAATTCATATTCAAGCTTTAATATTTTATCTGAAGCACCTAAAACAAGATTTTCGTGTTCTTTTAATTCCTTAGTAATAAATCTTTCACTATTAGCTAATGTTTGTCGTCTTTCATATCCAAATTCATCCTTAATTAAAGCATTATTAGCTTTTGATATTTCTATATAATATCCAAAAACGCGATTATATCCTACCTTTAAATTTTTAATTTGTGTTTTTTCTCGTTCTTGCATTTCATAGTTAATTAACCAATCTTTTCCATTTGTTGTAACATCTAAAAGTTGATCTAAAACATCATTATATCCTGATTTAATCATTCCACCTTCTTTAATAGTTAAAGGAGGATTATCGACTAAAGCTTTCGATAAAATTGTGGTTAAATCTTCCATTAGATCAATTTCATCTGACAATGAATTTAATGTATCATCATTTAATAATCGAACTAAACGTTTTAATTCTGGCATATTTAAAAGAGACCGACGTAATTGGACCAAATCTTTAGCATTTGCATTACCACATGATATTCTTCCAACAATTCGTTCTAAATCATAAACTGTTTTTAAGGTTTCTTTTATATCATATCGAATAATATAATTATTCATTAACGCACTTACGGCATCTAATCGTTGATTGATTTCTTTATAATCAAGTAATGGACGTTGTAGCATTTTATATAGATATCGACTACCTAGAGCCGTACTACATTTATCCAATAACCATAATAATGATCCATTTTTTTGATTATTACGTAATGTTTCTGTTAATTCTAGATTTCTTCTTGAATGTACATCAATCTGTAAAAAGCGATTTGCTTCATATATTTCAACTTTTTTTAGGTGAGTTAATTCTTGTCGTTGTGTATTTAAAATATAATTAATTAATAATCCAATCCCTTTGTAATAATTTTTATTACTTATATCTTCCATTAAATAATTTAAATAATCTGGTATTTCTATTACATCATAATATGATACACAAATTTGGAAGTTTTGTAATAATTTATTCGCAAGATCTTTATTAAAAGAACTTAATACAATAATTTCACGACATTTAAGTGATAATATTTCATTAATTAATAAATCATCAGTACTGATTTCTGTTAAATAGATTTCTCCTGTTGAAACATCTGCATAGCTAAAAATATATTTTTTATTATCTTCAATTACACTAATTAAGTAGTTATTGATTTTATCGTCTAATCCTTGTTCGATTAAAGTTCCTGGGGTAATTAAACGAACTACATCACGTTTAACAATACCCTTAACACTTTTTGGATCTTCAACTTGTTCTACTATCGCAATTTTATATCCTTTTGCGACTAATTTTTCAATATATGTATTACAAGCATGAAACGGAATTCCACACATTGGAACACGTTCTGATGCTCCAGCATCTCTTCCTGTTAAAGCAATTTCTAACTCCCTTGAAGCAACTAAAGCATCATTAAAAAACATTTCATAAAAATCACCTAATCGAAAAAAGACTATAGTATCTTTATAGTCTTTTTTTATATCTAGGTATTGTTGCATCATAGGGGTATATTGCGATTTATCAATTTCTTTATATTCTAATTTCATCATATACACCCTTAATTTCTATTTATTTTTTAAAAATGAAATTCCATGTGTTACCAACCCATTCATAGAATTCACCAATCCATTTTAAAATAGGCTTTGTAAAGTAATTTCCTTGTCCTTTAACATTGTCATAGAAGAAATAGAAAACACCTAAGGCTACAGCTAAAATCAATAATATAATCAATAAAGTTATGATAATTTTACCAATTACACTTAAAAATCCTCTTCTTTTTTTATGTCCTACTTGTTGTGGGACTAAAAGATCGTTATTTTCAACATATTCTGGATTAATATAATTTAGTTGATCTTTTTTGTTAGCTTTACGCATTTTCTTTGCCTTTTTTTTCTCTTCTTTAGCTAATAGTTTAACTTCACGACGTGAAAGTTTCTTTACTTCCCCATTTTCATCTTGAATGTGACTAACTTGATTATTATAATCATTTAACGCATTTAAAGCAGCTCTTTCAGCGATTTGCTGTTTTGTTAGTGGAGCTTGTGGTTGATAAAACTCGTTTACTCCATCATATTGCGGATATGGATTATAATATTCCCCTGGTATCATATGTTGTTGCGGTATAAAGTATGGGTGAGGATTTACTCCATTATATTGTGGGTTTTGTTGAGACATTACATTTGGATATGGGTAATAATATGGGTAAGGCTGTGGTTGCTGAGGAAGTCCTTGACAATTTGGACATCCTTGCGGATTTTGTTGTTGATACATTGGTTGTTGTGGGTAAGGCTGTTGTTGATACACTGGGTAAGGGATTACAAACGGTGGTACCATGTATGGAATATGTGGTCTACGTTGTACCCTAGTTGGACGTTCTTGTCCTTTTTTTTCTGTTTTATTTTCATTTGTTAATTCTTTTTTATCATTAATAACTTTGTTATCTAACATCAAAACACACATCCTTTACTTTTTATTTTTTTTCAACTTTTTTAATTCTTTCCTATATAACTTCTCGTATAATTTACGTTCTTTCTTTGATAAATTATTTATATCAAATGCAATTTCACTTGTAGAAGATTCATCTTCCTCAGTATTTTCTTGGTCATTTTCCTCTACTTTTTCACCATAATAATTATCATAGTATTGATTATAAAGCTCGTCCATATAATCATCATATTCGCGTTGTTCATCTAGTTCTTCTTTGATTTCTGACATACTTTGCTTTATGTTATCCATTTCTGATTTGTTTAACAAAATAAAATCATCCATTGTTTTTTTGCTATCTAAAATAGCTTGCTCAATACTTCTTGTTATTACGAAATGATCGAATTTATTTGTAGCATTTTCTAAGCGATTTGATAAATTAATGATTTGTTCTTTCATGTTTCTATTAATTTCATCTGTTAATTGCCGATATGTATCCATATCATCTTGAATTTTCTTCATATTTTGTGCAAACATTTCATTAATATATCCATAAACTTGCTGTAGTTTATTATTAGTAACTTCTTCAATTATCTTATTTACTTCTTCTAAAGAAACACCTTTTTCAGCTTTTTCTAATGTATTAATACGGTCTTCTAAATGTGCATGCATTTCAACTGTAGCAAGACTTCCGATTTCTTCATTTTGTATTGTATTTATATTAGAATTTATTTTATCGCAAGTCTCATCAATATACTGATATAGATTATTTGTAATTTGATCTAATTCTTCACTAAAATCCCCAATTTTTTCATCAATATATCCCTTTAGGGTATCTGTTTCATTATTGTTTTCTGTAATTGATTGAATCTTAGCATCAACATAATCATGAATATCTGATAAGGTCATAACTTCAAAATCATTATTTTCAACTGAAACAACTTCGCTTTTTTCTGATATATTTTCGATTGTTTCTTCTAATAGATTAATCTTTTCTGTAATTTCATTTAGTATGTTATTATCTACTATTTTTTCACTGTGATCAAGTGTACTTAAGCTATTTTGAAGTCCATTAACTTTATCGACAAGTTCATTATAAAATTCTACACCTTCATCATCACTTGCTTGTAATTGTGCAATTTTGTCATCGATATCATTTAATTTAGTTGTTACATTATTATCCAAATTTTCATTTTGAATAAATTGGATTTTTTCCTCTAAAAAAGCAATTTTTTTAATTAATTCATTAGAATCTGTAATATTTTCATTTGTCTTTTCTTCTTTTAATGATGTAATCTCAGTTTCTAAATTAGTGATTTTATTTTGTAATTGTTCAATAATATTTGTTATTTCATCTTTATAAACAATTTCCCCTTGTTCTACTTCATCTTCAATATTTTCTTCTTGTGGCTCTTCTTCAATATAATTAAATTGACGAGGAAAATATTGTTGTACATCATCGACAATATAATCGAATGCTTGTTCTGACCATAATTGACTTTCAAAACGACGATTTAAAATATATTCAACTAATTCTTCTTTTTTCAATTCAATTGAAGCTTTGATATTGTTATCTTTGCAAAACCGTTGTAACGATACAATTGACCCTTTTTTTAGTTTTTCAACAATTGCATCATCTAATTTACAAACTTTTTCCAATTCTTCAAAAATAATTTGTAATAATTCTTCTTTTTTTAGACGTTTTGGAACGTTGATTTTATATTTATTGTTTCCCAAATCACGGATATCAACTAATGTAGATGAAGCGGCCAATACTCTTCTAAAAGTAGCTATACCTAATCCATCAAATTCTTCTTTTTCATCCACAAAAATAGATAATAATCTTTGATTATACGATATAATATCTTCTTTATCGCCAATTCGACTGTTAAATATACTAATTATGTCATTATCTGTTAGACCAATTTGGGTTGCATTTAAAAAAATGCTGTACCATAAATTTTTCTTATATTCAAGAACAAGCTTACTGTCGGTATAAATATTAAATAAAGATTCTAATTGATACTCACTAAATTCATTAAACCAATTTAAGCGATATAGAAACTCATCACTAAATCCGTCAGATCTTAATACTCTACTTTTTTCAACTAAATCTCTAAATGTTAATCTTAATGCATTAATTCGGATTTTTCGTGGTAATTTGATGTTTTTCTTGTTAAAAAAATCGACAATATGCGTTGAACTTATGATAGCAATTTTTTCAATTTCATCAGATAAAATATAATTTTTGCCATTTAACACAATTAAGTTGTCGCTTACCGAAATTTGCATAGAAACACCTCCATACATATTATTGATTTCTATTATATAATATAATAAAATGTTGTTTTTGACAAGCATTTTAACGATACAAAAACATAATAAATTGCATTATAACGCTTTTTTATGCATATTATTATATCTTAAACTAGTTCAATGTTATATATGTATATTATACTACAAAATATCAAAAAAGTGATATAAAAAAACTGGATTTTCATCCAATTTCTTTAAAAAAAGTTTAAGTATTTAAAAATAATTCTTCTACATTAGCGTCAATTTCATCATCAATTGAATAAACATCTGACGTATTAAAAACCGTAACTTGCATTTTGGTTTCTCCTATAATTTCGGCAAGTATTTCAAATTGAATATCTAATTCTAGATGTTCATTTAAAATTTTTGCATTTAAACATGTTGGATGTTTAATAATTTTAGCTAAGATATCATCTGTGTTTTCTAAATATTCTTTAACAATTTGTTTTGTTTTAATATCTTTTATATATTTTACTTTATGACGCAAGATATCTGTTTTTTCATTGTTATTGCTTGAATACCATACATTTATTTCAAAATTACCGGAAATTTTAACCATTTCATCAACTCTTGTAGCTTCAAATTCGTGATTGATAATCCAAACTCCTAAAATCGAGTATGGAATAATATCGAAAGGAACTTCTTCTTTTAAATTAAAAACTTTTTTTCCTTTAGCAACAATTGCTTTGGTAACAATTTCTCTTATCTCATTCACAAAAATCCTCCTTTAATTATAATATATGAATTAGTTCTTAAAAAGTGAAAAAATGTAGGTCTATAATAGATCTACATTAATTTCTTGTTCGATTATATTACATATATTATTTAAAAGCTCTAATACTTCTTCGAAAGCATTAAAAAAAGAAACTACCGATGGCTTAGAAAAATATTGATCATAAATAATATTATATTCTTCTTGAAATTTTTCCACATCTTTTTTAAAATACTTAGCATTAACTAATGCTTTCTGGGCCTTTTTTACGTCTTTTAACAAGTTTTGATGTTCGTCATTTAAAACAATTGCCTCTAATCGCTTATATTCTTTAACAGGCTCATAATCAGCAACCATTTCCAATAGACTTTCTAAATTATTCAACTAACTCACCTTTAACAAACCACGTTTTAGCCTCAGTAATTCGTACTTTAACTAATGATCCAATTAAAGATTTATCGCCTACAAAGTTAACTAATTTAAAATGTTCGCTATATCCACAAACCATTCCAGGTTCTTTAGCTTCTTCATCAACTAGTACTTCTACAACTTTTCCAACGAAACGTTCATTTCCTTCTTTATAAAAACGATTTGTATGTTCAACTAGTTCATTTAATCGAGCATGTTTTTCTTCTTCCGTTAATAAATTTTCATATTTACTAGCTGGTGTTCCTTCACGAGGAGAATAAATAAATGTAAATGCCCCATCAAATTTAACTTCATCAACAAGTTCAAGTGTATCTTGGAATTGTTCTTGTGTTTCTCCAGGGAAAGCAACAATAATATCAGTTGTAATAGCAATTCCAGGAATTGCTTTTTTTAATTTTTCAATTAAAACTAAATATTCATCTTTTGTATATTTACGATTCATTCGTTTTAAAACTTCGTCATTTCCAGATTGAACAGGTAAATGAATATGTGGCATTACTGATTTACATGTTGCCATAGCTTGAATTGTTTTATCATCTAAATCTCGTGGATGACTTGTAGTATATCGAATACGTTTGATTCCTGTTTTATCTAAATCAACTAATAAATCACCAAACGTATATCCATTATCTAAATCTTTACCATAGGCATTAACATTTTGTCCTAATAAAGTAACCTCAACATATCCTTCAGAAACTAAACTCTTAACTTCATTTATTACATCGTCTTTATCACGGCTACGTTCTTTACCACGAGTATATGGCACGATACAATATGTACAAAATTCATCACATCCGTACATAATATTTACCCATGCACGATGTTTATTAGCACGTTTTTTTGGCATATTTTCAACAATCTTACCTTCAGTAGATAAAACTTCAATTACCTTATCTTTTGACATATAAGTATCATAAATAATTCTTGGCAGATTATTAATATTATGCGTACCAAATACAATATCAATTTGATGATATTTTTCTAATAACGTATTAACGACATTCTCTTCTTGTGGCATACATCCACAAATTCCAATAATCATATCCGGATTATTACGTTTGGCTTGTTTTAAACGTCCTAAAACTCCCCAAATTTTATTTTCGGCATTTTCACGAACAGCACAAGTATTAATAATAACAACATCATTTTCATCAGTTGTAGTTCCTTTTTCATATCCTAGGCTTTCTAAAATACCGCTTATTATTTCACTATCTGCTTCATTTCCCTGGCATCCATAAGTTAAAACGGAATATGTTTTTCCATTACCAATGTTTTCATATTTGTTTTCTAAATTATATCTAACTGTTTCAATTTCTTTTTCAATTCTTTTACGAGCCTTTTTTAAATCAGGCATAAAATATTTCTCTAAGTTTTTGTCTAATTTTTTTTTCATTTTCTATACCACCACTTCTAATTATACTAACTTATTATATCTTCTAATTTAGTAGTTTTTTTAAGATACGTATTATTTTACCATAATTTAAAATGATAATCAATTAAAATTGATATGATAAAAAAGAAAGTTGAAGAATACTTAAAGTATTATTCAACTTATAATTTTTATGCCACTTTTACAATCAACTTTATCGCTGTACGTTCTTCTCCATCAATTAAAATATCTGAAAAAGCTGGAATACAAACTAAATCTTTTCCTGTTGGGGCAACATATCCGCGAGCAATTGCAATGGCTTTAATAGCTTGATTCAATGCTCCAGCACCAATTGCTTGCACCTCAACAACTTGAAAATCTTTAAAGGCATTAGCTAAAGCTCCTGCAACTTTATTTGGTAATGATTTTGATGACACTTTTAAAACTTCCATATAATTTCCTCCTATTTTTTGATAGTAAATTATATGCTCGTTTAAATTTATTATTCTTCAATATGAATTCTTGTGATTTTTGGTTTATCTAAAATCGTAAAATCGAGTAAAACGGCATTAAATTGCATTTTTCCTGTAGCAACTTTATTTGGTTCACTAAATCCATTTACAAATCTTGAAATAATAACATTTCGATCAACTCCAATGACACCTTCTAATGGCCCAGTCATTCCGATATCTGAAATATATAAAGTTTTATTTGGTAAAACTCTTTCATCAGATGTTTGAACATGAGTGTGTGTACCAATAACAGCGTGAGCAATACCGTCCAAATAATATCCTAAAGCAATTTTTTCACTTGTAGCTTCAGCATGAAAGTCAATTATGTAATAATCACTTGGCACGTTTTGAATGATTTCTTTTGCTACTTTAAATGGATTGTCTAAACTCATTTCAAAATAAACACGTCCTAAAAGATTTATAACCGTAATTTTTTTACCGTTATAGTTAATAGTCACATATCCTTTTCCGGGAGCATTATAGTTTGCGGGACGACATAAGTTATTTACTTCATCGATATAATCAAGAATTTCTTTTTGTCCGAACGTATGATTTCCCATAGAAATAACGCTAACATTTAATTCCATTAATTCTTTATAGTGTTTTTTACTTAAACCGCGTCCATGAGTAATATTTTCTCCATTCACCATTAATAAGTTATAATTATATTTTTCTTTTAACATCGGTAATAATTTTTTCAAGTAGGTAATCGAATTACTTGAATACATATCTCCAACATAAAGTATTTTCATTGCATATCTCCTTTCTAAAAAAAAAGAAGCTTAAAGCTTCTTTTACTTAGCTACATCTATAGCTCTTGTTTCACGAATAACTGTAACCTTGATTGTTCCTGGATAACTTAATTGATCTTCAATTTTTTCCTTAATTTCTCTTGCTACAGCAAATGTTGATAAATCATCAACAACATCAGGCTTTACTAATACGCGAATTTCACGTCCTGCCTGAATTGCAAATGATGAAGCAACACCATGAACAGAATTAGAAATACTTTCAAGGTTTTCTAATCGTTTAACATAATTTTCTAATGAGTCACTTCTAGCACCAGGTCTAGCACTTGATAAAGCATCGGCAGCAGCTACTAATACAGCAATAATCGACTCCGGAGCTTTATCTTCGTGGTGTGAAGCAATAGCATCGATAACCTCAAATGGCTCACGATACTTCGTCGCTAATTCAACTCCAATTTCTACGTGTGATCCTTCAACTTCATGATCAATTGCTTTACCAATGTCGTGGAATAAACCAGCACGTTTAGCTAAAATCTCATTTTCACCAATTTCTACAGCTAGCTTAGCAGCTAAAAACGCTGTTTCAATCGAATGTTGTAAAACGTTTTGTCCATATGATGTACGGTAATTTAAACGTCCTAATAACTTAATTAAATCAGGATGGACTTTACCAATTCCCGTATTAAAAACAGCTTCTTCACCTTTTTCACGAATGAACATTTCTACTTCTAATCGACTACGTTCTACAATTTCTTCAATTCTTCCTGGATGGATTCTTCCATCACTTAATAAAGCTTCTAAAGATTTTTTAGCAATCTCGCGACGAATTGGATCAAAACCACTTAAAACGACAGCTTCAGGTGTATCATCGATAATTAAATCAACCCCTGTTAAAGCCTCAATAGTACGAATATTACGCCCTTCTCGACCAATAATTCGTCCTTTCATTTCATCGCTAGGTAGCCCAACAACTGTTACTGTTTTTTCACTTGTTACTTCACTTGCATATTTTTGAATTGCTTGAGCAAGTAAATTTTTAGCTGTTGAACTAACATGTAGTTTTGCTTTTTCTTCCTCTTCTTTAATGTATGTCGATATTTCTAATGACATATTACTTCTAACTTCATCCATAATTATTTTACGAGCTTCTTCTTTATTTAGCTCAGCGATGAACTGAAGTTTCTCTTCTTGTTGTTTTAAAATATTTTCCACTTTAAGATTTAATTGTTCTAATTCCGTTTTTTTATCATCTAATTTAATTTCTTTAGCATTTAAAGTTTCTTCTCGTTTGTCTAGATTATTACTTCTTCTTTCTAATGATTCTTCTCTTTGAGTAATTTTTCCTTCTTGTTCATAAACAACTTTTTTACGTTCCGAAATATCTTTTTCTGCTTCATTTTTTAAATTAGCAATCTCTAATTTAGCATCGGAAATAAGTTCTTTTTTCGATTTCTCAGCACTTATTTTTGCTTCTTCAACAATCGATTGTGCTTTTTCTTTAGCAGCATTTAATGATTTTTCATATGTAAATAATCTTACAAAAAATCCTGCTACAAACCCAACAATAATACTTAAAATGGGAATTAAAAACTCATACATGTTTTTTTCCTCCATTTTATATTATCAAATTAATAAAATAATATTATATTAAAAAAATCATTTAACACCCTAAATAAAAATCAATATAATATAACTCTATTATACTAAAAGTTGTATCGGTCGTCAATGAGACATGACATTTTAGGAAAAAAAATCCAATTTATGTATAAAACTTTTTATATTTATCGTCATTTATTATCTATTTTAAAGAAAAAAGTCGATTATTAAAAGAAAGTTAAATCAAAACAAAAAACGTGGATTATATTTATATCTTAAAAAACAACATTAAGATGTCAATTTATTCTTTTTTTTGCGATAATATATAAATATTATAACTGTTGTAGTGATTGATGTACTCATAATTATGAAAATTAAGGTAAAATTAATGTAATTATCATTATTTTGAGTTGATGTTAAGCGTAGAACACTTGTGATTTCTTGAATTTCATTAGTGTATTTATTCTTTATCTTATAAGACACATTTGTTTCTTTATATTGTAAAAGTTCATTAAAATCAAAGTTTAAACTAATAATTTCATATGTATCTCCCACTAATTTTTTTAAATGTTCGATAACTTGTTCTTCTTGTAAATTATTATGTTCAATTATCTCAATTCCACCGGAAACATTGATTACTGGTGCTTCATTATCCACAACAATAATGGCTATTTTTAATGATACTTTATTTCCTGAACTATCACTAACACTCGCCAAAATATAATAAACTCCTGGTGTTAAGGGAAGATAATTGCTTTCAAAATCTATTACAAGTTCCGTATCATAATTATCTGATGCTGTAAAAAGTTTTTTTATCTCATCTAGTTGCATTTGTTTAGAGATATCTGTTAAAACATATTTTACTAAACAGTTTAATTTTGGATAAATATTATCACGAACATTTACTATTAAATCATATTCTGCTTTATTACCAGAGCTATCAACTACACTACATTTAACTTTATGATCACCTATGATGTTAAAATTCAAATCACCTTCTAAGTTCACTATTAAATCGGTATCATAATTATCTTTAACACTAAATAATGCTTTCAAATTTTCGATTGTCACATTCTCGCTAATATTAATTTTATATTTACCGCCTGATAGTTTCCCATTAAACGTAATAACTGGTGCTTTATTGTCCACCACTTTAAAATGAATCGTTGCTGATGAGATATTATTTGAACCATCTTCAGCGATGCATTTTATATAGTATGATCCGACTTTCTTTTCTTGCTTATAATTTGTTTCATATTGCACCTTAATATTTGATTTTTCATAATAATTATCATTAATCTCAAAGTATTTTTTTAAATCATCAATCGATATTAAAGAATCAACATCAATATCGTTTATATTTTTAGTAGTGATGATTGGGGCATCTAAATCTTGAACATTAATTTCACAATTTAATATTGAAATATTTCCATAACTGTCGCTAACTGATGCCTTTAAATAATAAATACCAACCTCACTAGCTACATAATTTGTTTCAAAAACAATATCTGAAGTTAAGTTACTGTTATCCGTTGATTTAAAATATGTTTTAAGTATTTCTAAGCTAATTGGATCATTTATATTAGTATTATATATCGCATCTTTTTCAGAATGTAATGTAATAAACTGTTTAATATCAGCATATACAAAATCATCATCTACTTTTTGATAAGGTGTCATTGCATAATCAAAATCATTTTCTGGGAGTGAAATTGATAATACTGCTATATCACCTGAAAATGGATATTCTTCACTTCCACAACTAAAATTAACACTAAATGAGGCAAAGGGTAAATCACTAATATCTATTTGTACTGTATTTGGACCCGTTTCTTTTAATTCTTCATCCTTATATTTAATTGATTTAATTTTTATTCCTGTTTTTAAATCATAAAAAATTAATAAAAAGTACTCATTGTTCAAATTAGGAGATTTTCCATTTGTACTGACAGTAATCTCTAGTATATTTTGTCCTTTTTGGCGCTCATAAACTATTGTATTAAAATCACTTGATAAATGACCATCTTCAATATAATAAGCCGTCTTATCCGCAAAATTTTTAGTTTTAGAGGCCGGACGACACATGTATGGTAAATCTTTTACATCATTAGTTATTACTTCTTCATTTAAAACTTCTTTCGCATAAATATTTAATTCTCCCTTATTAAAAATATTTAGTAAAAATAAAGTAAAAATAATTATAAATATCTTTTTCATTTCTATCCTCCTTCTTTCTTACACTTTAGATATTAAATTATTTTTTTATTTTACTTTTTAGGATTTTAATTAGGATAAAAAATTAAATTTTAATTTAAACATAAAAAAAAGATACGATATGATCGTATCCATTTATTAAAATTACGCTTTTTAATTAAATGATTTAATCGCGTAACTATGCTGTTTTTTGGTGACCTGTACGGGGTTCGAACCCGTAAATGCATGCGTGAAAGGCATGTGTGTTAACCGTTTCACCAACAGGCCATTTTTTGCTTTCTATCAAGCGCTCTTATATTCTACAATAATCAAACAAAAAATGCAAGTGTTTTTTTAAATTTTTTTTATTTTTTTTATTTTATTTTTCAAGTATTACATTAAAAATAGTTTTTAATATTTTTTTATCAACTAATTAAAAATATTGTCTATTTTTATTGAAATAACACACTTAAAATACGTTATTTAAAAATATAATTAAATATAAAAAAAGTAGTTAATTCATTCTTATTTAGAGACATGCTAAATAAAAAAATTGTAAACTACTTATATAAATTACTTTTTAAATTGATAAACCTTTAATTACTTCCATTAAAATAATGCTTGAACGCATTGCTGCTTCAGTTTCAAAAGATTGATAATCAGCGATGTGATTACTTGTATCTAGACGATCTGAAATAAACCTAATCGATGCAAAATCAACTTCTAATTTAGTACAAACTTGAGCGATGGCAGCCCCTTCCATTTCAACAGCAGCTTCTTTTTTAATATCAAAATCATTTAAACGAGTCGAGTTTGATAAAAAGGAATCTCCTGAATAAATTGTTCCTTCAAAAAAAGGAATGTTTTTATTTTTTAAAACATTTAAAATAGCTTCCTTAATTTTTTTATTCGATAAAAAGCGTTCTGGTAATCCTGGAACCTGACCAAGTTTATATCCAAAAGCACGAACATCAACATCATAATAAAGTAAATCATCACATACAAATAAGCTTTCTGGATCTAAGTTAATTCCGCCAGCAATTCCCGTATTAATAATAATTTGTGGTTGATATTTAGAAATCATTAATGATGCCGTTATAGCTGCATTAACTTTACCAATACCGCATTTAACAACACAAACATCAATATCTTCAATTTTTCCTGAATAAAAACTTAATTGTCCCATTTCCCATTTTTCTAAGTTAGTTATATTCGCAATAATATTATTTACCTCAATATCCATTGCACCAATAATTCCAATCATAATATCTCCTATTTTTCATTTAAAATTTGTCTAATTTTGCCAACAATAACCTCAACAGCTACATCATGTTTAGAATCGTTTGGAATAATAATATCAGCATTTCGCTTAGAAGGTTTAACAAATTGATGATACATCGGTTTAACTGTAGAAATATATTGTTCAACAACACTTTCAATCGTACGTCCTCGTTCTTTCGTATCTCGTAATAAACGACGAATAAAACGTAGGTCATCATCTGATTCAACAAATATTTTTATATCAGCTAATTTTAAAATATTAGGGTCTCTTAAAGTAAGTATTCCCTCTAAAATAATGATTTTTTTAGGTTCTATGTATTCTTTTTCTTTACTTCTATTGTGAATTGAAAAATCATATTTTGGTTTTAGAATTGGCTTATTATTTAATAAATCTTTAAGTTGTTCTAAAAGTAATTTGCTATCTAGAGAATCTGGATGATCAAAATTAATATTTTTACGTTCTTCCATAGATAACTCTGATAAGTCATTATAATAATCATCTTGTGTAATGACTAAGACATCTTTACAATCCAATTTATCTAAAATTTTTCTAACTACCGTAGTCTTTCCTGATGCAGAACCACCAGCAACCGCGATTAGGATTGGTTTCATTAATTAATCACCTCATTATTATTTTTTTTCAACATAAATTACACAAAAACCACCATGTCCAATATGTGAACCAATAGTGGGTCCAATTTGTGAAATATCTTTTCCAGGTAAATCGTATTTAGATTCAATTTTATTTATTAAAACATTTAAATTTATTGGGGTGTCAGTATACCCAAAATAAATAGGATATTCTGGATCAAAAGGATGTTTTGAAAATGAATCTAAAATCGCTTTGTATGCCCTATTAATCCCAATAACTTTACCATACATACGGATTTTTCCTTTTTCGTCTAAATCTATTAGCGGTTTTAAACCTACGGCATTACCAAAAATACATTTTGCTTTGCTTAAACGTCCACCTTTGTATAAGTATTCTAGCGTATCAATCATTGAAAAAATTTTGATTCTTTTTTTCATATCTTCAATTTGAGAAATAATATCATGTGCACTATATCCCAAATCACGCATTTTACAAGCATGATGAACTAATAAACGTAATCCTTGAATACTTGATAGACTATCAATAATATGTATCTTATCATAATCTACAATCGATTTAGCTAAATTAGCACTTCCAATTGTTCCACTTAAACCGCTAGAAATAGCAATATAAATTACATCGTCACCTTTTTCTTTTGCTTCATTAAAAATTTTTACAAAAAGCTCAGGGGCAGGTTGACTTGTTTTAGGAAAGTATTGTGATGTTTTTAATTTTTTATAAAAATCTTCAACTGTTATATCTACACTATCTTTGTATGTCTCATCTCCAAATGAAACGTTCAATGGAACAACTTTGATTCCTAACTTCTCTACCTCATCATATCTTATATCGGAAGTTGAATCTGTAATAATTTTTACTGACATAATTATACCTACTTTTCTTTTTTATAGTTCTCAGTATCATTTATGTTAATTTTTTATATTTAAACATAAAAAAATTAAGTATTTCTAATGATATCTTTTCTAATACTCAAAAAATTTATACTATTTTTTATTATCTAATTACATATAATTATATCATAATAAAACTTCTTAAGTCAAACAAAAAAAGACGATTAAATTTTAATCGTCTTAAGATATAAAATATTTTAAAATGGTTTAAATCAAACGATTTGAAGATATTCTTTAATATTATTTTTCCATAAAAAAAGTTTGATAACAACTACCAAACTAATTTATCTTAAATGGCGCCCACACTAGGACTCGAACCTAGGACCCCTTGATTAACAGTCAAGTGCTCTAACCAACTGAGCTATG
>CALVBA010000018.1 GCA_944325695.1 uncultured Anaeroplasmataceae bacterium
AACAGCTCCGATAACTGCTCCTGTAAGTGCTCCTGTAACTGCACCTATAGCAGCTCCTTTAGCAGCCCCAACTAACATTGACATACCGATACATGCTACACCAGTACCAGCTGTAGCAGCTGCAACAAGTGCACAAACACCAATTACTGCGATACCTATACAAACTTTAGTTAACAATTGTGGCCAAGTGCCATTTTCATCGGCATAACTGATTGGATTACAACGACAGTAAGCATATAAATTCATACCCATAATGTTTTGAACTGTACCAACTTCTTTATCTGCATTAATGAATCTACCTAATTCAGGATCATAATATCTAGTATTTAAGTAATATAATCCTGTATTTTGATCATAAAAATACCCTTTATACATAAATGGATTTAATTCAAGTAATTCATTTGCTTCTGATGTATTATTTGTTGTCCATGTTGGTTTACCCCAATCATCATATTTATATTCAATTAATATTGTACCATTTTTATCAATAATTCGATTGATTACTCCTCTTGTATCTCTTTCGTAGAAATATTCTTTTTCATTTAGAGATAATCCTTTTAAACTACTAGTCTCAGCATTAGTTGGTTTAACGTAAGTTTTATAGTCGTAATAAACTACTTTATCTTTAATATAGACTCGTTCAATAAAAGTTTTATATTCTTCTTTTTCAGACAATGTTCCATTGAAGCTTGTTGGTTTATTATTTTATGGTAAGAATCTAATATTTTTAAAAGCATATAGATAATTTAATTCCATTGCTGGTAAACTTATTGGTTTAAAGATTAATTCTCCTGCCTTTCCCACGTCCTCTGCTTAAGTTATATCCAGTTAAGTTTTCAAAATAGAGAGTTTTGTATTCATGAGTATTAAGACCTGAACCATCACACGCATATTTAACTTTTAAGTTTTGAACTCTTGAATCTATTGAATACATAATTTCATTTAAAACATTTGCACTTTCAATCTAAGCCGAGGTATAACATTGGAAATATGTTTCACAGCCAAACATTCTTGATTTTGGACTAAAGTTAGGAATGACATAGAATACTTATTGTGGATATTTAATCATTCCCATTTCTTCTACATTTAAAGTCGTTTCTTCTTTATTTGTTAAAGTTTTTAGTTCACCTAAAGTAATCTCTTCATGTTTTTTAACAAATCATTATAGTAGATATTTTTGATATTTTATTTCTTAACACCCTCATAACTATTTCACATTTAAATTCAGGTGAATATTTCATATTTTTGCCTTTAGGCTTAAATGATTTAATTCCATGTTTTCGATATTGCCTGATAATTCTTTTAAGGGTGGATTCACAAATTTTAAATTTTAATTGTATTTTCTTATATGACCAACCACTCTCTATTAATGAAATAATTTCTAATTTATCATCTAAACTTAATTTCATAATAAAACCCCATAAGTCTTTCTAGTATTTTCTACTAGTCCAACTTATGGGGTTCAGCATATTTATCTACATTGATTTATTTTTTTTGTGAAAAGATTTTTTATTTTAAAGATTATTTTTAAAATATTTTCTTTAAAAATAATAAAAATAATTGATATGATAAAAGTAATTCCATAAATTACAATTGTCCATATTAATTCTCCTTCTAATAATTGTTGTCCAACAAAGGTCGATGTTAAAATAGAAGGTATTCGGGCGATTAAATTAATCACCATAAATTTTGGATATTTAATTTTAGTCAATGGAACAACATATAAAAGTGCATCTTTTGGTGTCATTGGTAACATTAAAGCGTAAAATACTAAAATAGACAATTTTTTTTCATCATTTAAAAAACTCAGTTTTTTATATTGTTTTTCGCTAACATTACGGTCGACAAATCCCTTACCTAATACCTTAACAAGCAAAAAAATGATCGAAGATGCAATAAAAATTCCTATCTCACATACAATAAGTCCAAAAATAGGACCATAAATGATGCCTGACATGACCTCAATAATTTCTCCTGGAAAAAAGGCAATTATAACTTGAAGAATTTGTAATCCTAAAAACATAAATACGCCTAATATTTTTAAGTTTTGATATTTTTCAACATATTCATTTCTGATTGTTTCATCTTTTAATGATAAAAAAAATGGCATAAAGCGAACTATTATGTAAATTGATAAGACTATTAATAAAATAATAAAACCAATACTTATTACTTTTTTCTTCATATTACACCTTCTTATTTTATTTTTGTTTAAATTATAACATATCAATATAATATTTTGATATTTATAATTTATTTTTACGATAAAATAGTTTATAATATAAGCAAAAAGCCGTAATAGGAGGTTATTATGAACGAAATTATAAACGAAGCAAATCGCTGTTTAAAATGTAAACGTCCTTTATGTAAAGAAGGATGCCCTGTTAGAACTCCCGTACCAGAGGTGATGCAATTATTTTTAGAGGGTGAAATTATTAAGGCCGGAGAGATGTTATTTAGCAATAATCCTCTTTCTGTTGTTTGCTCTTTAATTTGCCCACATGAAAAAAATTGTCTAGGACATTGTGTCTTAAACAAAAAAGGTACGCCAATAAGTTTCTTTTCTGTTGAAAATTACATATCTAGTTTTTATTTAGAAAAATTTGATTCTAAGACTATTGAGAAAAATGGTTTGAATGTAGGAATTATTGGAACAGGTCCTGCTGGATTAACATTAGCCATCATATTAGCTAAACGAGGATTTAATATTACTTTATTTGATTCACGTGATAAAATTGGTGGAGTATTACGTTATGGAATACCAGATTTTCGTCTTCCTAAAACCATTTTAGATAAACTTTTAGAATTAATGAAATCATTAGGAATTGTTTTTAGACCAAATACCTTAGTTGGACAAACTATTACTTTAGATGATATGTTAAATGATGGATATGACGCTATTTTTATCGGAACAGGTGTTTGGAAACCAAATAGCTTACGAATTAAAGGAGAATCTTTAGGACACGTGCACTATGCCATTGATTATTTGAAAAATCCTGCTGTTTATGACTTAGGAAAAGAAGTTTTAGTTATCGGTGCTGGAAATGTAGCGATGGATGCTGCTAGAACAATACTACGTCAAAATCATTCTAACGTCAATGTAATTTTCTTTAGAGGTGAAGATCAAGTAACAGCTTCAAATCATGAGTTACAATTAGCTAAAGTTGATGGTGTTAAAATGCGTTACTTCTTAAATACTGTCGAAATTCAAAAAGACGGTATTATCGTTGAACCAGTCATTGAAAAAGTTTTAGAAGATGGAAGTAAGCAATATATTAATGATTCTGATAATGCTTATAAAATTCCTTGTGACAATGTCATAATTGCTATTGGTCAAGGTCCTTTAGAAAATATTACTAAGACTACTAAAGATTTAGAAGCCTCAAAAAAAGGATTAATTGAAACAAAAGGTTATGGTATTACTACTAAATCTGGAGTTTTTGCTGCAGGAGATATTGTTACTGGTCCAAAAACGGTAGTTGAGGCTGTTGCATATACCAAAGGTGTTGCCGTACAGATTGAAAAATATTGTTATGAAAAATACAATATGCCGTTACGTGAGGATTTACAAAAACAAATTGAATACTTTGAAAGTTTAAAAATACAATAGGATATCACGATAAAATATTTAGAATACTTAATATATTGTGTTATCTTTATAAAATACTAATTATTATGATTATGCTTGTCGGAGATTACAACTTATCTGACAAGCCTTTTTCATATATATTAATATCATTTTGTTCCAAAAGATTTACCTACAATATTTATTATATTAGAATATGGCTTATTTATTATTGGTGAATTTTTTCATATCTTTTATTTCAACATGAAGTAATAAATTTTATGATTTATATTAAGTGGTAAAAATGCTACCTCATCAATAACTTATAGTTTTTATATAGCAAAAAAAAGTGCCTAAATGGCACTTATATTTTAATTATTTCATTTAAGTCTTGATTTAAATTTAAAAAGCGAATTAAGTGACAACCATAAATTTCTTGATTAGGATAAATAAAGGCAAGTTCACACTCATTGACATAACGCATTAAATTACGTGAATTAGGATATATTAAAGCTATTTTAAAAACATTTTCTTCTTTTATTTTTTTTGTATCTAAAACTAAAAAACTTTCAATATCATTTACAAAATAATCTTTACTTCCACCTTTATTAATTTGCCATTTACTTCTACTGTTTAAAATAATTTCATTGCTGTTAGGATTATCAATTATTTTTATTAAAAGAAACTGATCATCAAATTTACATAAGAAATCATAGTCGTTATCTTTTTTATAAATAATTTCAAAATCATTAATTTCATTAATCAAGGCATAATTAGCCAATGCATCATAAATTTTACGAATTTTTTTACGATTATTAAAACTCGTTAAAGTAAGATAAATAATCGAAATAATAATAATTAACAAAATAATCGATATAATAATTTCGTACATCATTCAAACCTCTTTCTATAACTACAATGTCTGCAAATAGATAATTGTAATTTATTATTTTGAAATCCTTTAACTGCTTCAATATATTTAGGTTTTGATAAAATTTCTTTCAAGCTTTCTTGGTAAATATTTCCTAAATTACTTGTTCCCTTTGAATCAAGGCAACAAATACAAACCGTTCCATCAACTAAAATAGCTAATTGATCCCTTCCACCACGACAACTGCCAATTGTTTCATAAAAAGAGCTATCTAAACTTGGCCAAACAAACTCTTCATCATGAGATAATATGACATAGTTTTTTAAACGATTATTAATTATTTTATCACAATTAAAAATTTTTTGTAAGTATGAAACGATTTGATCGTTATTTTGGCTAATTTTCTTATTTGTATTAGCCCATAAGCGTAACGAAAAAAAAGTATTTGGATAAATTTGATGATATTTAGTAATAAAAAGATATAAATCATTTAACATTCGATATAACTCTTCTTTATCAAGTGGATAAAATGAATGCATCGAAACATTAAATCTTTTAACTTGTTTTTGGATTAATTTATCATATTTTTGTAATAAAAGACGTCCATTTGTCGTAATATTAACGTTTATTTTTTCATCATGTGCTTTAGCTATAAATTGGTCAATTTCGTTACATAATAAGGGTTCACCTTTGACGTGTAAATATATCTCACGTGTATAATTTTTAATATTGTTTAAAACAATTTGGAACTCTGATAACTTCATATGACGTTTTGCAAGGTTGTCTTGGGTACAAAAAAAACAGTTTAAATTACATGCATTAGTAATCTCTACATAAATTCTTTTAAACATTATTTATCTTTTAACCCTTTATTGATATTTTTATACATTTCATAATAGTTATAAATTAATTCATGATTAAAGGGTGGTTCTTTACGTTTGATAAGTTCGATTAAATTAAGTAACTCGGCTTCAATTATATTCTTTAATTTATCTGGATAATGCATTTGATTTAAATGTTCTTTATACTCATCACGATCTAAAACTTTAAAACTATAATCATTAAATACCTTAACATCTAAATCATAGTCAATATATTTAATAGCTTCATCATCATACACATAAGGACTACTTAAATTGCAATAATATGTAATACCTTCTTTTTTTAACATTGCAATAACATTAAACCATTTATTATCATAAAAAAAACATATCGCTGGTTCTTTTGTTGTCCAAAAACGGCCGTTAGATTCAACCACTCGACTTTTATAATTTCCAACAACTAAACAATTTTTTGTAATTTCTAATACCGTGATGTTATTCCACGTGCGATGTACATGATGATCATGTTTATAGCTATGAATTTCCACCATATCTCCTCTTTTTAACATTATTCTTCCTCCATCTTTGCGAGTTTTAATGCCAGTTTTGTAAAGGTGAAATCATAGAAAACATCTTTGATAACTCCTTTTTGACTAATAATAAAGACAGGCATGTTACTAATTTCCAAATTTCGAACTAAATCTTTAGCAAAGTTCAAATTAAATTCATAAAAAGTAATCTTTGGAAATAATGGTTCTAATTTTTGAAGCATCAGATAAGCTGTTTGGCAAATGCCACATGTTGGCACTTTTCCGATATAAAAAGCATAATCATCTTGTTGTATGCTAAATGTTAACTCCATTAGTAATCACCATTTTTTATTATACTAAAAATACGCGTAAAATAAAAGGTGTCAAACGAAAAAAAGACCTTAAAGTCTTATTCAGACTAAAAGGTTTTTTTTACTTGCGGTAATTTGTCTTTTCTTGATTATAAAAATATGCATCATGAAAATAATTAACTAAATATAAATTGGTACTATCAAAGTTATCACAAGCGTAATAAAATGGATAATAAAGACATCCAAAGACTGCAAATTCATCAAAATATATTGTCATCACCCAATACTATTATGGTCGAAAATTGTCGTATATATGTAATAAACTTATAAAACAACTTATTAAATTTTTATCAACTTTAAAAAAAATTAAATACTAATTGATTTTTTAAATTATTTACTGATTTTTTATTTATTTTTATTAAATATAGTATTATTAAATTGATTGAAATTATTCATTTTGTCTTAATTTTTTATTGATTAGTAAGTTATGTTTAAAATAAATAATAAAAAAGGTACTTTTAAAGTACCTTTAAATATCACTATGAAATATGGCTATTTATTCATATATTGATTTAAAAAGTTTTCACCTTTTAATGTATCTGGTTCATGATCAATTAATCCTGGATAGTTTAATTGACGTAATACCTCAAAACTACAAATAGCAACGCAATTACTTAAATTTAAACTTCTAACCTTATCTGTTGTTGGAATACGATAACAATTTTCAAAGTTATTGGCTAGAATTTCATAAGGAATTCCCGTTGATTCTTTTCCAAATATTAGATAAATATCTTCATTAGATTTTGTAAAATCACAACTTGAATGAGGTTTATTCCCGTATCTTGTTAAAAAGTAAAATTGACCATTATTTTTAGATAAAAATTCTTCATAATTTTCATAAACTGTATAATCGATACTATCATAATAATCAACTGCACTGCGACGCAAATGTTTTTCATCTAATGAAAATCCTAATGGCTTTATTAAGTGTAATTTAGCATTAATCGCTACACAAGTACGCATAATATTACCAGTATTTTGTGGAATTTCTGGGTTATATAGTACAATATTTAATTTCATTATTCTAACACCTGTTCAGCTGTTAATGTGTAAAAATCACAATCGACAATCTTAGCTTTAATAATTTGTCCTACTTGTAGTTCTTCTAATGCAGCTACATAAATACATCCGTCAATATCATCAGGCGCATGGGCATAACTTCGACCATAATACATTAACATTTCTTCATCATAACCTTCAATAAATACTTCTTCTATTTGATTTAAATGTTTCTTATTTTGAGCTAAGGAAATCCATTTTTGAACTTCCATTAATTCACTATATCGTTGATTTTTAATTTTTTCAGGAATCTGATCTTCATATTCATATGCTTTAGTATCTTCTTCTTTTGAATATGGAAAAGCTCCTAAGCGATCAAATTGAACTTCTTTAACAAATTCGATTAAATCATTAAATTCTTCTTCAGTTTCTGTAGGGAATCCTACAATCATAGTTGTACGTAAAACACTATTTGGAATTTCTTGTCTAATTTTTTTAAACATCGCTAAATATTCTTCTTTTGTTCCACGGCGTAACATTGATTTTAATACACGTGTTTCTGAATGTTGAACCGGAATATCAAAATATGGTAAAACTTTTGGATTATTCTTTATAAAAGAAATAAATTCATCTGTAACTAATGTTGGGTATAAATATAGCATACGAATCCACTTAATATCTTTAATAGTTAATAATTTTTCTAATAATGGAATAATTGCAGGTTTTTTATATAAATCAAATCCATAGTTTGTCGTATCTTGTGAAATTAAATTAATTTCTTTAGCTCCGCTTTTAACTAATTCTAAAACTTCTTCATAAATACTTTCGATTGTTCTACTTTGTAAATTACCACGAATTAAAGGGATCGCACAGTACGCACAACGATTATTACATCCTTCACTAATTTTAACATAAACCGATTTATTTCCGGTTGATAAAACACGTTTTAATGGATTAATTGTATCCGTAAAGGCATGTTCATTTGTTAAAGCATTTAAAATTTCACCTAATTTATTATATTCACTGATTGCTAAGAAACGATCAACTTCAGGCATTGATGATTCTAACTCTTTTTTGTAACGTTGGGCTAAGCATCCAACAACAACAAGTTTTTGATTTCCTTTTTTAATATCAGCTAAATCTAAAATCGTTTTAATAGCTTCTTCTTTAGCAGCTTCAATAAATCCACATGTATTAACAATCATTAAATCTGCTTCATTTGCATCCGTAACGATTTGTCCATTTTCAATTGCACCTAAAATCATTTCACTATCGACAAGATTTTTACTGCATCCTAAACTAACTAAATAGATTTTCATTAAATTTCTCCTTTTTAAACAATTGATAATATTCCGCATACAATAACAATAATTAAAAATAATGTTAGTGTTCGGTTAATAATTTTAAATTGAGTATTTTTTCTAAAAAATAACGCTAAAAGCCATGGCGCAACATAAATCACAGGTAATATTATAGCATTATTTTGTAAATAATCATCTAAAAATACTTTAGTATTTATCAATAAAACAATGCTAGCACTTACAATAAAAAAATATGCCAATATCGAATATAAAAAGTTGTTAAATGTCTTTAAATGGATAATTTTTTTTATAAGTTTTTGATGATTTTTATCACTATAGTACTTTTTAATTGGTACAAACCGACTATCTAAAACACCTTTTTTCTTAAAATCAAATTTTTTTGGATTATATTCTTTAATTAAGTCCACATTTTGATTAATGGCATTATTAGTTTTGCGTATATTTTGATAGATGTTTTTAATAAACTGTGCATTAGAAATCGTTTTAAAGAAATAAATTAAAATTAAAAGTAAGAAAATACCATTCATGATGTAAAATGGATAACAACTTTTATTTATTAATAGTAAAATTGTTTCTAAAATAAAAACTATGATATAATGAAACAATTTAGAAATCATTTTATCTGGATATTCACATCTATTTTCTTTTAATTTAACAAAAATTTGGTTTTCTTTAACTTTAACATTTTTCGATGATTGATCTAGTATTGATAAAGCCAAAGTTTTTTCATACTCATAACTTCTTGGCAATACTACATCATTTACCTTAAGATGATCATCTAAAAATTGTTTAGATACTATTTGATTATCATATAAAATACACGGATAATCTTCTTCTTTTTGACATTCAACAAATGAGGTATTGGAAATTAATAAATTATAATTAAAATTAGCTAAAAATTGTTGTTGAAGTTGAAAAGCATGTTGGTATTTTATAATTCCATCTTCACTTTTATCAAAATTTTGATAAGCTAATTCTAAATCCTTATTTTTAAAACGATATTTATTATAATTTAAAATCAAATACCACGAAAAAGATGCTTCAAATAATGGATTTACATCAAAGTTATAATCATTTTTAAGTATTGATAACAGATGATAGCGGTAATTAAAACCATCCAAATTAATGGCTTTTATTACTTCGTTAATACCTATTTTCAAAGCTAATAATGCAAGAAAATATTCATTAATTTTCAAATTGTCTAAATGTGTAGAGATATTATGTTTATTTTTAAGTAAATACTCATAAACATCTTTCATTTGATAAAATTTTTGTCCATTATAGACAAAGAAAAATGTCTTATTATCTAAGAATTTATAAATGAAATAGTAATAACAAAATGAATGTTCAATATTTTTTTCAATATTAATGATATTATTTAATTCATCTAGTTGACATTCACCTTTATGATATTTTACATTATATATCTTTGATAAAACACCATCTTTTAAAGTATTTTCTAAAAAAATATCTTTTAAAGGATATTCTTTATAAGCATTTCTTGCAATTGTATTTAAATTTTCAAAATTTTTCCCTTGAATGCATATTCCTAAACCGGGATTTAAATAATATAGGATTAAAGTCAAAGCACTATCTAAATATTCGCATTCTTCAATGCTATTACAAATAAAATCATAAATATCTTGATCTAGTGTTTCAAAGTATTCACTTAAATAATCAAGTTTCAGATGTTCTAACGCTTTAAACCAATTTCTGCTCATCGCTATAGCTAGTTCTTTATAATCGGTATATTTATGCCGATTAAATTCATAATGATTAATACTACTTCTTGAAATAACACTTTTATTAGTATAATTAATAATTTCAAAATAACCATAGTTTTTATATAACAACCCATTAATTAATCTTTTCATATAATCATTTTGAAATTCAAATTCTTTAATGACGTTTCCAAAAGCAAAATAATCATCTTGCGAATTAATGATTCCATTTTTTACTTCTTTTTTGTAATATGTTTCATCGATTAATTCTTGATAATCAATTAAAAAGATATTTTCATAACATCCTAAATAAATATTGTTTTCAAAACTAAAAAAAGATTCTTTAGCAACCTTTAAATGCCATAAACGATTTTTATGAAGTAAATGTAATCCTTTAGCAAATTTTTTGGCAAAACTTAAATAATCAAGATTATTCAAATCAGCTTTTTCTGACATTGGAAAACATAAAAAAACATCTTCTTCAAGATTATAATCGATTAGTGGCAATAAAATTGTTTCATCAAAAAAACGAGAAACTTGAACAAATTTTTTCACGCGCGAAAGATCAAAATTTGTTTTTAACTTAAGTAAACAAAAAGATATTAAATTTTTATTATAAACATGATATTTAGCATAATATTCATTTTCAAAAAGGATTTCTTTGATGAAATATTCATCTTTTGAAGTAACAAAAACATTATTATGACCAATTATTAAATCTTCCATCTAA
Organism: uncultured Anaeroplasmataceae bacterium; assembly: GCA_944325695.1. Classification (GTDB taxonomy): domain Bacteria; phylum Bacillota_I; class Bacilli_A; order Acholeplasmatales; family Anaeroplasmataceae; genus UBA3384. Next base: position 10,931 of record CALVBA010000018.1, read on the forward strand.
TCATCCCTTTCTTTTTAGTCCATTTTTTAATTATATCATTAATTTTTACTATCGTAAAGTGAAAAAGGTATGAGTTTTCATACCTTATTGATACACTACTTCAAATTCTTCAAATACAATCATATCATCTAAATTAAATTCTAAACCATATTCTTTAACTTCTGATTGAAAAAAATTGATATGTGTATTACGCCAATATTGTAGCGATAAATCGCCTTCACCTTCTAAACGTGCTTGTTTTTCAGTAATTTCATTAAAAGGAATAAGCGATACTTTTGTTACTTTAATTATACAAACAGCTTCGTCATTGCTATCTAAGATAATGCTATAATCGCCAACAAACGGAATTGCATCACCGTCAACTTGATATAATTTATACAAACTTGATGTCGCTTTTTTAACACCATTTTTAACAAGTAAAGCAAGCTCATTAGGGTTATCTCCAAATTGCCAAGCACTATAATCTGCATTTATAGCATTTTCATCTTTTTGGCAAAAAGCATCCCACATTTCTTCGTATGTCATAATTAAATCCCCTTTTTATAATACTTTTAAACTATATGCTTCAGCATTAATTTGTTCGTCAACAATATCTTGATAAAAATCCGGTTCATGACTAACAATCAATACAGAACCTTTAAATTTTTTTAACGCTTCTTTTAATGATTCTTTAGCATCTTGATCTAAGTGGTTTGTCGGTTCATCTAAAACTAAGAAATTACATTCTTTAATCATAATTTTACATAAACGTACCTTAGCATTTTCTCCACCACTTAAAACAAGCATTAAAGATTCAATGTGTTGTTTAGTTAATCCACATGATGCTAAAGCACCACGAACTTCTGCATTAGTCATTGATGGATATTCTTGCCATATTTCTTCTAAAGCTGTATTACGTGATGAAACTGATTCTTGTTCAAAATAACCAACTTCTAAAAATTGGTCTAAGAAAACCTCACCACTAAACGGCTTAACAAGACCTAAAATTGTTTTCAAAAATGTCGATTTACCAATTCCGTTAACCCCTTTTAAAGCATATTTACGATTACGCTCTAACACTAAATTAATCGGCTTAGTTAAAGCATGATCATATCCTAATACTAAATCCTTAACTTCAACTAAAATACGACCTGGAGTACGAGCTTCATTAAATCGGAATGTTGGTTTCGGTTTTTCTGATACTTTTTCAATAATTTCCATTTTATCTAATCTTTTTTGTCTACTCGCAGCCATTGCTCGCGTTGCAACACGCGCTTTATTACGTGCAATAAAATCTTCTAAATCAGCTATTTCACGTTGTTGACGTTCATATAATGCTTCTTGTTGACGTTTTTTCACTTCATATGCATTCATGAAATCTTGATAACTACCTGTATAACGCGTCATATTTCCTTGTTCAAGATGATAAATGACATTACACACAGCCTCGACAAATGGAATATCATGGCTTACTAAAATAAAGGCATTTTCATATTCTTGCAAATAATTAGTTAACCAACGAATGTGATTTTCATCTAAGAAGTTAGTTGGTTCATCTAAAACCAAAATTTTAGGATTTTCTAAGAGTAATTTTGTAAGTAAAACTTTAGAGCGTTGTCCACCACTCAACATAGTAACATCTGTTTCTAAACCGATATCTTTTAGTCCTAATCCTGATGCTACTTCTTCAATTTTTTTATCTAGATTATAAAATTCACCAGCATCTAAAATAGATTGGATTTCTCCAACATCTTCTAAATATTCTTCCATTTCTTTTTCTGTGCAATCACACATTTTTTCATATATTGTATTCATTTCATTTTCTAAATCATACATATATTTAAAGGCATCTTGTAGTACTTGGCGAACTGTCTTACCAGGTTCTAAGCGTGTATGCTGATCTAAATAACCAACCGTTAAACGACGACACCAAGTGATTTTACCTTCATCTGGGATAATATTTCCCATTATAATATTTAAAAAAGTCGTCTTTCCTTCTCCGTTGGCTCCAACTAAAGCAACATGTTCACGATTTAATAATGAAAATGATGCTTTTTCTAAAATTGTTCTATCACCAAATCCGTGACTAACATTTTCTACGCGTAAAATTGCCATTATACTTCTCCTTTTATTTTTAAATTCATTATTTTTATTTTACCATTTTTACTATTTTATGCAATAACAAAATTTAAATAAATTGCGAAAATAAAAGCTAAGTTTTTTATAACCTAGCCATTTTTATTTAAAAAATGATGAAATCTTTTATGTAGAATTTTTTGTTCATTTAAATATTTTATATCGCTATAATAATCATTGTTTTTACCTTTAAAAAAATATTCATCTAAAGGAATATTATCCGATAGATAATGCTTTTTTAAATTTTTAGGAAAAAGATATTTATTCAATAAAAAAGCGTTATAATTCATTGATTTAGCTTGATAGTATTTTATATTATCGAATAAAAATATTATCCCCATTAAAATCATCTGAAAATTAAAATTCATAATGAAATAAATAATAAATATTCCTAAACTAATCATTGAAATAATACTTGTGATTTTTAAAACAAACTTATAAGAAAAAACATACGATAATATATTTTGATAAATTCTAAATCCATCGAGCGGATAAATCGGCAATAAATTAAATAAAATCATTATTTTGCAAAAATAAAGTAAATAACTATCAATAGTCAATTTTTTAAAAATGATATAAATTATAATGTTTATAATAATACCACTGCTATTAATCAACAGCTCTTCTTTTAAACAAGTGTTTTTTAAATTATCATATAAAATAAATCCCCCAAATGGATAAAGAGTTATTGATTCTACTTGGAACTTAAATTTTTTTAAAAAATATAAATGACCTAATTCATGTAGAATTAAAAATAAGTATAAAAAGAGATAAAGTTTTAAATAAGGTGTAAAAAATAAAGCGATTAAAATTATAATTAGTGAATAATGAATTTTTAATCGCATAAAATTTCCAATTCATAATAATCTTTATAATTAATTGCAAGAATCGTTTTTTCATCTACCTGTTCATAAATTTTCACTAAGATCTCATCAACATTAAAAATTCGATATTGCAACTTAAAAGATTGCAGCACACAATAATTATCACCTTTATCAATAATAATCCCGCTTGTAAAAGACTTAATCGCTTCATTATGATTTTCTATCCTATAGTAATTGTTATTTTGAAAAATAATTGCTAAATTTTCGTTAAAAACTTTTTCGTTATAGTTGATACCTAAATATAAATGTGCTAAATTATAAAAATTAGTCTCTGTTTTAATCAAATTAGGACTAATTATTAAAATAATACCTATTATGATAAATAAAATTTTTTTCAATAATATCACCTATAATATATTATGCTTTTTTTTATTTAATATGCCCATGCTCAGCAAACGAATAATAGCCCTTTCGACTAATGATGAGATGGTCATATAATGCAATTTGGACCATTTGTAAACAATTTTTTAATAATTCTGTAACTGCAAAATCCTCTTTCGACGGATAATAATCACCAGAAGGGTGATTATGTGCAATAATTACAGCTTGTGCATTTCTTTTTACCGCTTCACTTAAAATATCTTTTGGATAAATATTGACACTATTGGTTGTACCAATGAAAATTACTTTTTGACTTAAAAGATTACATTTTGTATCAATACATAATAAAATAAAGTGCTCTTGAGCTTTGTGTTGATATCCCATTAACAATTTATATACGTTTTCTGGATTATCGAGTTTTATTTTCGATACATAATTGTTAATTCGTTTCACAAATTCCATTGCACATAAAATTCGTGCTGCTTTAGCCAATTTAATCCCTTTGATATTCATTAATTCATTAAGTGTTATATCTTGAAAACAGACAATAGATATTTCTTCTAATAATTTTTTTGATAAACTTAAGACATCATTATTTTTAGTTCCTGTATTTAATAAGATTGCGAGTACTTCTTCATCTTTTAAACTCTTAATTCCATATTTTAATAGTTTTTCTCGTGGTTTTTCCATTTATATCACCCATATAATATATTAATAGAATATATCATTTTACTTTAAAAAAATAAAACCAGAATTTCTGGTTTTAGTTATTTTTAAAATATGAAACCAAGTATAATGATCCAATACCTAGAATAATATCATCTTCATTAACTATTTTTAATGTATAATCTAATGCTTCATCAATATTTTCTATCACATTAAAACTTCTTGTAGTTAATAAGGATAATTTATGTGGATCTTCTTCACGATAATAATTAATTTTCGTAAATACAAAATGAAAAGCTATTTTTTCAAGAGCTTGAATCATTTTGACATAATCCTTATCCTTCATTGCCATGAAAAGCACGTAAATTTTTTTATTTGGATAATTTTTTTCAAAAAAAGTTATAATTTCATTAATAGCACTAATATTATGAGCTCCATCAATAAATAGTAAAGGTTTTTCTCTTATAACTTCTAATCTTCCTGGCCAAGCGGTTTGAAGTAAAGCTTTTTGTGCCTTTTCTAAATTAAATCTACAATTTAAAATTTGATAAGCCTTTAATGCTAAAAAAGCATTATTAACTTGAAAATCACCCAACATTTTAATTTCATATTCATTATTATCAAAGATAAAAGTATTGTGTTTTTTTATAATTTGTGTTTCGTCAATATGATAAAATTGCACATTGTTTTCTTGGGTATACTTTAAAAAAAGTGGGTATAAATCGTTTTTAACAGTAGAAACTAAATTATTTCCAGGTTTTAAAATTCCTAGTTTATGCAAAGCAATACTTGTTATATCAGATCCTAATTGATCAAAATGATCTAAACCAATCGATGTTATTAACGATAAATCATAATTGATTGAATTAGTTGGATCTAATAAACCTCCTAATCCTACTTCAATAACAGCATATTCAACGTTTTGATTTTTATAGTATAATAAAGCAATTAAAAAAGTTAGTTCAAAAAAAGGTAATTTATCTTCTAATTGTTTGTTATAATCATAAACTAAATTAGTATAATAAAGTAAATCAGAAGCACTTATATAATTACCATCAATTTGAATTCTCTCGTGAAATGAATAGATATAAGGACTGATAAATAATCCCGTTTTATATCCATGTTTTATAAGTAAATTAGCTAAAAAACACGCTGTTGATCCTTTTCCATTTGTTCCAGCAACATGTATTTTTTTGAAGCTTTTTTCAGGATGATTAAAATAATCTAGTGCTTTTTTGATACGATTTAAATTTAATCTTTTTTCTTTTTTCTTAGCATTTTCTATATAATTGATAGCTTCTTTATCTGTAGTAAACATATTTATATTATCACCTATTTAAGACGTTTCTTTAAATGAAAAACTGTTTTTCCTGAATCAAGTTGTGAAACATAACTTATCTTTTGATGCTTGTAATTTTTTAAAAAATCTTTAATTTTACGTCCATTATTATATCCGTGAATCACTTCTACAAAATCGTATTTGTTAATATTACTGCTTAAAATGATTTCCAAAGTCGTTTTAGCTTCATCGATAGTGTAACCATGTAAGTCAATTATTTTTTTCATTTTAACCAATAAATGGGAAAAAAGGCAAATTCTTTTCTTTAATTTTAGCGTAATGTTGAAGTTCTAAAAGTGACATATAATCTGTAGCTTTTTTAACATTCTTTAAAGCTTCATCACGTTTTTTAGTATTATTTAACTTATGGTAAATTAAAGCTTTTAAAGATTCTCTAGTATAATCATATGTTTTTTGATGTAGATTTTCTAACATTGCTAAAGCAACATCTAAATTAAATAACGGATCATCTTTTATTAAAGCTAAATGAGCATATAAATAAGTTACTTTATCACTTTTAATCGGTAATTTAATTGCTTCTAAACAACGTTTTGCTCCTTCTTCCGGATTGTTTTTTAATAGATAGTTAATATAACGAGGAATCGCTAACGATTCATATTCCACTTCATTTAATGCACTTTCATAGGCATTTAAATAAATATTTTCAATATTTTCATCATCAATACGATATAAAGTTGATTCTTCTAAAATTAAAGCTTTATATGTGCGCATTTCTGGAGTATTATAACGTTTAATTAAATTTGGTAAATGTAGTTTTATGAAAGCTAAATCACGAGAAATACCATAATCTCCTGAATATAATGTTTTTAACAATAATTCTGTTCCTTTAATTAATTTTTTATTCTCTATTTTAAAATATGTTCTTAATTCATCATAAAATGGTTGAGGATTTTTATTTTTACGTAGCTCAAAATCTAAATAAACTGGTTTATATAGTGATTCATCTTCTTTTAAACATTCTTTATAATAGTGTCTTGCTTTTGAAGGATTGTTTTCTAAAACGTCATAATATTTAGCTAGATAATAATTAGCAATTGAATTAAGATTATTTGTTAAAGCAATTTGGATATATTCTAACAATCTTTCACGTTCATCAAAATTAAACAATAAATCTAATACCTCGCTATATCCTAAAATAAATTTTTTGTCAAATTTTAAGATAGCATCGAAACTTTCAATCATTAAATCATATTTTTTTTGCAATTTAAAAGCTTGATAACGAATATAATGTAAATCTTTATATATCGGATCATTTTTAGTAATTAGATTTTCAGAATAGTCAATAACAAAAGTAAAATCTTTTAATTCTAAATGTGTTCTTACAAGTAAAACATCATAAGCAGGTTCAGGATTATTTTCTAATAGAGATTCTAAAAATGATTTTGCTTCTTCTAATCTTTTATGAGTAATTAAAGTATCTGCCTTTAAGATATTACCTTCTAAAGTATTTTCTTCATCTAATATAAATAATGCATAATTAATCGTTTCTTCTTTTGCACTTGCATCTAAGATTAAACTTCGAGCATAAAAATATCCGCTTTTTTCTAAACCTTGATCATAACATTTTTTTGCAAAGCTGATTAATTCTTCATATCGTTTTAATTTTGTTAAGATTCGTTCTTTAATAAAATAGATTTCTTCATTAAATTTATCGATTGCCTCAATTACAATATCGATTACTTTTAAAGCATATTCTAAGTCCGTTACAAAATTGGAATTAGCCAAAACAGAACTGATTTTTATTAAATTTTGATAATCATCGTTTAATGGTACTTCTTTAGCGTATTCTAATGCTGTTTTAAAATCATTTAGTCGATATGCTAATTCAAAAATATCTTTGGCTAGATCTTTTTTTACGATATCATCTAGCTTGGCTGCTTTTATAAATAAGTTTAACGATTCTTTTTCATCTTCTGCTAAAAGCGTTAATCCTAAGTTTTTATAAGCTAAACTTTTAGCAAAATCCGATGGAAAATTAGTTTTTTCTAAAGTATCAAGCTGTCCTTTAATACCTTTTTTATCCATTATATCAAACTCCTTTAAAGTTTTATTCAATAATACCATAATTTTCGATAAAATAACAGTGTTCTTCTGTAAAAAATGATATAATAATCAAATAAGGAAGTGATATAATGCAACCATTAGCTTATCGTGTACGTCCAAAAGACTTTGATGATGTCATTGGACAAGATCATCTTGTAGGAAAAAAAGGTCTGATTAGACAAATGATTACTGAAAATAAATTAACATCTATGATTTTATATGGCGAAGCCGGAACAGGAAAGACAACCATTGCCCATATTATCATGTCTTATTATCCTTTAACTTCTTTTGAATTTAATGCATCTAGCGACAATAAAGCCAAATTAAAAGAAATTGCTGAAGCAACAAAATTTCATGAACAAATTATCGTTGTAATTGACGAAATTCATCGTATGAATACTAATACTCAAGATTTTTTATTGTCATTTGTTGAACAAGGAAAATTAATTATGATTGGTTTGACAACGACTAATCCGTATCAAGCAATTAATAAAGCTATTCGTAGTCGATGTAATTTATTGCGTTTAAATGTTATTGAAAATAAAGATATTGAAACCTTACTTCACAAAATTAATCAAAAAGAAGAGTTTAAGAATTATCATTTTGAAAAAGATGTTTTTCCTTATATTGCTAAAGCAGCTAATAATGAAGTGCGAACTGCTTTAAATATGTTTGAACTATTAACACTATATAAAGATGAAACGATTACTTTAGAAATGGCAAAAAAATATCTTGGATTACCACAATTAGCTTTAGATGATAAAGAAGACCATTATTATGATGTTTTAAGTGCTTTACAAAAGTCAATTCGTGGTAGTGATGTCGATGCTGCTTTACATTATTTGGCTAGATTAATCACTTTAGGTGATTTAGAAATTATTATCAGACGCCTTTTAACCATTAGTTATGAGGATATCGGTCTTGCCAATCCTAATTTAAGCGTTAGAGTATACACCGCTTGTAATGTAGCTAAGATGCTTGGTTTTCCTGAAGCTCGAATCGTTTTATCAACAATTGTGATTGATTTAGCTTTATCACCAAAATCCAATAGCGGAGAAAAAAGTATTGATCAAGCTCTTTTCGATTATCAAAACGGTTTAAGTGGAGCTATTCCTAAACATATTTTAAATCGTGAAATTAAATATCATCAAGCAGAATATAAATACCCTCACGATTATCCTGATGCTTTAGTAAAACAACAATATCTACCCGATAATTTAAAAAATAAAACATACTACCAATATAAAGAAACAGGTAAATATGAAAAAGCATTAGTAAGTCGATATTTATTTTTAAAAGATTTTAATAAACATTAACGAACAATTTTTTTATATTCCTCTAAGCTAACATAAGGGATTTCTATAAATTTTATTTGACTTTCTTGAATCATCAAAGAAGCTTCTTTTTTTAAATATACCGCTTGGGTATTTTTTAAAAGTAAATTTGATGTTAAATTATCACAAACTTTTCCAAGCATCTTCAATTTAAAAAGTGAATATAAATTAAAGTCTTCTTTGGAAAATGTTTCATTTATAACAATAAAATGCATCTTAGTATTTCTACTGAAACGTAATAAGTATTGCAAATCTTCATACATAGCTTGTTTTTTAATGTTGTCTAAACAATTAATAATAATATATGATTCTTCTAGTAAGTCGATATCTGTATCTAATTGATTTAATAAATCTTTAATATTAAAAATGGTTTTATATTTTATTTTTTTACCATTTAAAAAATGTAGATTACGTTTTAAATCGTAGATAGTGGGACTAATCTTTTTAATCAACAAAATACTTGTTATAAAAGAAAGTAAAAAACCAGTTATATTATCACCAATAAATAAGAGATTGCCCGTTTCATAGTATGAAATGCTATCATTTAAGAATCTACCTAATGGAATCAAATTCTTTTTTCTAATTAATATCGACTTAAGTCCTAACGAACATTCTTCTTTATTTTCAATATATAATTTTAAAGTTGTTTTATTTTTCAAGATAAAACATTCATTATTCAAATATTGGTATGTCTTTTTTATAACCTCGTTAGCTAATTCGCCGTTAAAACTTATTTCCAATAAAAAATAATTATAACCGATTTTTTTATCTGATATAGTGTATTCTAAGCCAATATTATCAAGAAAAATTAATAAATAGCTTGTTAAATCATTAGCGTATTCTTCGTTAATGATTTTGTTTATTTTAGGATACTCCTTTAAATAACTGATTTTATAAGTATTAGTTTTGTTTTCTACTTTATAAGGAATTTTACTTAAGATATTAACACATTTATCATATGTATTAGTAAGTTTCATTTTGCTTACATGATAAAATTCCACAATGTTATTTAATGATAAGTTAAACATTAAGAAAATAGCGAAAAAAAGCAGACACATTAAAATAAATATAGTGCCATTTTTTCCCAAAATACTATATAAAAACTGATTAACAATACTGCTTATAATTCCTCCACCAAATAAAAAGTTTTGCTGATAGTTTTCTAAGTATCCTAAGTACATATAAAAACTATTTACAATAGAGTTTTCATAATTAAAATATTTGTCAATTGCTAAGTGCATTAAACTAGAAAGAAAAAGATAAGTTAAAATAAATCCGATGAAAGGTTGGCTTTTATATTTTATTTCGTGTTGTAAAACAATTAAAAAAGAGCTTAAAAAACTAAATAATAATATTACAAAATATAAATCACCTAAAATTATTTTGCAAATAATTTTTAATAATAATCCAACTTCACCAATTTCTGTAATGATAATGTAAATGCTAATCATTATAAACACGCAGATAACTTCATTTAGATGTTTATTTGTTTTTTCGTATGCTATTTTATTTTTTTCTTTCAAATATAATCACCTAATTTATCATAACATATTTAAAATTAAAATAATGTCAAAAAAAGACTTAATCGTTTGATTAAGTCTTATTCTTTATCTGTTGAAATTACTACTGGGATAATAACTGGATTACGTTTAGTTGTTTTATATAAGAAACGATTAACATCATTTTTGATATCATTTTTATAATCGCTCCAATTAATGAATTTTCCTTGTAGATGTTTTTGACTTGTATTATAGAAAATTTCTTTAATTTTTTCAACTAATTCTTCATTTTCTTTAGTAAAAATGAATCCTTTTGTCACAATTTCTGGACCACTTAAAATTTTTCGTGTTTTAGGATTAATATTAGATGCAATCAATAAAACTCCATCTTCACTTAAAAGTTGACGATCACGTAAAACAGCATCATTGACATCACCAATAATATCACCATCAATTAATGTTTCACCAACATTAATTTCTGAAACAATTCCTACTTTTTTTCCATCTTTAAACTGTAGTACTTCCCCATTATCTAAATAGATTACTGATTCACCATCTAAGCCTAAGCATTCAACAATTGTTTTAACACCTGTTAAATGGCGGAATTCTCCAATGACAGGAACGACATACTGAGGTTTTAAAATATTAATCATTTGTTTAATTTCTTCACGTGTTGCTGCACTAGCAATTAATAATTTATCACCCATCACTGAAACTGAACCAGCATAGCGATATAATAAATCTAAAGTTTTAGCAGCCATTTTTTCTGTTCCTGCATATGGTTTTGTCATAATAACAACCGTGTCTTTTTCATCAATTTTAATTAAACGGTCTATTTTTTTACTCATTCTTTGTAACATGAAATATGGTTCATGGCGTTCTCCAGTTACTAAAACAATTAAATCAGAATCATCATTACTATTTTTTTCATCGATATAACGTAAATTTACTAGTCTATCACTGGGAATTGACAAATATCCTAAGTTAATTGCAATATTAACGATTCTTTGAGTTTTGCGTCCAATAATAGCTATTCTTTTATTATATGTTAAAGCTAAGTCAACTACTTGTTGAATTCGTAATAAATCACTTGAAAATAAGCTAAAAATCAAGCGCCCTTTAGCTTTTTGAAAAATGTTATTTAAACGATGCATTAATTCTAAAATTGTTCCACGGTTTTGATCAATTAATGATCCTTGAGATTCAGTTAATAAACATAAAACATTTTTCTTTGACGTATTGATTAAAGCTTCATAATCTGTTTTATAATATTCTTTTGCATTTTGGTCAAATGTATAGTTGGCAGTATATGCAATACATCCATCTTTGGTATTAACGACAATTCCAACAGATTCAGGAACATTGTGTGTTGTAGAGAAGAAACTAACACTTACACCATTATCAAATTTAATTACATCTTCTGGTTTAATAATATGTAATTTTAATTTTTTAACATCAATGTCATTCTCCAATAATAAGTCTTTTAAAACCGCATTAGTGAACTTTGTTGAATATATATCAACATTGATATCTTTTAAGATATGAATTAGTCCTCCAATATGTGTGTCATGACCATGACTTAAAAAAATGGCCTTAATTCTTTTTTCGTTTTCAATTAGGTATGAATAATCAGGAACAATTCGATCAACACCATATAATTCTGAAGTTGGATATTTAAAACCTGCATCTAAAATAAAAAGATCATTATCAACTTCAATTATATATAAATTTTTTCCACGTTCTTGAAGACCACCTAAAGCAGCTATATTAATTGTACTCATAAAATCTAAAAGTTAAATAACTAACTTTGACCTCCATTCCTTTTCATTTAATAATATTATATCAAATTTTTTCATATTAAACAATAAAATACATCAGTTTAATTCATTGTATAATTCATTGATTACGTTTTCATGTAAATTAATTAACGGTAATCTAAAATACATTTTGCCATATTTTTTCGCTAATAATTCTTTAACAACCATTGGATTATTATACTTTTGTAAATGTTCAATTTTTTGATCTAAAAAACTACTAGGTCCTTTTTTAAATTCATTAATAAAAAAGCATGAAAAAACGCTAATTAATCCATCAAAATGTTTGATACTTATATATTCTTTATCATTACCACTAAAAACCAACATATTAGTTGACTTTTTAATTTCTAAAATTTTGTTTAATCCCATACATTCTTTTATTCCAATGATATTTTTTATCTTCGATAGTCGTATAATTGTCTTAATATCGATATTGCTTATCGTTCTAGTCGGTACGTTATATAAAATAATATCATGATGAGTATTTTGAGCTATTTTAGCAAAATGATAGTATATTCCTTCTTGTGGTGCTTGATAATACATTGGAGTCGTCACTAAAAAGCCATCTATATTTAAAAACTCACATTTTCTGACCTCTGAAATGACCTGATAGGTATTAGGATTTGTAATCGCAAGATATATTTTTTTACTTGTAACTTTTCTAGCATGACGTATAAGTCTTTTTTTCTCACATAAACTTAAAGATAAACCTTCTCCTGTTGATCCTGCTATAATAAATCCATCATGTGTTTTATCTAAATCTTTAATAATTAATTTAAACTTTTTAAAATCAATTTTTTTATTTTTTTTAAATGGTGTAATTAATGCATTATAGAATCTTATTGTTCTCACCTCATTTTAATTATATGCAGTAAATAAAAAAAAGGGTCTTTTTTAGCCCAATTTTTTGCATAATGCTTGGTATAAGATAGTTGATGATTCAATTAATTTTTTCTCTGGTAATTTAGGTAGTCTTAAATATGTAAAAGATTGTTTTTCGTCTTTTAATAGATAAGGATAACTTGCAATATCAAAAACCAGTGCATCTAAATTAATTTTTTCACTAGTAATTATATTGTGCGGAATCGTATTTATAATTAAATTATATTTATTTATTCCATCCAAATTATTAATATGGTTAAAACCATACATTTTAGCATATTTACTTTCTAATTTATCAATTGTGAAAATATCTAAATTAAGATTATGTTCCTTTAAATTTAAGGCGCATAAACATCCACAATATCCATATCCTAAAATTAAAATATTGTATTCACTTAATGCTGCACATACATTTTTTAAAATAATTTCTAGTAAAACTTGTACTGTCAAATAAGCATTTTCAATTACATAATCTTCATCATCAAAATAACTTGTTAAAATAATATCATTTTTCTTAGCATATTCTTCTAATTCATCAACTATACGTCCTGTAATTATTTTTTTAGCTTTTAAATTTAAATTCAAATCTAAATCTATTACCCCTGCTGGAGGTAAAACTAATATATCGCATTCTTGTAATTTTTTAAGATCATCACTAATAATTACTTCATAAAAACATTTTAGTTTATCATAGATAACTTCTAATCGTTTATCACAACCTAATAAGCCAATCACATTATCACCATATATATTATATGTTTAATTTATTTTTTCGTGTCTATTGCCAAAATTATGCATTATATAAAAGAGTTCTTTTGTAAATAATATACTTGTAAACAAAGATATGATAAAATAAAAGAAGGTGATGTTAAAATGATTAAATATCCAATTAAAAAAACAAGTATTTTAAGTCAAAATCAAACAAGCGTTAATAATATTAAGACTTTTACAAAACGCGGTATGACTTTAGAATCGTTATTAAATATTACAAATGAATACTATCTAACGCATGATATAGCGATGATTTATAAAAAGCCAACTCCTATTCAAATTGTCCACGTTGCTTATCCATCGCGAAATAAAGCCAAAATCGATGAAGCTTATTTTAAAACACCATCAACTACTGACTATAACGGTATTTATAAGGGATGTTATATTGATTTTGAAGCAAAAGAAACTAATAGTAAGACTTCTTTTTCCTTAAATAACGTCCACGAACATCAAATTAAACATTTAAATGGTGTTATAAAACACGGAGGAATTGGCTTTTTGATCATTGGTTTTACTCTTTACGACGAATATTTCTTAGTATCAATGGATTTTTTCAATAAATATTGGAATAATCAAACAATACGAAAATCGATTCCTTATGCGGATATTAAAACTAATTGTAAAGAAATTCCAAGTAAAGTCTTATTACGATTAGATTATTTACAGGTCCTTGATGAAATCTATTTTTAAAAAAATCATTTATATTATCTTAATTCTTTTAAATGTCGGTTTATCTATAATCTTTGTTTACTATTTATCAATAAAAAACGATCTTAACTCGTTAGATTTAAGTCGATTAAAACAAAATTCTACCTCGGTTATCTATGATGACCTAGGACAAGAAATCAATTATTCTAAAGCTTTTATCAAAGACAATATTACATTTAATGATTTAAATGAAAATCTAATTAATGCGATTATAAGTATTGAAGATAAAGATTTTTATTATCATAATGGGATTAATTATAAACGACTTGTAAAAGCATTATTAAATAATCTAAAAGCACAAAAATTTCAAGAAGGTGCATCAACTATTACGCAACAATTAATAAAAAATATCTATCTTTCAAATGATAAAACAATCGTGCGTAAATTAAAAGAATTTTTATATGCTAAGGCTTTGGAAAATGAAGTTTCCAAAGAAGATATTTTAACCTCTTATTTAAATAATATTTTATTTGGTGGAAATTTATATGGAATTAAAGCCGCTTCTTTATTTTATTTTTCAAAAGATGTTTTAAATCTAAATATCAATGAATCTGCTTTTCTGGCTGGAATGATTCAAGCACCAAACAAATATAATCCATATAAAAATATAAGTTTGTGTGATGAAAGAAAAAATATTGTTTTACGTGAAATGTATCAAAATAATTATATAACTGAAAATGAATATATGGCAAATAAGAATTTATCGATTACTAATAGTCTTACAAAAATATCTGATAATAATAAGACTTATTTAGCTAGTGCTTTAAGTTATATCAATCACAAACTTGCTTATCTTGGATATAACATTCACCAAGATAGTATACAAATTAAAACTTCTTTTAATGATGAAATAACCAAAAGTATTTATCACATTTTAGAAAATACTTCTAGCTTTAAAGATAACCCAGAAATGCTTTATGGGATTTGTTTAATTGACAATAAAACGGCTAAAATAAAAGCATTATTAGGGAATAAAGATTATATTCCAGGGAATATTGATTATTCATTTATGGTAAAAAGGCAACCAGGATCAACTATCAAACCTATTTTAGATTATGCTCCAGCCATTGAATATTTAAATTACGGACCATTAACTTTTGTAAATGATGAAAAAATAACTTATCAAAGCGGGGAAAAAGTTAAAAATTATGATTCTATCTATAAAGGAACGATGACTCTTAGATACGCTTTAAAAGATTCTAGAAATACTGTAGCGATTAAATTATTTAACGAGGTTGGATATAAAAAAGCGTTTGAGTTTTCGACAAAAATGGGTATTTTTCCAGAAAAAACAATTTATGAAGCTAATGCCATTGGCGGATTTAGTAATGGCTATACCGTATTAGAAATCGCTAATGCTTATATGAGTTTTGCGAATATGGGAATTTATCAAAAAGCTAGCGGTATTGATAGTTTAGATTTTGAAAAAATGCAAATTAAAGAACCATCGAAAAAGGTTATTGCGATGAAAAAAGAAACAGCTTTTATCATTAATGATATTTTACACGATGTCTTGAAAAATTCTAAATATGAACCTAAGAATATCTATTTATCTTCTAAAACTGGCCAAACTAACTTTTCCTATGAACAATTACAGAAATATAATTTACAACAAAATTATGTTAAAGATTCATGGATTGTTGGTTATACTAGAAACTATACGCTAGCTATTTGGATTGGATTTGATGATATTTCAGAAACAAACTATTTATCTGGAAGAAATATTCACTTAGGAAAAAAGCTTTTTAAGCAAATATTTAATACTTTAAATGACTCTTATGTTTACTATCCTGTTCCTAATAATCTTTGTTATGCACATCTTGATTATGTCGATAATAGATTTTATCTACAAGGAAAAATTACGTATGGTAAGCCCTATCAAGACTACATATATAAAAATGAATTACCCCATGAATATTATAATGCATTAATTGACGAAGTTAAAAATTAAGCCACAAGAAATAATCTTGTGGCTTTTCTTGAAATTATTTATTACCTGGTTTTTCTTTGTTTTTTTCACGTCCGACAAGTGTTGCAAAAATAGCAGATAACAAGCATGGTATAACAACAAAAAATGAATTATCACTTTTAAAAATATACATATAGCCTGCCCCCAAAATCGTTAAAATCATAAATAACAAAGTTAAATTACGATATAATTGTACGTTTTTCATAATCAAAATCCTCCTTAAGTCAATACTAACTCATAACAATCTCTTTTACGTTCTTCATTTATTTTGTCTAAATAAATATACCCAACATATTTAAAAGCGTGCTTTTCAAGCAATCTACGCATACGATAATTGATATTCATCGTGTCAACTTTAATACTTGAAATTCCTAATTCATATGCTTTTTCTTTGGCAAATAAAAGTAATTTATGACTTATGTGTGGTTTATTGGTTGCAAAACGATGAATTGTTAAATACGGTAACTCATAAGGTACTTGAAATGAACCTCCATATAATTTAGAATAGCATAAATCTTTTTTAGTCGTTAAACACATTATTCCGCAAATTTCTTCATCTTCATAAAGATATAAATTTTTTTCTTGAATATCACTGATCATAACTTCTAAATTTGGATAACCATCTTGCCATTGCGATGATCCATCCTTCTTTAATCTTTTTTTAGCATCCTCAATAATTTGCATAATAGGTTCTAAATCGTTTATCGTTGCTAGTCTAATCATATTAAAGCCTCTATAAAAGAAATTATCTCTCCACATATTAATGCAATAATTATTAAAGAAAATAAGATTAATAATTTTCTTTTACCACTTTTTTTGCTTTTAAATAGGTAAATCAATCCTAAACCCGAGTTAACCAGTAAACCCGATAATAAAGCTCCAAAGCTAATTGTTGAACCGATAAACATATTCGTAACAATAATTGTAGAAACACAATTTGGAATCAATCCAATTAGGGTTGTTAATAGTGGTTGAATATAATAATTAGTTGCTAAAAAAGATTCTATTTGGTTTGTATCTACTATATGAAAAAGACCATGAAACAATATGTTAATAACCAACACGTACAAAAAAATCTCAAATGAATCTTTTAATGGATGAAGAAAATGCAAATGCCATCCACTTTCTTTTTCTTCTTCTATAACTGAATCTAAAATTGTTTCTTTGATTATAAAATCAAATAAATAACCAAAAACCATTCCGATAATGATTTTACTTAAAATTAAGTAAATGACCATTATCTTTTGATCGCTAGCAAGTAAAATAGGAATTGCTTCATCACTACAAGATAAATAAATAGCAATTAATGTTCCAATAGTTATGTAATTTTTGATGTATAAATCACTTGCTAAAATGCTAACACTACATTGGGGAATAACGCCAAATAAACTTCCTACAAACGGCATCGTTTTTTTATTTTTGACAAGCATTTTTTTTACATATGGACTTATAAATGACAAAACAAAGTAAAATATCCAGGCGATTATGAAAACTTCAAAACTTTCTTCTAAGATATGCAGTTAAATCACCTCTATTAAATTATTATACATTTTTTTAAATAATAAAACAATTAAAAAAGTAGTTTTTATAATATATTATAATTTATTTGCTATAAAACTTTTAATTCTTACAGATATCTAATTATAATAATATAATAAATTTTTTAGATTTTAAATTTTTAATAAAGATGATTTGTCAAATTAAGTGCAACACCTAATGTAAGTTATAAACCAAGCATGACTTCATTAGGTGTTTTAAATTG
>CALVBA010000019.1 GCA_944325695.1 uncultured Anaeroplasmataceae bacterium
CTGTATTTGGTGTTTATTATTCAAACATTTAATTTTATGTGATTAATTATAGAATTAAATTTTAAAGATAAGCAATGGTGCTTATCTTTTTTTATTGTGAAAAAATATCTGTTTAATTGCGCAACTTCTTAAGAATTGTAAACTTGTTTTTACAAGAATCATTCTTTTTTTATTCAAAATAACTTAAAGCAACCGAAAGTTGCGCATTTGTAAATGATGATTGATATACTTTTTATATAAATTTATTATAATATGTTATAGGCTAGGCCTATAAATACAGGTTTTAAAAATTTTATTGAAAAGGAGATTAGATGAGAAAAATATTATTTTTATTTGGGATTATATATTTAGCAGGGATTTTTGCGAATATCGAAATTAAAGCAAATGACATTACATTTACTAAAAAAATATTAAAGAATGCCAATTATCAAACATTGGAAACAATAGATAATACTCCAACATTCTATATCAATGAAGAAACGCTTAATGGGGATTTTGCTGTTAATTATAATACAAATAATTTTGTTGATGTAGAAGCTTTTGAAGTTGCTAAATATAATTTCATTTATGATGGTTTAGAGTATTATGGTGCCATATATGCTAATACGGGGGTTTTAGTAGAAGACATCGATGCTAAAATAGATGAAATTGTAAGGGAAATAGAAAATGATATTTACTTTAGTAACATTTCTAGCCGTATAGCTAATATGAATATTGCAGGGAAATACAGTTTATTAAAGAAATTTCGTTCTGATGCTGTCTTAAATGGTGGTAATAAACACTATGGTGATTATACAGAATGGGAATATATATTTCTTACAATCTCTGGACATTATGTTGTAGTTATTGAATCAGAGATTAATCCAGATGATACTAAAACAGATTTTAGATCAAATGAATTTATTTATGAATTTAATATGAATAATCAACAGGGAGTAGAATTATTAGCCTTCGGTCCAACTAGTAGAGAACCTAATGACAATAATGTCACATATAGTTTTTCTTGTTTTCAAGCGGGTATTGATGTAAGAATGAATTATTATGGATTAGCTGATTCACCGGTAGTTTCATATGAAAATAATTCTAACAATTATTTCAAAGTTAGTTTCAATTATCTTTGTCCATTTGATAATAAAGGTAGTTATTATGACTACAATATTAGTACCTCAACGCAAGTTACGACATATATTATTGAAGCTACAGAAGGAATGGCGATTGATGATAAAAGGGTTGTCTCAATTGTTTATGACGGTTTTTGGTCAAACAAAACATGTAATTTTATTATTTCGAGGCAAGTAGAATTAAAAGAATAGTCACAAATTTTGTGATTATTTTTTTATTATTTATGTGATATAATGCAATAGAGGTTGATTTAAAATGAATTCAATAAATGAAAAAATAGTTTTTTTGCGCAAGAAAAATGGTTTAACACAAGATGAAGTTTCAGAAAAATTAAATGTAACAAGACAAGCTATTTCCAAGTGGGAAAACGGATATACTAAACCTGATATAGATAAATTACAAGAGTTAGCTACAATGTTTAATGTTGGTGTGGATTACTTTTTAAACAATGAAAAAATCAAAGAAGAACCCAAATTAATAGAAAAAGATAAATCCGTTGATTTACGTTATTACTTTTTAATAGCAGTTATTAATATGTTAGGAATATTATTTGTATTGCCTTTTTATTTTCATCGGTTCGGTATAGGAGATACGCATTCGGGGGTAGCAGGTTATTTATTTACTTCAAACTCTACAATACTTATTTTATGGAGAATGTATTTTTATTTTTTTATTTTTCTAGCTGGATGGCTAATATACCACTTATTTAAAAAAGATGATATTAAAGTTTATAATATCCGTAAAGGGATAAAATTTGCCTTTGTTATGATGCTTTTTATTATGGTAGTTATTATGTTTATTAATTCTTTTTCTTCACCGATATCAGATTTTCCAACATTTTTCGGATAACTATAATGTGATAAAAAATGAACAAAGATATTGATTATAACCCCATAAGATTTCCAATTTTAATTGGTTTTACTTATGGGGTTTATTATATTTTATAAATGATTTCTTTAATTAATTATCATCTATATTTTAAACTTGAGTTTGTTTGGAAAAAGGACTATAATTATATTAAATTGTTATTTTTAGAGGTGATGTTATGAAAGAATTAAAGAGGATATTAGCTTATTTAAAACATTGTAAAAAAGAGTTGATAATTACAATTTCTTTAATTATTGTGGAAACAATTTTTGAACTGATTATTCCATTTTTAATGAAAGATATTATTGATATTGGAATTAAGCAAAATAATATGCAACAAATATGGATTTCTGGAACAGAAATTGTTGCTTGTGCGATTATATCAATCATAACAGGTCATTTTTACTCACGATATAATGCGAAAGTTGTTACCACTTTTTCTTATAAATTACGTGAAGAAGCATTTACAAAGATTCAAGAGTTTTCTTTTTCCAATTTAGATCATTTCCACACTGCCAGTTTAATTACACGTGTTACAAATGACGTTATGATTATGCAAAATACACTTTCAGGTGGAATTAGACCACTTTGTAGAGCGCCATTAATGTTAATTATGGGAGTTGGTTTATCGTTTATCATGGCACCACAATTAGCATGGATTTTTATATTATTTATCCCTTTTTTAGCTATAATTTTATTTTTTATTGTTAAGAATGTGGCACCACAATACAGTAAGATGCAAAAAAATGTGGATAATTTAAATCAAGTTGTACGCGAAAATGTAACCGCAATTCGTACTGTAAAATCATATGTTAGAGAAAATTATGAAGAAGAAAAATTTAAAAGTGCTAATCAAGATGTTATGTCAACAATTAGACATACTTTTCGTATTGCTCAATTAAATCAACCGTCATTTCAGTTTGTCATGTATGCTGTAACGACAATGATTTTATGGTATGGGGCTCAATTAGTTCATAATGATCAAATTCCTGTTGGAGCTTTATCCGCTTTATTATCATATATATTACAAGTAGTTAATTCTTTAATGATGATTTCGAATACGTTTTTATTAATTAACCGCAGTTTTGCTTCGAGTAAGCGTCTATGTGAGATTTTTGATGAAATTCCTGATATTAGATCTAGTAATGATAAACAAGCGGTTAAAAATGGAAAAATTACATTTGAAAACGTTTATTTTAAATATACATCAGGTAGTGGAGAAAATGTTTTATCTGATATTAACCTAACAATCAATGCTGGGGAAAGTATTGGTATTTTAGGTGGAACAGGTTCTTCCAAATCAACATTAGTATCATTAATATTACGTTTATATGATGTTACAAGTGGACGGGTTTTAATTGATGATATGGATGTTAAAAACTATGATTTAGTCAATTTACGTGATAGTATTGCAATTGTTTTACAAAATAATGTTTTATTTTCAGGAACAGTAAGAGAAAACTTATTATGGGGTAATAAGAATGCTAGTGATGCAGAAATACTAGAAGCTTGTAAATTAGCTTGTGTAGATGAATTTTTACCACGGTTAAATGGGGGATTAGATTATGATTTAGGTCAAGGAGGAGTAAATGTATCTGGTGGTCAAAAACAACGTTTATGTATCGCTAGAGCTTTATTAAAAAAACCGAAAGTAATTATTTTTGATGATTCTACATCAGCATGTGATATGGAAACAGAACGTAAAATTATTGATCATATTCGTACATTAAAAGACGTGACAAATATCATTATTGCTCAACGTATTTCATCAGTTTATAAAGCAGATCGTATTATTATTATGAAAGATGGAAGAATTTCAGATATTGGAACACATGATGAATTATTATCTCGTAATCAAATGTATAAAGAACTATATGATACACAATTAGGAGGTGCAAATCATGAATCAACAAACTAGAAAACGTCCTAAAAATGTTAAAGCTAGTGCTAAACGTTTATTTTCTTACATGGGACGTCATAAAATATTATTAATTGTTGTGACGATTTTAGTTACTATCTCCGCTTCAGCTAACTTAATAGGAACATATATGTTAATGCCTATTATTGATAAGTATGCTGATATGTCATCACCATTATTTAATGAATTATGGAAGCCTATTTTATTTGAAGCAGTAATTTATTTATTTGGTGTTTTATCAACATTAGGATATACACAAATAATGGTTTATTTGGCACAAAAAATTGTATACGAAATGCGTGCTGATTTATTTAATAAAATGGAAAAGTTACCATTAAGTTATTTTGATTCTAAAACACACGGAGATATCATGAGTAATTACACAAATGATATTGATGCTGTTAGTGATACAATGAATAATGCCTTTGCGGTATTAATTCAAAATATGATTTTAATTATCGGATTATTAACTATTATTTTTGTATTAAACTGGGTTTTATCAGTCGTATGTGTTGTTTTCTATCTTATTATGACATGTTATATTGTCTATGCTGGTAAGGTTTCTAAAAGAAATTTCCGTGAACAACAAAAAGTAATGGGAGTTTTAAATGGCTTTGTCGAAGAAACTTTAACAGGACAAAAAGTCGTTAAAGTATTTAATCATGAAGAAGCTAATATTGCTAAATTTAAAGAACAAAATGAAGCTTTAAGAAAAGCTGGTGAATCAGCATTACGTTATTCTTTTTCTATGGTTCCAATGGTTGTAGGAATTTCGTATATTAATTATGCTGTAGTCGCTATTTTAGGTGGATTAATTGCGATGTATCCTATTTTAGGAATTAATTTTAGTCTTGGAGGAATGGCGTTATATTTAGTATTTGTTCGTCAAGCAGCAATGCCGATTAATCAATTTACCCAACAAGCTAACTTGTTATTATATGGTTTAGCGGCATCGGAAAGAATATTTACTGTTTTAGATGAAATCGATGAAATCAATTTAGGTCAAGTGAAACTTGTTAATATTATTAAGGAAAATGACAAAATTATTAAAACAGATGAGCGTACTAATATGTGGGCTTGGGAGAAATTAGATGGACATTTAATCGAATTAAAAGGTGATGTTCGTTTTTATAAAGTTGATTTTTCTTACGACAATAATAAAATGATTTTAGAAAACTTAAGTTTATATGCCAAACCTGGGCAGAAAATAGCTTTTGTCGGATCAACAGGAGCGGGAAAAACGACAATTACAAACTTGATTAATCGTTTTTATGAAATTAATGGTGGAAGTATCACTTATGATGGAATTGATATTCGTAATATTAGAAAAGAAGATTTACGCCGTAGTTTAGGAATTGTTTTACAAGATACGCATTTATTTACAGGGACGATTAAAGATAATATTAAATATGGTAAATTAGATGCTACAGATGAAGAAATTTATGAAGCTGCTAAATTAGCTAATGCTGATAGTTTTATTCGTCGTCTTCCAAATGGTTATGATACTATGGTTACTGCTGATGGTTCAAACTTAAGTCAAGGGCAAAGACAATTACTGGCAATTTCTCGTGCGGCTATTGCAAATTGTCCGGTATTAATCTTAGATGAAGCAACATCAAGTATTGATACGCATACGGAGGCTTTAGTTCAAAAAGGAATGGATCGTTTAATGGAAGGACGAACTGTTTTTGTTATTGCCCATCGTTTATCAACAATTAAAAATGCCAATGCGATTATGGTTTTGGAAAAAGGAAAAATTATTGAACGTGGGGATCATCAATTCTTATTATCACAAAAAGGCGTTTATTATAACTTATATACAGGAAAAATGGAATTAGATTAATTATTTGGAGGTATTTAGATGATTCGAAAAATTGTATCAATTGATAAAGAAAAATGTAATGGATGCGGATTATGTGTCATCGGTTGTCATGAAAATGCGATTAAGATCATTGATGGAAAAGCTGAACTAGTGAAAGATGATTACTGTGATGGTTTAGGTGATTGTTTACCTCACTGTCCAAAAGATGCGATTAGTATCATTGAACGTGAAGCGAAGGCATATGATATTGATGCTGTCATTAACGAAAATAATGTTACATTCCATCATCAAGAATCCAATTTAAAACAATGGCCATGCCAAATTAAATTAGTTTCAAGTAATGCTCAATTTTTAGCCAATTGTCATTTATTAATCGCAGCTGACTGTGCTGCTTATAGTTACGCAAATTTTCATAAGGATTTTATGAATAAAAGAATAACTTTAATAGGATGTCCTAAATTAGATAATACGGATTATAGTGAACGTTTCACAAGTATTTTAAAATACAATAATATTAAAAGTGTTACTTTAGTTAAAATGGAAGTACCATGTTGCAGTGGTTTGGAAAAAATGCTTCAAAAAGCCTTAACAGCTTGCGAAAAAAATATTCCTTATTCCGTTCGCGTTATCTCAGTTAAAGGAGAAGTTATAAAATGTTATTAGATAGTAGAGTTGATAGTATTTTAGCTCGTTTAATCGGTTTTTGTAATGGTGTTTTAACAGAAAATCTTGATGTTAATTTACACGATGAAATAAGTTTTATTTTAAAATCAATCCGCGATATGCATAATCTAGATGAGGCTAATAATAAAATTGTAGAGTTAAAGAAAACATATTTATCGAATTGCTTAACATGTGCTTTTCCATGTGGTAGAACAGATGACTATCACATTAATATGCTTCAAGATAATATGCGTGAAGATAAAATAAAAGCATTTAATAAACTTCTAACTTCTTTTGAAGATTATGATTATCAGTTTTTAATTGAGGAGTTGTGCCGTTTAAGTTTTTAAAAGGTAAAAAATAGAAAATAAATAAACAAGGCATGTTATAAAATTTGTTTAATTTCATGCCTTTTAATTTTATTATGTAATATTTTAAGTTCTAACTTATCGATAAGATGAGTTTTCTTAATTTATAAATAATAGTTTATATACTTAATATGAATAGATATACAATAACCAATACAAATAATCAAAAACATCACATTTTGCTACTTATTTTTTGATATAATATAAGAGGTGATAAAATGAATGAAATAATGACATTTAAAAAACAATATAAAAAGGGTATAGAAATTGAAAAAAGATATGAATTATTAAAAAAGTTATATCAAGAAATTGTTCAAAATGAAAATAATATAACTAAAGCTTTATTTGCTGATTTACACAAGTCAAAAGAAGAAAGTTATATGACGGAGATCGGTCAAGTTTTGCAGGAAATTACTTATTTATTAAAAAACTTGCGTAAACTTACAAAAAAACGTCGTGTTAAAGGGACAATGGCTAATTTTTTAAGTCGTAATTATGAGCTTCCATCACCTCAAGGAGTTGTTTTAATAATGGGAACTTGGAATTATCCATTTTCATTATCGTTAACACCACTAATATCAGCTATTGCAGCTGGAAATTATGTCGTTGTTAAGTTATCAGAATTGTCCGTTAATACCAATAATGTTATTTATGACATTTTAAATAAAGCTCCATTTAGCGAATTTATTAAAGTTGTTTTAGGTTCGCATGAAGCTAGTAATAAGTTATTAGAAATCGATTTTGATCATGTTTTTTATACTGGTGGGGAAAATTTTGGAAAAGTAGTATACGAAAAGCAAGCTCGTTTTTTAACTAAAGTAACTTTAGAGTTAGGAGGAAAAAGTCCTTGTATTATCGATGAAACAGCAAATCTTGATTTAGCTGCACGTCGTATTATTTTTGGAAAATTATTAAATGCAGGGCAAACATGCATTGCTCCAGATTATATTTATTGCCATCATCTAATTAAAGATAAACTTATTAAAAAATTGCAATTAGAGCTTGAAAAACAATTTAAAAAAGAAAGTTTTCCACATATTATATCTGAACATCATTTTAAGCGTATAATAGGATTAATCGATGATTCAGAAGTTATTAATGATTATGAAATAGAAGCTAATAAACGTTATTTAAGTTTGGTTTTATTAAATAGTAGCTTTAATAGTAAGGTGATGCAAGAAGAAATTTTTGGACCACTTTTACCGATTATTAGTTATAAGAATAACGCTGAAATCATAGAAAATTTAAAAAATAAAACACCACTAGCTTTATATCTTTTTAGTAAAGATAAAAACTTTATTAAAGATATGACGCAAAATATTTCTTTTGGTGGTGGATGTATTAATGATACTATTATGCATTTTACAAATAATAATCTTGCATTTGGTGGAATTAAACATAGCGGTATTGGTAAGTATCATGGAAAACATGGATTTGATACTTTTACTCATTATAAAAGTATTACCAAAACCCCAACGTGGTTGGATATTCCTTTGAGATATCATCCCGAAAAGAAATTATATGATAAAATAATTCGATTTTTTTTAAAATAAAAGATAAATAATTAAAGGAGATAAAAAGACATGCTTAAATTAGAGAAAATTTCTAAAGATTATGTTACTCCAAGTATGACTATTAATGCGTTAAAAGAAGTTAGTATAACTTTTAGAGATAGTGAATTAGTTTCTATATTAGGTCCATCAGGATGTGGAAAAACAACTTTATTAAATATTATTGGTGGATTAGATCAATATACTTCAGGGGATTTAATTATCGATAATATTAGTACGAAAAAATTTAAGGATAATGATTGGGATACTTACCGTAATCATCGCATTGGATTTGTTTTTCAAAGTTATAATTTAATTTCTCATCAAACCATTTTAGAAAATGTTGAATTAGCTCTAACAATCAGTGGAATTGGGAAAGAAGAACGTATTAGTCGGGCAAAGAAGGTTTTAGATGATGTTGGTTTAAAAGATTTATACCATAAAAAACCGAATCAATTATCAGGTGGACAATGTCAACGTGTAGCTATCGCTAGAGCATTAGTAAATGAACCTGAAATTTTATTAGCAGATGAACCAACAGGAGCTTTGGATACCAAAACATCAATTCAAATTATGAATTTATTAAAAACGATTGCCCAAGACCGTCTTGTGATTATGGTTACGCATAATCCCGAATTAGCCGAACAATATTCAACACGCATTATTCGTCTATTAGACGGAGAAGTTCAAAGCGATAGTAATCCTTATCATATAGGAGAAATTAAAAAAACATCTTATAAAGAGAAAACAAGAAAGTCGCGTTTATCGTTTTTTCAAGCGATTCGCTTATCGGCACGAAATCTACATTCTAAATTTAAACGTACGTTATTAGTTTGTATTGCTGGTTCGATTGGAATTATTGGTGTAGCTACTGTATTAGCTGTTTCTAGCGGAGTAACAGGATATATTAATAACATGCAAGAAGATTTATTATCAGGTAATCCCATCAATATTGCGGAAGAGTCAATTAATTATCAAGCCTTATTATCGATGATTAATCCTGAATCAAGTAATGATATTTTGATTGGTGCTTATGAAGATGGACATATTAGTGTGCAATATATTTTAGATTATCTAATTAAGATGAGCCAAGATTTATCAAATTCACAAATTCAAAATGATATTACTGAAGAATATATTAAGTTTTTGCGTCAAATGCCTAATGAATTATATAGTGCGATAAGATTTAAATATGGTGTTGATTTAGATTATAATATTTATACTGATATGCAATTTGAACAACTAGGAACAAGAAAAATATCTATTTCAGCTTTAAAAAATGTTTTTATTAGTATGCTAAAGACAAATGACGAATTTAAAGATTTTTCTACTATAATATCACAACTTTCTGCACCGATGAGTCAAAGTTTTGATAACGAAGAATATATTTTATCACAATATGATATTGTTTCGGATAGAAATACAAGTAAAATTGCGACAGAAAAAGATGAAATTATGATTGTGCTTAATGATGATGATACATTAACTGATTTATTACTAGCACAATTAGGTTATTATACTCAAGAAGAATTTTTTAATATTTTATATAAATCAGTAGGAAGTAGTTTATATAATCCAGCTTTAGATATTGAAAATTTTTCTTATGATGCGTTATTAGGAAAAGAATTTATTTTGTATAATAATGACGATGTTTATGAAGCTAATTTAATTAATAAAATAAATCCATTTAATTACAATATGAACATTAATGATGCAAGTAAAGGTACTAAGTTAAAAATTACAGCTATTTTAAGTCCAAAAGAAAATGTTTCATATGGTAGTTTACAGAGCGGATTTTACTATTCACAATCTTTAGTTGAAAACTTTATTCAAGAAAATTTAGATTCAGAGATTGTTAGTTATATTAATAATACTGAAAGTAAAGAAATTTCAAGTGGTGTAATGGGACAAATGAGCTATGGAATTAAATATGATTATAATTTCTTTATTAATGGTATTGAATATCAAGATACTGGCTTTGTTGGAACAATGGCAATGTATCCTAGTAACGAAATGACTGTTTCTTATTATACGTTAAAACTTCGTAATGTCGGTGGTAGTAATATTCCTAGTTCAATTGATATATATCCCACTGATTTTGCAACGAAAGATAAAGTTGTAGAGTATTTAGATTTATGGAATAGCGATCAAGATATTATTATCGATGGTAAAATTATTACTAAAGAAATGCGTAATGATATTCAGTATACTGACAACTTAGAATTGATTATTGCCATGGTTAATAATATGATTCAAATCGTAACATCAGCTTTAGTTGCCTTTACTTCATTATCGTTAGTTGTTTCAACGGTTATGATTTCGATTATTACATATGTTTCAGTAATTGAACGCGTTAAAGAAATTGGTATAATTCGTTCTTTAGGAGGACGTAAAAAGGATGTTTCCCGCTTATTTAATGCCGAAACTTTAATTATTGGATTAACTGCTGGTTTTATCGGTATTTTAATTACTTATGGATTAACAGTTATTATTAATTTGGTAGTTGGATCGTTTACAGGAATTTATTCAATTGCAGTTTTAAAACCAAGTGTTGCGTTTATTATGATTACAGTAAGCATTATTTTAACGGTTATTTCCGGATTAATTCCTGCTTCTTTAGCCGCTAAAAAAGACCCTGTTGTTGCCCTTCGTAGTGAATAAAATAAAAAAAATACAAAAAATACTTTACAAATGAATTAAAATAGTTTACAATATGTACAATTAAATAGAGGTAGCGGTGTAAATGAGTAATACTTCGAAGAGGCATCTAGTGAAGAGTATGAAAGGTAATCATCGCCGAACATTTTAAAAAGGCATTTTTAAAGTGTGGGGTTATAGGAAATACTTATAACACTCCTACAAATTTTTGTAGAGGCGCTAGTAAAAAATTATATTAATTATTCTTTATTGATATTAAACATTACATTAGACGCTTTTACAGTAGGCGTCTATTTTTTTGTTTAAGGAGGATAAAAATGAGAAAGACAATAGGTTTAATTTTATCAATATTCTTGTTAGTAGGGATTAGTGGATGTAGTAATAAGGATAACCGTGAAACACTAACAATTGGATTAGAGTGTGCTTATCCACCATTTAATTGGGCTCAAGAAACAGAAAATGAATTTACAATGCCGATTAGTAATAATGAAGGAATGTATGCTGACGGTTATGATGTAGCCTTTGCTAAAAAAATCAGCGAAGAGTTAGATTATAATGTTGTTATTAAACAACTTGTATGGGATTCATTAGTTACGGAATTAAAATCAAAACAAATCGATTTAATTATTGCGGGGATGTCACCGACAGAAGAACGTCGTAAAGAAATCGATTTTACTGAAGCATATTATCGTACCACACATGTTGTATTATTGCGTAAAAATTCTACTTATATTAATGCTACTAAACGTACAGATTTTGCTGGAGCTGTTGGAATTGGACAAACAGGAACACTATATGATTCCTTAATTGATCAATTACCTGGAGTAAAACATGATACGCCAATCGATTCGATGGGGGCGATTACTTTAAATATTAAATCAGGAAAAGCTGATTTAACAGTAATTGAAAAACCTGTAGCTGAATCAATTATTCGTTCTAATTCAGATTTAACATATATTACCTTAGATGAACCATTTGATGTAGCAGAAGAAGAAGTTATTGTATCAATCGGTGTTCGTAAAGAAGATGATGATCTACGCGAACAAATCAATAGTATTTTAGCAAAAATTTCAACTGAAGAACGCGATCAAATGATGTTAGATGCGGTATTACGTTCAGAAGGTGTTTCAACATCAGCAGATAATTTTATTGGAAAAATGATTTATCTAATTAAAACATATAGTTCACAACTAATTAGTGGGATATTATATACATTATTACTTGCTTTTGTCGGAACTGTTTTAGGATTAGCTTTTGCCTTTATTATTGCTTTATTGCGTATTTTAGTTGTTAATAAAAAAGACCATGTCATTATCAAAGTTTTAAAATATCTAGGATTAGCTTTTGCTAAAGTTTATGTCACAGTTATTCGTGGAACACCAATGATTGTACAAGCGATGATTATTTATTATGGATTAGCCTTTGGTGGAGTTGATATTAACCCATTATTTGCAGGATTAGTAACAGTTACACTAAATACTACTGCATATTTAGCTGAGGTATTACGTGGAGGAATTCAATCTGTTGATCACGGACAAACAGAAGCCAGTCGTTCACTAGGATTTAATCAAACACAAACATTCTTCTATGTTGTTTTACCACAAGCAATTAAAAATACATTCCCATCAATTGGAAATGAGTTTATTATCAATATTAAAGATACATCAGTATTAAATATTATCCAAGTTACAGAGTTATTCTTCTATGCTAACTTAGCTGGTAAGACAACATATTTATTCTTTGAATCAATGTTATTGGCGGGAGCTATTTATTTAATCTTAACATTAGTAACATCAAAAATTTTAGTTGTTATTGAAAAGAAAATGAATATTCAACCACAAGAATTAACTAGTTCAAATTAGGAGGGATATCATGAACACAATTTTAGAAGTTATTGATTTAAAAAAATCATATGGTAATAATGAAGTTTTAAAAGGCGTTAATATCAGCATTAAAGAAAAAGAAGTTGTTTGTATTATCGGATCATCTGGAAGTGGAAAATCAACTTTATTACGTTGTTTAAATCGTTTAGAGGAACATGATTCTGGAAAAATTCTTTTTGAAGGTAAAGATATTACCGATGAAAATATTGATTTATTGCGTCGTAAGATGGGTATGGTATTTCAATCGTTTAACCTATTTAACAATATGAATGTTTTAAAAAATTGTACCTTCGCTTTATGTAAGCTTTTAAAAATGGATAAAAAAGAAGCTACACTGATCGCAACAAAACACTTAGAAAATGTTGGAATGGGAAAATTTTTAAATGCTCGTGTGGAAAACTTAAGTGGTGGTCAAAAACAACGCGTTGCGATTGCTAGAGCTTTATGTATGAATCCTAAAGTAATGTTATTTGATGAACCTACAAGTGCGTTAGATCCAGAGATTGTTGGTGAAGTTTTAAATGTTATGAAAAATTTAGCCGAACAAGGGATGACAATGATTGTTGTTACGCATGAAATGGGGTTTGCTAAAGAAGTAAGTACACGTACTATTTTTATGGATAAAGGAGTTGTTTTAGAAGAAGGGCCTTCTAAAGAAATCTTCACAAATCCAAAGCAAGAACGTACAAAAGAGTTTTTAAAACGTCATTTATAAAGTTAGCTAAAACAAACTAAGAGAATTCTTCTTAGTTTGTTAATTTTTTGGAAAAATTTATAAAAAATTTAAGCAATATTGTTGAAAAAGCAAAGAAAAATAAATATAATTATAATAAATATATTAATTTTTAATATTGGTAGTAATAAGGGAGGAAATTTTTTTGAAAGAGGTCGAAAAAATATTTAAAAATAAATTTTTTATAATTCTCTTTACTTGTATCTCTTTGTTTTTTGTATTTATAATGATACTTTACAATATTATTTTTGTGAATGTAAGAAATAGAATATTTCACGAGCAAATCATTTCCGAAACACAGTTAATTGCTAACCGTATTCATACGCAAGAACAAACTGATTTTCAATTACTTGATTTACTTAGGAATTTTTTATTAAATTTTGATTATGATTCACCAGAATCATCATCTTTAGAAAATTTATTAAATTGTCTATTAGAGACAAATTATAATAATAAGTTTGTTCGTATGTCTGTTGTTGCAGATGGTCAAATCTATCACACTGATTTAGATGGCCAAATTCGTTATGAAAATTTTATTGATGCAAATCCAATATTAAAAGAAGGGATTGAATTAAGTTATCAAGGAAAGGCAAATGTAACAACTTTTTTTTATGATGATTTTTTTAAAACACAAGTTAGTGTTATTTCTATTCCGATTATTCAAAATGATGAGGTTTTAGGGGTTTTAGCGGGTTATAATACAATTTCTTTTTATGAAGATATTATTAGAGATGTTATGACAAGGTATCTAGTGGTTAATTTAATTGATGCTGATGGCAATGTTTTTGTTGAATTAAATCGCTTAAAAGAAAGCGATATAAATAATATTTTTGGACTTTCAATTGTAGAAAGTGTTAAATATAAGTTGCAATCCTCTCTTGAAATGAAAGAAAATTTTGATGGTATTGTATCTTATGATGGGAAATTATATGTTTTAAATTCATTATATTTAGGATTTAACGATTGGTTTTTATTTACTTTTTCACCACTAACATCAAATACAAGTTATATATATAATATTTTATCTATTTCACAAATTTTATTTATTATTATGATTTTTACATTCATTTGTTTTGTCTTATTAGCATATTATGTTTTCAATGGAAACCAAAAGAAAATTGAACGTTTAGCTTACTATGATGATTTAACGGGATTATTAAGTTTTAATGGATTAAATCATCTATTTACTGAAAAAAGTAATATGGAAAAATATGCAATTGTTCATTTTAACATTATTAATTTCCAAAGTTTTAATAATATTTATGGGGAAGCATCAGGATCAAAATTATTAGTTAATATTTCAAGAGTTTTCCAAACTACTTTAACAGATGAGGAACATTGTTGTCGTAATTATTCTGACCATTTTATCTTAATATTAAAGCGTTCTACAAAAGATAATGTCATTAAGGTTATTAATGAAATTAATGATAAGATTGTTAAGATAGTAAAAGATAACCACAGTAATTATAAATTGCAATTGTGTTTTGGAATTGCCTATGGAAGCAATTTTTATGAT
Source organism: uncultured Anaeroplasmataceae bacterium (assembly GCA_944325695.1). GTDB lineage: Bacteria > Bacillota_I > Bacilli_A > Acholeplasmatales > Anaeroplasmataceae > UBA3384. The sequence continues at coordinate 15,101 of CALVBA010000019.1, forward strand.
ATGATAATTAATGCTAATTGGGCCATGAAAGATTGTAAAGAAGATAATAAGTTGTATTCTTTTTATGATGATAGATTAGATTCGCAAATTTCTTTGAAGCTAGATATTGAAAATGTTATGAATGAGTCTTTAATTAATAAAGAGTTTAAACTTTTCTTACAGCCTAAATATGATTTGTTAAAGGATAAAGTTGTCGGTGCTGAGGCTTTAGTAAGATGGATTCGTGATGATAATATGATATATTTCCCTGATCAATTTATTCCAATTTTTGAAAATAATGGTTTTTGTGTTGAACTAGATATTTATATGATTGATTTAGTTTGTCAGACATTAAGAAATTGGATTGACTTAGGACATAAAGTATATCCTATTTCAATTAATCAATCTAAATTAATGTTTTATAAAACAGATTACGTAGAACAAGTAACTGCAATTGTTGATAAGTACCAAATCGATCACTCTTTAATTGAATTAGAAATTCTTGAAGGATTGTCTATTCGCGATTTAAATATCTTTAATGAAGTTATCGATAAACTTAATAAAAATGGTTTTAGAGTTTCGCTTGATGACTTTGGTAGCGGATTTTCTTCATTAGGAAATTTAACAGATTTAAAAATTGATGAGATTAAACTTGATCGTAAATTCTTAAAATTAGTCGATAATGATGAGGAACATAATATTCCAATTTTAGAAAAAATTTTCTTATTAATTAATTCAATTGGTGTTGATGTTGTTTGTGAAGGTGTTGAAACGGCTAAACACGTTGAAATATTAAAGAAAATGAAATGTAAGTTTGCTCAAGGATACTTCTATAGTCGTCCGATTAGTGCTAATGATTATTATAACAAATACATTAAAAATGATTTATAATAATCTTTTATAAACGATATGATACTTCTAAAGTAGCTCCAAATTTTGTAGTTATTTTAGAGGTATTTTTATTTTTATGTAAAAAGTATAAAAAAAGGCATGAATTTTTATCATGCCCAATTTATTGTAACTTAAAATATTAATAAACAAAAATAAATAATGCCAACAAGCAAATACTTACGATAATAAAACCGTAACTAACGAAGTTTTTATATGAAAACTTAATATCATATGATTTTAATAAATTTAACCACATGATTCCAGCAAGTGATCCTAAAGGAGTTAAAATAGCCCCTAAATTAGAAGCAATAATAGTAGTGTAAATAGCGTTTGTAGCATCAAGCGGTAAAAGCTGAGTGTATAACACACTCATCGGGATATTGTTCATTAAGTTGCATGCGATTAATCCGGAAATAGCATAAGATAATTCAGGATTATTGTTTAATAAGAAATGCTTTAAATTAATGATTGTTGGCGAATCTTTAACCGCTAAAACAATGATAAACATTGATATCATGAAGCAAATTAAATTCCATGGACAACGTTTGAGAGTATATTTAGCTATCTTAAAGTTTTGTTTAGTTATTATGCTATAAATGAAATACCAAAAAAGTAAACTTATGGCAGCAATTAAAGTAATAACCCACATTTCTAAATTAAAATAGCTAGATAAAGCTAGTAAAATTGTTGTTGTAAAAAGATGAATTAAACCAATTATTAAATATCCTTTATTAGGTTTTATGATGGGTGATTCTTTGGGAGTCATTTTTACTTTTAGACTTTTTCTAAATAAAATAAAAATAGTTGTAAATGATGTAATACCAACTATTATTGTTGGAAAAAACATATTTTGAAGATATGTGAAAAAATCAATTCCTAAATTTGTTGCAATATAAATATTAGTAGTATTTCCGATAATTAATAACATACTAAGAGTGTTAGCAGCTACAAATTCAAGCATTAAATAAGGGATAGGGTTAATTTGATTATTTTTACAGTAATAACAAATAAAAGGAGTGAATGTTAAAATGATAATATCATTAGATGTAAAAACAGTTAAAAAAGATATCAAAAGATATAAGGATATAAATAGCTTATATTGGTTATCACCAAATTTTTTACAAGATAAATTGGCTATGTAGTTAAAAAAACCAATTTCATCTAAAAAAATTGATAAGATACTCATAGAAATAAATAACGTTACAATTTTTAGTGGATTTACATTTGAATAACTAAATAATGTATCGATTATAACACTTGGATCGACTTGTTTAAAGATTATTAATAAAATGGCTCCGATTAAGGCTATTATCCAGTAAGAATTAACTTTAAGATTTTTAATCTTAATCATTGGGAATAAGAAAATAGATAGTATTAATAAAAAAATTGTTAATAATGCAATTACTAAAGACATGTTTATCACCTTTTAATATTTTATCATTTACTTATTAAAAATGCTACTATTTACAAAAAATGTTTTTTTTGGTATAATATAATCGTATAAACTAAATTTATACAATAAATTATAATAAGGAGAATGTATGAATATTTTATTAGACACCGCTGATCCGGGTTCCAGTGTCTTACCTCAGTTGCTTTTAATACTGTTTTTAACGATATTAAATGCCTTTTTTGCTGCCTCGGAGTTAGCAATTTTATCAGCTAATAAAAACAAGATGGAATTATTGGCTGAACAAGGGAACAAAAAAGCCCGATTAGTTATGAAATTAAGTGAAAATCAAACAAATTTCTTATCCACAATACAAGTTGGAATTACGCTTGCAGGATTTTTCTCAAGTGCGACAGCTGCTACAGCTTTATCAGCTGGATTTGCTCGTTTCTTACAATCAATTGGACTACCGTATATGGAAGAAGTTTCAATGGTTTTAATTACATTATTTTTATCTTACATAACGCTTGTTTTTGGTGAGTTATTTCCTAAACGTATTGCGTTAAATTTTCCTGAAAAAGTTTCATTATTAGTTGCACCAGTAATTAATATTCTAACAAAAGTAGCTTATCCGTTTGTGAAGTTATTATCAGGATCATGTAATTTATTAGTCTTTTTAACGCGTATTGAAAAAAACGTACAAAAAGAAAAGATGTCTGAAGATGAAATAAAAACGATTTTAAAAACAGGAGAAGAAGAAGGTGCTATCTCTGGTGATAGTGCTCGTTATATTAATCGTGTTTTTGATTTTGATGATTTAAAAGTTCAAGAGATTATGACGCCACGTATTAATGTTTTTGCGGTAGATGTTAATTGGTCAATTGAAGAATTAATTGCTAAAATTAAAGAAGAAAAATATACTCGTATGCCTGTTTATGATAATGAAATCGATAATGTTATTGGAATTTTAAATTTAAAAGATTTAATCTTCTCATCAAAAGATTTAAGTTTAGCTGATATTGATATTAAAAATATTATCCGTAAGCCTATTTTAGTTACTAAGCATACCCCTGTTACTCGTGTTTTTAAAATTTTTAAACAAACGAAAAATCAGATGGCTATTGTAGTAGATGAGTTTGGTGGATTTTCTGGATTAATTACTTTAGAAGATATTCAAGAAGAATTAATTGGCGATATCGATGATGAACATGATGATGAAGTAGAATATATAAAACTTGATGACCGTACTTATAAAACGAGTGGATTAATGAATATTGTCGATGTTAATCGCTTACTAGGAATTAATCTTGAAGATAAGGAAGAATCATTTAATACTTTAAATGGTTTTATGATTGAACATTTAGGACGGATTCCAGAAGAGGTTGGTCTAGAAGTAGAATACAAAGGCTTTACATTTAAGGTCTTATCAATTGTGAATAATCACATCAATGAAATTTTAATTACTAAAAATGAGTAAAGGTGTAAAAACACCTTTATTTTTTTAAAATTAGGTATTGCATTAATAAAATTATTAGTGTATAATACTACATGCATAAGAAATAGGGGTATAGCCAAGCGGTAAGGCAAAGGACTTTGACTCCTTCACGCACTGGTTCGAATCCAGTTACCCCTGCCATTATTTCTTATCTGTCAAAATAGTGATAATTTTCAGTTAAATGAAAATTATGGCTTATCTAGGGGTATAGCCAAGCGGTAAGGCAAAGGACTTTGACTCCTTCACGCACTGGTTCGAATCCAGTTACCCCTGCCATCTTGTAATTAATCAACGGAGTATTTTAAAATCCGTTGTTTTTTTATATATAGTGATAAATTATATTATCTATGATATAATTAAAAATAAATGAGAGGATGAGATGATGAATTTAAAAAGACATAATTTTATTTTTTTAACTATTGCGGGGATAATTAATTCACTTGGGGTGTGTTTATTACTTTCGCCAGTCAAATTATTTGATAGTGGAATATCAGGAACAGCCTTTTTATTTAATCAAATTACCCCAATTTACTTAACACTTTCGTTTTTCTTAATTGTTTTAAATGTACCTTTTTTTCTTTTAGGATTAAAAAAAATGGGAAAAGAATTTGTTATATATTCCCTTTATGCTATTTTCGTTTATTCTTTTGGAGCCTTGATTATAAATAACGTTTTACAAATGGAGTCAATTAGTTCAAGTCCAATTGTAGGAACTGATAAACTATTAGGAGCTTTATTTGGTGGACTTCTTTCAGGGATTGGAAGTGGAATGGTAATTCGTTATGGTGGAGCTATTGATGGTGTTGAAGTTATGGCTGTTTTATTTTCAAAAAAGTTGGGATTAACGGTTGGAACATTCGTGATGATTTATAATGTATTTTTATATAGTGTTTCAGCACTAATATTTAATTCGTGGGAAATCCCATTATATTCGATTATAGCTTATTCAATTGGAATTAAAGCTGTAGACTTTATGGTTGAAGGATTAGATAAAGCAAAAGCTGCGATTATTATTACTGATGAAGGTGAAAAAGTAGCGGCAGCACTATCAGATGTAATGGGACGTGGAATTACTATTTTGAATGCTAAAGGATATTATTTACAAACAGAAAAAACAATGATTTATTGCGTTTTAAATCGTTTTGAAATTTCTAAATTAAAGGCAGTTGTATTACAAGAAGATGAGAATGCTTTTGTTACTATATCGGATATAAGTGATATTATAGGAAATAAAATAACACGAAAAAAACGGATCTAAATGATATTAATTTTAAGTGGAGTGTAAGCCTATGGATAATATACAAATTAATTATTTTTTAGAAGTATGCAATCATTTAAACTTTACCAAAGCTAGTAATGCTTTATTTGTTAGTCAATCGACAATAAGTAAAAAAATTAAACAATTGGAATTAGAATTAGGTGTTGAATTATTTGATCGTGACAACAAAAAAGTGGTTTTAACAGAAAGTGGTAAAATATTAAGGGATTTGTTTTTAAAACATAAAAAAGAGTTTGAAGAAGCAATTAATAAGTGTCTTTACACACATGATGCACAAACTAAAAATATTAAAATTGGTATAATCGAAGGCTGGAGTTTAAAAGAGGTACTTGTTAAATTTAATGAGTGTTCTTTTAAAAGCTACATTTTAGAATCAGAAAAGATTTCTAAATTATTATATCGCTTAAAGGAAAATCAAATTGATGTGATTATCGGGTCTAAAAAAGGAATTGTTCAGGCAATTAATATCAATAATCTAGATAATATCAAATATGAGGTTATTTTTGGCGTTCCTAGAATTTGTTATTTTTCAAATAAGCACCCATTAGCTAATAAAGAAAACTTAAAATTAATTGATTTTAAAAATGATACGCTATATCGTGGATTTTCCCAAGTAGCCAAAGAGGTAATATTAGATACTTGTGAAAATGAAGGGTTTATTCCTAAGGTTGATCCGTGTTTAAATTTAGAAACGATTTTAAACCGATTAAGTTTAGGGAAAGGATATGCTATAGGTGATTTATTGTTGCGTGTTGTAACGGATAATGATTTTAAATATTTCAAGTTACCTTATACACAAGAAGTGGCAATAGCTTATTTGGCAGATTTAAAAGATAAAAATAAACTTCACTATATAAAAGAAATTATTACAGTTGCACAATCAGTTTACAATTCTAAAACAGAATAATATAGATTATAAAATGGCATTTGACTATTTTTTGATCTTTATTTAAAATAGTATTGTAAATCATGTGTGGGAGAACTTTTAGTGATTTAATTTAGATTAAAAGAAGGTGGAAGCCTTCTTTTTTCTACATTTTTTAAGCTTTTTGTTTGTTATAATCCCATACGAGGTGATTTATAATGATTATTTGTATTGCTAAAAACGTTGTGGGGACAAGACTTGGAAGCCTTTTGAAATTTTGTTTTGCTAGGGCAAATATTTTAAGTTTATCGATTAATCATCGAGGTATTTTAGATAATCATATGCGAAATGATGCGGTTATGGAATTAGAAGATTTTTTTTTAAAAGAACAAAAAGAAAAAATGTTATTAATTGATAAAAAAGATGTTCTTTATATGCGAAGTTTAAATAATATCGGAATTAGTAACTATTTGGATATGAAAAGTTATATTTTAAAGGAATATCAAGATAATATATTACATATTAAAAATTTGTTGGATGAAAACTATTATGATGATTATGAATATGATTTAAGTGATTATAAAGTTTTAGATAAAAAAATTAGTTTTGTTAATGATAGATTTTTATATGATGTTATTCAAGATATATACTTTTTCGATTTAGATGATAAATTGATGGAAGCTTCTTTAAGTATGGAATCACTTTTTTCTAGATTTTATTTAGACTCGTTTGATTTTGAAAATTTATGTTTGTTTAAAAACGAGAAGATGATTTTTGGGATTAAAACACAAGAAGAATATGCTATTTTAGATTTAACAGATGATGATTATTTAGTCTTTCAAAAACTTAAAATAAGACATACAATTGAGTAAAATAAAAGCTTTTAAAAGAGGTTTTATAAATCGTTTTTAGAAGCTTTTTTCCTTTTTAAAAAGCCATAAAATATTTGACTATAATATGCTAATGTGATACAATAAATAAGGTATTTAAAGAAAATAATATACTAGTTATTATTTAGGTTAAAATGGAGGATTATATGGAACAATTAAGTAGTAAGATTTTTCCAAAAAAAGAAAGAAAAGTAAAAGTATTACAATTTGGTGAAGGTAACTTCTTACGTGCCTTTGTTGATTGGATCATCAACACTATGAATAACAAAGGTGTTTTTGATGGATCTGTTTGTGTAGTTCAGCCGATGGAATTTGGTCGTGTAGATGATTTAGCTAAACAAGACGGACTATACACATTATTCTTACAAGGGTTACAAGATGGTAAAATAGTAAGAGAACATGAAGTTATTTCATGTTTAGATGATTTCATCAATCCTTTTAGAGATTATGATAAATACTTAGCCTATGCCAAAAGTGAAGATTTAGAATTTATTATTTCTAATACAACAGAAGCTGGAATTGCTTTAGATGAATCAGATGTTGATTTCACTAAAACTCCAAAAAGTTTCCCAGGTAAATTATTATCTTTATTAGAAGCTCGTTTTAATCACTTTAATGGAGATATGTCAAAAGGTTTAGATATTATTCCATGTGAATTAATCGATTATAACGGAGATACTTTAAAAGAAATTTTAGTTAAATTAGCCGATATTAGAAATATGAGCGATGAATTCAAAAATTGGTTAGTAAATGCTAATAGATACTATAACACATTAGTTGACCGTATCGTTCCTGGATATCCAAGAAATGAAGCACAACAACTACAAGAAGAATTAGGTTATGAAGATAATTCAATGGTTGTTGGAGAAGTGTTCCATTTATGGGTAATTGATGGTGAACACCGTCATCAATTAGAACAACGTTTTAATGCTCCTAAAGCGGGATTAAATGTTTTATTTGTTGATTCAATTAAACCATATAAAGAGCGTAAAGTAAAAATCTTAAATGGTTCTCATACTTGCTTAGTACCTGTAAGCTACTTAGCAGGAATTGATACAGTTAGAGAAACAATGGAAGATGCACAATTAAAAAAATTCGTTAATGAATTTATTTTCAATGAAGTTGTTCCTACAATTGCTATTCCTCAAGATCAAATGGTATCGTTTGCTAATAGCGTTTTAGAAAGATACGCTAACCCATTTGTTCGTCATGAATTAATGTCAATTGCTTTAAACTCAATTACAAAGTATAAAACACGTATTTTACCAAGCGTTTTAACAGATTTAGAAAATAATAATTTCCCATCACACGCATTATTCAGTTTAGCGGCTTTAATGGCTTTCTATCGTGGTAAACGTGGTGTGGAAGATATCAAATTAAGTGATAATAAAGAATTCTTAGATTTATTTGCTGATTTATGGGCTCGTCATGATAAGAATGAAGCATCAACAAAAGATATTGTTACAGAATTCTTAGGATTAGAAAGTCACTGGGAAGTTAATTTAAATAAATTTGATAATGTTACAACATTTGTTACAGAATGCTTAGATGAAATTTTAGCAAAAGGAATGCGTGCTGCATTAGCAAAAGTTGGTTGCTAATATAAGTCCTAGCATTTATTGCTAGGATTGTTTTTTATAAATAGGAGGACTTATGAATAACGATTTTATTAAGATTAATCCAAATGACAACGTTATTGTAACACTTCGTCCATTTTCTAAAGGTGAAGTGATTGATGGAGTAACATTATTAAATGATATTCCTCAAGCACATAAAGTTGCAATTTGTGATATTAAACAAGGTGAAAATATCATTAAATATGGATGTCCAATTGGACATGCTAGTAAAGATATTAAATGTGGTGAACACGTTCATGTTCATAATGTTAAGACAAATTTAAGTGATGTTTTTAACTATGATTTTAAACCTAATTATGTTGATTTCGATGCACCTAAATATGATCGAACAATTGAAGTTTACGAACGTAAAAATGGTGATGTTGGGATTAGAAATGAATTATGGATTGTTCAAACAGTTGGATGTGTAAGCGGACAAGCACGTTTAATTATTGACAATTTTAAAGCTAATAATGACATTAGTGCGATTGATGGTGTATACACATTTAATCATCCTTTTGGATGTAGTCAAATGGGTGATGACCATGAAATGACAAAAAAATTCTTGCAAAATATTACAAAACATCCAAATGCTGGTGGAGTTTTAGTTTTAGGTTTAGGTTGTGAAAACAATCAAATTAAAGCTTTCAAAGAAACTTTAGGTGAATATGATAGTGAACGCGTTAAATTCTTAGTATGCCAAGAAGTAGAAGATGAGGTTTTAGAAGGAACTAAAATCTTAGAAGAATTATATAATGTTATGAAAAATGATAAACGTGTTACTAAACCATTAAGCGTTTTAAAAGTCGGGTTAAAATGTGGTGGTTCAGACGGATTATCAGGAATTACTGCTAACCCATTATTAGGACGTTTCAGTGATTATTTAGTGTCAAAAGGTGGAACAACAGTTTTAGGTGAAGTACCAGAAATGTTTGGAGCTGAACATATTTTAATGGAACGTTCTAAAGATGAAGAGACATTTGCTAAGGTTGTTGATTTAGTAAATAACTTTAAAATGTATTTTAAAAATCACGATCAAGTTATTTATGAAAATCCATCACCAGGAAATAAAAATGGTGGTATTACAACATTAGAAGATAAATCTTTAGGATGTACGCAAAAAGCTGGAAGTTCAAAAGTGCAAGATGTTTTAAAAATGGGTGAAGTTGTTAAACAACCAGGTCTTAACTTATTATCAACACCAGGAAACGATTTAATTGCAACGACAACTTTAGGTATTGCTGGATGTCATATGGTTTTATTCACAACAGGACGTGGAACACCATTTGGAGGATTTATTCCAACTGTTAAAATTGCGACAAATACAGCTTTAGCTACGAAGAAGAAAAACTGGATTGACTTTAATGCAGGAGCTTTAGTTGGTGAAAAATCAATGGAACAATTATTAGATGATTTTATTGATTTAATTTGCGATATTGCTAGCGGACGTAAACAAGCTTGTAATGAAATTAATAACTTCCGTGAAATTTCAATTTTCAAAGATGGAGTAACATTATAATTTAAAAAAAGGAGAAAAAATTATGAAACAATTTATGGATAAAGATTTCCTATTAACTACGGAAACAGCAAAAACTTTATATCATGATTATGCTGAAAAAATGCCAATCATTGATTATCACTGTCACTTAGTGCCACGTCAAATTTTTGAAGATAAAAAATTCAGAAATTTAACTGAAGTGTGGTTAGGTGCTGGAGATAGATATGGAGATCACTACAAATGGCGTGCTTTACGTGCTATGGGATTTAATGAAGAATGGATTAGTGGAGCTGCTGATGATAAAGAAAGATTCTTAAAATTTGTTGAAATGATGCCAAAATGTATTGGTAACCCATTATATCACTGGTCACATTTAGAATTAAGAAGATATTTTGGAATTGAAGAAGTTATTTGTCCTGAAAATGCTGAAATTATTTGGGAAAAAGCTAATAAAAAATTAGAAACTTTATCAGCTAGAAAAATGATGGAATTATTTAATGTAAAAACTGTTTGTACAACAGATGATCCAGTTGATTCATTAGAATGGCATGCTAAAATGAAAGAAGATAAAACTTTAAAAACAAAAGTTTTACCAGCTTTCCGTCCAGATAAGGCGATTAACGTTGAATTAGATTGGTTTGCTGACTGGGTTAACCAATTAGCTAAAGTTGTTGGATATGAAATTAAATCAATTTCTGATTTAACAAAAGCTTTAGAAGAAAGAATTGAGTTCTTCCACTCAATGGGATGCCGTGTATCAGACCACGCTTTAGACGTTGTTTGCTATGCTCCTGCAACAGTTGAAGAAGTAAATGCTATTTTTGAAAAAGGTATGCGTAATGAACCAATTTCAATGGAAGAACAAGATAAATATAAAGGATATATCTTAGTATTCTTAGGTCGTCAATATGCTAAACGTGGTTGGGTACAACAATATCATATTGGAGCATTAAGAAATAACTCTAAACGTATGTTAAAAGAAATTGGACCAGATACAGGATTTGATGCTATTAATGATGGTGCTGTAGCTCCAAAATTAAGTGCTTTATTAGACGCTTTAGATGCAACTGATGAATTACCAAAAACAATTCTTTACAACTTAAATAATCGTGATAACTATTTATTAGCGATTTTAGCTGGATGCTTTATGCATGAAGGAATTAGAGGTAAAATTCAATTTGGTTCAGCTTGGTGGTTCTTAGATCAACAAGATGGTATGAAACAACAAATTGAAACTCACTGTCAAGTTGGATTAATCTCTAACTTTGTAGGTATGTTAACTGACTCTCGTTCTTTCTTATCATACCCACGTCACGAATATTTCCGTCGTATTTTATGTGAAAAATTAGGTAATTTAATTGAAAATGGTGAATATCCAGCCGATCTTAAAGTTGTTGGAAAAATCGTTGAAGATATTTGCTATAATAATGCAGTAGAATACTTTGGATTCTAATTAATAAGGGGTGTAATTTTACACCCCTCTATTGACATTTATATTGTTTTTTAGTACAATTTATCCGAATATTAGAAATGCGATGATGTTGAAGAAGTAGGATTGTTAAATAAGCTTAGAGAGCTCCTGGTTGGTGTAAAGGATGCGTTATTTGCTATCTGAACTAGTCAAATGAGCAGGGATTTGAAATGAAAGTAGGATTACCCGGGTTACTCCGTTATAAGTTTGATGAGTTTATATATAAACTTATTGAGGCTACACATGTGAGTGTGTAGTAAAAAGAGGTGGGACCACGGATTTATTATTCGTCCTCTAAATGTTTTTTGGCATTTAGATGGACGATTTTTTATTTATAGGAGGTTATTATGGAATATAAACATCTAGAAATTGAGAAAAAATGGCAGGATAAATGGTTTAATAGTGATGTCTTTAAAGCTGTTGATTTTAGTGAAAAAGAAAAATTTTATGGATTAGTAGAATTCCCATATCCAAGTGGAGCAGGAATGCATGTAGGACATATTAGAGCTTATACATCATTAGAAATTATTTCTCGTAAACGTCGTATGGAAGGGTATAATGTTTTATTTCCAATTGGATTTGATGCTTTTGGATTACCAACAGAAAACTATGCTTTAAAAAATAAGATTCACCCACGTATTGTAACTGATCAAAATATCAAAACGTTCTTAAGTCAATTAAAAAGTACAGGATTTAGTTTTGATTATTCTCGTGTAATCGATACGACTGATCCAGATTATTATCATTTTACACAATGGATTTTCTTGAAATTATATGAAAAAGGATTAGCGTATCGTGATCGTACATATGTAAATTTTTGTCCAGAATGTAAAGTTGTTTTAGCCAATGAAGAATCACAAGGTGGAAAATGTGACCGTTGTGGTAGTGAGGTTATTCAGTTAGAAAAAAATGTTTGGTTTTTAAAGATTAGTGAATATGCTGAAAAACTATTACAAGGACTAGATGAAGTTGATTTCTTACCACGTATTAAAACAGAACAAGAAAATTGGATTGGAAAATCGACTGGAGCGCATATCAACTTTAAGATTAAAAATAGTGATGAAGTTCTAAAGGTTTATACTACTCGTCCAGATACAATTTATGGTGTAACTTTTATGGTTGTTGCGCCAGAACATGAATTATTAAAAAAACTAAAAGATCAAATTGTAAATTTAAAACAAGTTGAAGAATATCAAAATAAAGCGAAAAATAAAACTGAATTTGAAAGAATCCATGTTAATAAAGATAAAACAGGTGTACTTGTTGAAGGAATTAAGGCAATTAATCCAATAACTAATAAAGAAGTGCCAATCTTTGTAGCTGATTATGTTATGATGGGATATGGAACAGGAGCGATAATGGCTGTTCCAGCTCATGATACTCGTGATTTTGAATTTGCTACGAAGTTTAATATTGAAAAGATTGCGGTTATAGCTGGCGGAGATATAGCGAAAGAAGCTTATACAGATATTGAAAATGGAAAATTAATTAATTCTGAACTTATTAATG
>CALVBA010000020.1 GCA_944325695.1 uncultured Anaeroplasmataceae bacterium
TGTAAAATTGAATTAAATGCCATCTATTTTGGATTAGGATCAACTTTATTTTCTATTATTTATTGTATTATATCGCTTTTATTAGTTTATAAATATGCTTATAAAACTTTTAAAATCAAATAAAATATAAAATCCCCTTTTTATAGGGGATTTTTTGATAATAATAAATACATTATATGCTATAAAAAATAACATTAAGTTATACTTGAAAACAATATTTAAAACTTAATGATCCTATTTTACTTAATTATTCACATCCATTAATACCTACATTTAAAAATAAAGCATATAAAAAACATAATTATATTTCTACAATCTCAACATTATTTCCGTGTTCTTCAATGATAGCAATTAAATCATCAATTTTCATCCAGACAGTAGCAGTATTATCATTTGGATGTATTCCAATAATTTTTTTATCGTCAAAAAACTCTTTATCAATATAAAATATTACTTTTAAATCCTTATCATTTAATATTCCAAAAGGAGTAACTGATCCAGGAGTTAAATTTAATATATTCATTAAATCTGATTCTGAGGCAAAACTTAAAGCTCGCGTATTATTTTTTTCTCTAAATTCTTTTAAGTTTACTTTTTTATCTCCTTTAACTGTTATAAGATAATAATTTCTTTTTTTATCATCTCTAACGAATAAATTTTTACCATCTAAATCAGGGTATGGTAAAAGTATATATTTTAATTCTTCCATGTTATAAACTGCTTTATGTTCAGTAATCTCATGCCAGAGTTTTTTATTATTTAACAATTCATATATTTCTTTCTTATTCATAATCACACCATTTTTAAATTATAATTTATAAAAAATATGAAATAATAATCTTTCTTTATATCGTTTAATTGTTGTAATATTCCTAATACAATTATTTGATAAAATGTAAAAAACATTATCATCCTTTCAAGAAAATCAAGAAAATTTTCTGTTGGAAGATATACATCTATAATTTTTGTTAATAAATAAGAAACTCCAATCATTTCAATTAAGTATAATATTATTTGAAAAGTTATTTTAGTTATTAAATAGTGTTTTTTCAACATTTTTTTCACTTCCTTTTTGTTATAATAAATGATCTACACTTGTTAGCGTGTAAATTAAATAATAAAAGTTTAGTAAATAACGGTTTAAAATGTTTCTTTCTATTTTATGATTTTATTAATTTAGGATAATAACTAATTATCTATATTTTTGGAAGTTTAAATAAAATTTTATGCTTTATTAATACTTTAACACCATTTCAAGTTTAATTTTTTAAATAAAAATCGCTTATCAAATATTCTTTTAATATGATAAAAATAAAATATCATCTTTTTATATATTTTTTATTTCTTCTAAATTACCACTACACAATATTTCTAAATTATTAAATATTTTTTCTTCGTCCCAATTCCACCATTGTATTTTTTCTAAATGATCAATAAGTTCATCATCGAATCTTTTCCTTATAATCTTACATGGATTTCCACCTGCTATATGATAAGCTGGAACATCTTTACTTACCACTGAATTAGCACCTATAATTGCACCATCTCCGATATGAACACCTGGCAATATTGTTACATTTTGACCAATCCATACATCATTTCCAATAATAGTATCTCCTTTAAGGGGTAAATCTTCTAATTTAGGCGTTACTTTTTCCCAGCCATTGCCCATAATATTAAAAGGATAGGTTGTGACACTATTCATTCTATGATTAGCTCCATTCATTATAATCTTTATTCCCGAAGCTATTTGACAAAATTTACCTATTATAAGTTTATCTCCTAAAAATTCATAATGATGGATTACATGTTCCTCAAATTTATCTGCACCATTTATATCATCATAATAAGTATAATCTCCAACTTCTATATTAGGTCTTGTAATTACATTTTTTATAAAACAAATACTAGGGATCGTTTTATTAGGAAATTTTTCATTTTTATTCGGTCCGCAATTCATAGTATCATCTCCTTTGCAAAGTAATATTTGTTAAATCTATTATATCAAATTATCTTGAATAATTTAATCTTAAAATATTTTTTATAAGGTAATTTATATAATCATTATACATTTCATATGGAGCAAATTTATATAAATTACGATTCTTTTCTAAGATGATTATCTATTAAAAAATGTAATTTCAATCTTGTAATCTTAATATTCTTCAATCATATAAATCTTTATTATATAATATAATTATCATAATAAAGAGACGGGAAAATTACAAGTTATCTATTCAATCCTCTGCAAATCCTAAATTTTCAAGGCATATCGACAATTAAATGTTCAAATCTTATTTATTTTCCATAAAGTAAATCAGTCTATCAAAAAAAGTTTGACTTACCGAAAAGCAGAGTGTGCTAAAAAATCTACTTGACATAAAACAACGCAACAAGTAGAAAAAATCGTAAAAAAATGGAAAAACATTTGACATAAGATAACCTTCATGCATTAAAAAAACCGCCGTTATAGTGTTATCCATAGCGACGGCATACATAATCATCTAATAAATGCAAGCGTGATTTTCATATCCTGAAGATTGCTGATTGTTTTACATTTACATTTTGAAAAGTAAATCGGAAAATTTTTTAGTTTGATATTTTATCCTATCATTGTTTTTGTTTTATTATCATAGATAGGACACAATACCATTCTGTTTTCATCATTTTCGTTTATCAAATAAATTAGAAATCGCAACAACAGCTGGAAATACTACGGACGAAACTACCCAAATTATCCAACTATATCCCCAATTGTTTGTAGAAAAGCTATATCCCAAATATACTGCAGTGATAATTAACCAATATACAGATGCAATAGTAGTTGTAACAGACTGCTTTTTCTTTTTCTCCTTTGAATAATCGCCCTCTTGTAAAAGTTTTTCATAACTCGACCATATTATACCGCTAATAATAAAGAAAACTACACCAATACCTGCAATAACAAAAGAAGTAGAAAGTATAATCGTCAACAGTAAATCATTTTCATCATTAAAAATCAATCCTCCAAATAGAGGGATTAATGATATAATGCAAAGACATGCTCCGATTATATTATTCCTTGTATATGTTTCGTTATATTTTGCTTTTCGTTCTGAAACCATTCTGCTAACGCCATATTCTGTTTCAAATATTTCTTTTTCTAAATAATCATATACTGCTGTTTTTCTACCACTTGAAATAAACAAAGCAACCGCTATTGCGATAAGAATAAGCAAAACAATCATTCCAATTCCACTAGCCACATTATCTGACACACCATATTCTGAAATTTCGCTAATCGCTCCTAATATCAATAAACATATAGGTGATAAAATACACAAAAACGTTGCCAATGCTATTGATTTAGATGTTGTAGCTTTTACAGAAAGAAAGGCATTTGCCTCTTCCATAGAAACACGCCTTAAGATAAATGTATTATCCGTTGGAATGTTGCATTCCATATCTTCAATTTCATCTTTAATCAAATAGTCTGTACTTACGCCAAACAATTCTGAAAGGCGAATCAATTTATCGAGTTCTGGAATGGATTGTGCTGCTTCCCATTTTGAAACAGATTGTCGTGTTACATTCATTTGTTCTGCTAATTCTTCTTGTGACCATCCTCTTTTTTTGCGAAGATGAATTAATTTTTCTGCAAAAATCATTGCTATATCCTCCTTATGTGATTTTATGTGTATATTTTATAATTTTTTTAGGTTGCATACTACAAATCAGCGCTATTCAATTTGTCAACCAACAGTTGCATTCATAATATCATTTAAATTTCACTTAGTTTTTACCTGTTTTGTTTATATGATTATTATAATCCTTTAATCACAGAAAATCTATTTATTTAAAAGTAGTAGAGATTTTTCCTATCTCATTTCTCTATACTATGATTATGGTTTTCGTATCACTATTTCAAATGAAACATTAAAATATTATTTATTATTTTAATCAATCATAAAACTTTTTATCCTTTAAGTTTTTCTTAATTTCTTGTGATTTTTTCATCTCCATACCAATCGAAAGAAGATATCTTCCGCCTTTTTATCTATAAAAGCAAGGTGATCGTTTAGCCTACTGCGTGTAAATAAAATTATATATACTCCTTTGGTGTTATTTTAAGACAAGATATATAATAATCGTATTGAAGATAATATCAAAGTACATTGGTTTCATCATAGGTATACATGATCATACATTATCAAATATTCTTACATAAATCACATTTATTCATTTACCAAACTTTATTATGTCTTGTTATGAGATTTTCTTCCCTTATAAAAAATGTTTGAAATCATATAAAGGAAAAGGCGAACACAATGCGATAATAGAAATATATAACAGTTAAAAAATTTTTTTATTTTATTATGCAGTAATTAATTATCTGAATGGATGAAATTTAAAACAGGATTTGATGTGATATTAATCTATCTAAAAGCATTTTAATAATAATTTTTAAATAAAAAAAATCCCTTATCGGGATTATATTTCATATGGAGCGGGTAATCAGAATCGAACTGACACAATCAGCTTGGAAGGCTGAGGTTCTACCATTAAACTATACCCGCATTTTAGATGGTCGGGAAAACAGGATTTGAACCTGCGACCTCCTGGTCCCAAACCAGGCGCTCTACCAAGCTAAGCTACTTCCCGAGTGCATTAATATAATACTCTTATTTGTTGTAAAAGTCAATTGTTTTTTTATTTTTTTAATTTCTTTTTTTTCGTGTTTTTGTTATAATATAAATAACATAACGAAAATAGGGGGGGATATCCTTGCAAAAAAATACTTTTTTCAAAAGTTTAGTAAAAAAGAAAAAAATCATTATTATTTCTATGTACATTTTATTAATTCCATTAGCACTTATCATTTTATATACTCATACATACTTCAATAACAAAACTGCTATCTTTGGAGAAGAAAAAATAAATTTCACAAAACATACTGAAATGGAAGGAATATCGTTTGATTTTTATGCTTTTAGTATCACTGATCAAGAAGTTGAAAATGGTGATTTATTGCGTGGAAAAAAATATAATTTTGCCGTTGTTGTCGATGAAACAGGTAAAAATCCAATTCAAAACAGTATGTCTGTATCGATTGTTTTAGGACATTCATGGACGAAATATCAATCATCTGAAAAAACACGAACAATAAACCTTTTTGATGGTAAATATATTAATAAATTTACAGAAATTCAAATTAATCAACAACTTCCAATTAAAGTCTTACCACTAGTTAAAATTAAAGAATTAGATGTCTATGTTTCAGTATCTTATCGTATCAAAAATATAGATTACAAATATTATTTAAAATATACATATGATGAATATGTGACTTCTAAAACATTATTTTATTAATCAAAAATCCCTTAAGTAATTTCTTAAGGGATTTTTTTATTTACTCATTTTTTTTAAAGCTTCACGTGCAGCATTTTGTTCAGCATCTTTTTTTGTTTTCCCAGTTCCATACCCCATGATAATGTCATCCATCTTAACAATAGCTTCGAATACTTTATTATGAGAAGGACCTTTTTCAGAAACTATTTCATACGTTAAACTTCTTTTATCAGCTTGAACTAACTCTTGTAAAGTAGATTTAAAATCGATAATATCTTCACTTTCACTAAGATATGGCTGAATAATTCTTTTAAAAACTTTTAAACAAGCATCAAAACCTAAATCTAAATAAACAGCACCTAAAACAGCTTCAAAACAATCAGCTATAATCGCATCACGTTCTCTTCCTCCGCTTTGTTCTTCCCCTTTTCCAAGAAGAATTAATTCATTGAGATTAATCTTATGAGCATACGACACTAAAGCCATTTCACAAACACATCGAGCACGCTTTTTAGTCATTTCTCCTTCAGATAAATCTTCATTTTTCGTTAAATAATCACTCATTAAAAGTTCTAAAACAGCATCTCCTAAAAACTCTAATCGTTCATTACACTTAACATTATTTTCATTAGCGTAACTAGAATGTGTTAAAGCTTCAAAATAAAATTGTTCATTATTGATTTTAACACCTAAAATTTGCGCTAACTTTGCAATATTATTGTTCATTTTCTACATTTTCCTTTGGTAATTTAGATGCAACCTTATTTACTACATCAGCTAAAACTAATTCGCGAACTTGTTTAATCGCATTGGAAAAAGCATAAGCATCACTTGATCCATGAGCCTTAACAACTGGTTTTTGGATACCACAAATCATCGCTCCTCCAACTTCATCAGCGGATAAACGTTTCTTATAGTTTTTAAGATTTTTTTTCATGAATAAATAGCCAATTTTTCCAAAAAAAGTTTTTTTGATTTCTTGAGCTAAAATTAATCCTGTTCCTTTTGCCGTACCCTCTAAAGTTTTTAAAACCATATTTCCAGTAAATCCATCAGTTACAAGGACATCACATTCATTTGTTAAAATCTCTTTAGGTTCAACATTACCGTAAAAATTAATATGTTCATTATTTGATAGTAAATCAAATGTTTCCTTATCTAATTGGCGTCCTTTACCTGGTTCTGTTCCAATATTTAAAAGCCCAACAACTGGATTTTCAATTTTTAAATATTCTTTTGCGGCTACAGAAGCGTAAATAGCTAATTCTAAAATATGTTCACTGCGTAGTTCTACATTAGCTCCAACATCTAATAATAATTTCGATTTTCCATCGACAGAAGGTAAAATTGGACATAATCCCACGCGGCTCATATTTTCAAGGCGTTTTACAATTAAGTGTGCCCCAACTACAACTGCTTGTGTTGGTCCACTAGTTACTGCACAATCAGCTTCTTCTTCCTTTAAAGCTTTAAATGTTAAACAAAGAGAAGATTTTCGATTATTGCGAATTTGCTTGATTGGATCTTTTTCACCCATATCAATAAAATCTGCTGTATGAACGACATTAATTCTTGTACTATCTGTTAAAAATGGTTTAATTTTATTTTCATCCCCGTAAAGTGTAATAGTAATATCGTCAAATTTTTTTACTGCAAGCATTGCTCCTTCTACTGTAATTTTAGGAGCATAATCCCCACCCATTGCATCAACCGCAATTCTTATCATACTATAAACCTCCGTTTTAATTATATGGTTAATTATACCATATTTTTAATCAATATTTTCATTTTTTTTGAAATGCTTCAAATATATAAATAAATTTTTGTTTTTATCATCCAAAGGATTATTTAGAATATTCTTGGCATCTTGCCGAGCAATTTCTAATATCTTATAGTCCTTATCAAACTTAGAATACATAAATTCAGGTAAACCAGACTGACGAAAACCGAAAAATTCACCAGGTCCACGCATTTTCAAATCTTCTTCACTTAAAATGAATCCATCATCAACATTCTTCATAATATTTAAACGTTTAATATCTTCTTTTGTTGAGAGTAAGAAACAATAACTTTGTAGATTACCACGACCAACTCTACCACGTAGCTGATGAAGTTGTGATAATCCAAATCTTTCAGCATGACAAATTACAATAAAAGATGCATTAGGATTATCAATTCCTACTTCAATAACTGTTGTAGCAATTAAAAGATGAATCTCTTTATGTAAAAAATCTTGCATTATTTGTTCTTTATCTTCATTTTTAACCTTACCAGTCAAAATTTCGGTATTGATATTAGGATATTTTCGCATTATATATTTACTTAATTTTAAACAATCCAAATACTCTTCAGATTCAATAAATGGTAAAACGATATACCCTTGATGCCCTTTTTTAATTTCGGTATTGATAAAATTTAAAACATTATCTAATTGACTCATATTAAAAATTTCTGTTTCTATTTTTTTTCTTCCTAATGGTTTTGATTTAATTGTTACTATATCTAAATCGAAAAACATTGTTTTTGTCAAAGTTCTTGGAATTGGTGTTGCTGTTAAATATAAACAGTCAATTTCATCACCTTTATTAATTAAGCTTGCTCGCTGGTTAACTCCAAAACGATGTTGTTCATCAATAACGACTAAACCCAAATTATTAAATATAACCTGTTCTTGAAATAAACTATGTGTTCCAACAATGATATCTATTTGATTATTTTTTAGTTTTTCCAAGACAATATCTTTTTCTTTCTTTTTAAGACTACTAATTAATAAATCAACATTAGCATAGGATGTAAGAAATTTCGTAAAATTTTTAAAATGTTGCGTAGCTAGAACTTCTGTAGGTGCCATAAATGCTACTTGATAGCCAGCTGTAACACAGGCATAACTAGCTAAAAGACCTACAATTGTTTTTCCACTTCCAACATCACCTTGAATTAGCATATTCATCAAATGTTCGCTTTTTAACTGTCGACATACTTCATTTACAGCATTTTTTTGATCTACCGTTAATTCAAAACTAATATTATTAATGACTTCTTTTAATTTAATTATGTCGTATTTTTTCGGATTTTTCTTAATACTTTCTTTTTCTTGATTGATAGATAATAGTTTTAGTGAAAATTTCAGTAATTCTTCATATTTTAATCTTCTAAAATACCTTTTTAATTCTTCTTTTGAAGTTGCAAAATGGGCATAATATATACTTTCTTGAATTGATGATAATTGATATTTAGAAATTAAATCTGCTGGTAAATCATCAATAATATACTCTTTATAAAGGTTATAAGCGTCTAATATATAATTGTTTAGATTTTTATCATTAATTCCTTTAATATTATAGATGGCTAAAAAATTCTTATATTCATTTGCAAAATAAACTTTACTTACAAAAATTTGATTATATTTTAAATGATACTTACCATGCAGATAAATATCTTGATCAAAATGGATTTTATTTTGCAGATAAATCTGCCCAAAAATTACAATTCGAAATGGATGATCAAACGAAATAACATCAAAACTTAAGGCTTTTTTATTATTTTTAAAATTGATGATAAGAGGGTTAGAAATTATTTTAGCTCTAATAGTGATGGTTGCATTATCGATTATATCATTAAAATTGGTTAAAGTTAAATTTTGATACCTTTTTGGAAAACAGAATAACAAATCATAGATACTTTTTATTCCAACATTATAAAGTAAATTTAGTTGTCTTGTAGGAATGGATAATGTTTTTAAAGATATTTGATGTAAATTCATTGCTATCACCTATAATATATTATACTAAAAAAAGCTATAGAATAAAATCTATAGCCTTATTTTCTTATTCAAATGCAATAATATACGAATAAATATCTTGTTTTCCGTTGATAACCTCAACTTCAACATCACTATTTAATTCATTACAATAAGCTTCTAATTCGCTTACCTCTTCTTCTTCAACACCTAATCCATAAAAAATTGTAACGATTGCAGTATCTTCAGTAATTGAATCCTTTAATAAATTTTTTGCAGCTTCAACACGCTTTTCTACACTAGTAGTAATCTTACCATTACAAATCCCCATGTAATCACCCGATTTAATCTTAACACCACTAATTTCAGTATCTCTAACTGCATAAGTTACTTCTCCAGAAATAACATTACTTACCGCTTCTTTCATAGCTTCTAAATTTTCTTCTAATGAAACAGATGCATCATAAACCATTAAAGAAGCATATCCACTGGCAATTGTCTTAGCTTTTAAAACACCAACATTAACATCTTCAACTAATGATACAGATTGTTCCGCTGCTAAAATAACATTTGAATTGTTAGGAATAATGATTACATTTTTAGCATTAACCGCTTTAATTGCATTAACAAAGTCTTCTGTTGAAGGATTCATTGTTTGTCCACCATCAATAATATAATCTACGCCTAATTCTTTAAATGTTGCTTGTATTCCTTCTCCAAAACATACAGCAATTAAAGCCATATCCTTTTTAGGTGCTTGATTTTTAGGTTCATTGATGATTTCACTATGTTGTAGACGCATATTTTCAATCTTTAATGTGATGAACTCACCATGTTCTTGTGCTAAATTCAAAGCAACTCCAGGAGTGTTTGTGTGGACATGAATTTTTAATAAATCATCATCCTGTACTACAACTAGTGAATCCCCAATTAATGATAAAGAACTTCTTAAAGGAGTAACATCAAAATTTTCTTTATTTTTTAAATTAACGATAAATTCAGTACAATATCCAAATTCAATATTAACATCTTCTAAACTTTGAATACCTGATTTACTGCTTGATTCATTGGCACTTTCAAGTTCTAATATTTCACCTTCTAAAGCCATTTTCATTCCTTTAGCAACTTTAATAAATCCTGCTCCACCACTATCAACTACATTAGCTTCTTTTAAAACAGGTAGTATATTTGGTGTATTAGCTAAAGAAATCTCAGCTTGTTTAATATAGTCATCCATAACTTCATTAACAGTTTTATATTTATCAATATTAGCGTTAACAAATTCTCCAGACTCTCTTACAACTGTCAAAATAGTTCCTTCAACTGGATTCATTACTGCTTTATAAGCCATTTCATATCCCGAAACTAAAGCATTAATAAAATCTTTTACTGTACATTCATTTGTAGATAAATCTTTTAATCCAAAATAAAATCCACGAAAGTATTGTGATAATATTACTCCTGAATTTCCACGAGCACCCATTAATAATCCACGAGATAAGGTTTTACAAATATCAACAATAGAACTAGTTTCTAAATTTTGAATATCTTTAACTCCCGACATCATTGTCATTGACATATTTGTTCCAGTATCTCCATCTGGTACAGGAAAGACGTTTAATGAATCTATTTCCTGTTGATTATTTTTCAAATTTATTGCACCATTTATAATCATTTTTTTAAGTGTAGAAGCACTTAAAACGGTATAATTAGGCATATAAACCCTCCTATTAATTTTTTATATTTTTATATTTATGATAAAATCATTAAATTCTGTTTTAAGTTAATTTTAAAATGTATCATAAAAAAATGCTTTGATACCCAATTATTTTATCATATATAGCAATAAAAAGCAAACTTTTTTTTCATATTTTTTTCACTTCTAAGACAAAAATGTATTTTTAAATGAAATAATATTTTAAAATATAATAGTATATACCCAATCATCATAAATATG
Source organism: uncultured Anaeroplasmataceae bacterium (assembly GCA_944325695.1). Classification (GTDB taxonomy): domain Bacteria; phylum Bacillota_I; class Bacilli_A; order Acholeplasmatales; family Anaeroplasmataceae; genus UBA3384. The sequence goes on from CALVBA010000020.1 coordinate 11,025, forward strand.
ATATACATTTTAAATATAATATTTTATTAAATGATATGAAATTTTTACGTAAATATGGCAAATATCGTATCAAAAAGGCATTGATAAAAATAAAAATATTATTGACTTATATGGTAAAAAGTTATATAATAAGTAATGCTGAGGTGATGTTATGAAATGGACTTTAGCTCAATTACGTAAAACAAAATGCCCTTTTACATTTTCGTTTGATATTGATTTATCAGAAGATTTGGTTGGCTTTGAAGATATCTTAGATACTGATTTATGTCACGTAGAAGGTGTGTGTAATTCCACTGGATATGATGATTATTTATTTGATTTGCACATTGTAGTTCCATTAAAATTACAATGCGCGATTACCTTAAATCCTGTTAGTTATCAAATAGATACCCAAGCACAAGAATTCTTTACGCTTGATAGTACAAATGAAGATGCCAATATTATCGAAGGACAAACTATTGATTTACGTGAAGTAATTATAACTAATATAATTCTAGCTAAGCCTATGAAAGTAGTACAAGAAGGTCATGAAGATGACTTCAAATCCGCATCAGACACAAAAGAGGATGAACCAAAAATCAATCCTGCTTTCGCTAGTTTAAAAAACTTACTTAAGTAATTATGGAGGTGAAAAACAATGGCAGTACCATTTAGAAAAGTTTCTAAAATGAAAAAAAGAATGAGAAGATCTCACCAAGCTTTAACTATTACAGGAATGATCACTTGTCCAAACTGTGGTGAATTAACTTTATCTCATAGAGTTTGTGGTTCTTGTGGTTTCTATAAAGGAAAACAAGTTATCGCTGTTAAAGCAAAAGCTGAATAATTTTGTAGAAATAGATGCATAAGGCATCTATTTTCTATTTATAGACATTTTTAGGAGGAAAAACTTTATGTATATTCACAAAACAGTTCTTTTAGATGAGGCCGTAGATTATCTAGCAATTAAAGAAGATGGGATTTATGTTGATTGTACACTTGGTGGTGGTGGTCATAGTAGTTTAATTTTATCTAAACTTTCTACAGGTCATCTTTATTCATTTGATCAAGATGATTATGCCATAAGTGTTGCATCAGAAAAACTAGCTAAAATATCACCTAATTTTACGATTATTAAAAATAATTTTGTCTATTTAAAAGATGAATTAAAAAATCGTGGAGTCGAAAAAATTGATGGCATTATTTATGATTTAGGAGTATCAAGCTTTCAATTTGATATTCCAGAACGTGGTTTTTCTTATAATCATGATGCTTTTTTAGACATGCGGATGGATCAATCAAAGGAATTAACTGCTTATAAGATTGTTAATGAGTACGCATATGAGGATTTAGTACGCATCTTCTTCCGTTATGGTGAAGATAAATTTTCTAAACAAATTGCTCGAAAAATTGAAGAGGTTCGTAAAAATAAACCCATTACAACAACATTTGAACTTGTCGATGTTATTAAAAGCGCCCTTCCACAAAAAGTATTACGACAAAAAGGACATCCGGCAAAACAAATTTTTCAAGCACTTCGCATTGCTGTAAATGATGAATTACGAGTTTTTGAAGTATCAATTACTGATGCAATACAGATGCTTAATTCTGGTGGACGTGCTGTTGTAATTACATTTCACTCTTTAGAAGATCGCATTTGTAAAACTATTTTTAAAGAGTATTCTACAATTGATATTCCTAAAAATTTACCTGTCATAATTAATGAAAAACCCATTTTGGAATTAATTACTAAAAAACCAATTCTTCCAACCGATGAAGAAATAAATAATAATAATCGTGCTCATAGTGCTAAAATGCGTGTTTGTCAAAAAAATTAATTAAAAATAAATATTTTTATTATTTTGAACCATAATATATTAGAAGAGAAAATCTTCAAAAATATAAAATAAAGGTGATTAATAATGAATAAAAAAGTTATTGCCCGTCCTTGTAAAGAACAAGGAAATTGGGAAATCCAAGATCCAAATGGTAATGTTATGCAAAAACATTATTATACAAAAGAGGCATGTGTTACTGCTGCTTCTAATTTAGCTAATGAATTTGGTTGTGAATTACAAGTTGAAGATAATTCAACAAATAACACTGCTAACCAAACTAACAAAATGGCAAAGAATCAAACTAACAACAATAATACAAACTAAATAAAAAGGGCTGTGAAACAGTTTAGTTCATCTAAGGAGCTAAGAGTTCACAGCTTTTTTTATGGAAAAATGCAAAAAAAGTCCTCAAATTTTGAGGACTTATAACATACATATCAAAATATTATATTTATGCTTTTATTTTCGATTTTTTTTTACGTATCGATAAACAATTAAACTAAGAAATATAATGGCTACAATTGCACTAATAATTGAAACAATTTGTGCTGGACTAATCACTTAACATCCCATCCTTAAAAGTATATATTTTGTCTGCTATCGATAATGTCGACTTTTTATGTGAAATCATTATAATTGTCATTTCATTTTTATGATCTTTTAATGATTTTAAAATTAGTAATTCATTTAAACTATCAATATTACTTGTTGGCTCATCTAAAAGTAATAATTTAGGCTTACGTAAGAATACTCTCGCTAAACCTAAACGTTGTTTTTCTCCAAGCGAAATATTCGTACTATCTTCTTTTATAACTGTATCTAAACCTTTTTCTAAATTATTTACAAAATCAAGTAACGAAACCTTACGTAACGCTTCTTTAATTTCGTCATCAGTGGCATTATTATTCGCAATCAATAAATTGTTGCGAATTGTATCATTAAATAAATATGTATGTTGTGAAAACATTGAAATATTTTGATATAAACTATTATGGTCAATATCTTTTAATTCAATTCCATTAAATTTAATTTCACCTTGATATGGATAAAAATTCATAATTAATTTTAAAAGTGTTGATTTACCAATACCACTTGGGCCAACAATTCCAATAAATTCTTGTTTATTAACTGTTAAAGAAAGATTATTTAAAATTAATCTATTATCATAAGCAAAACTAACATTATTACATTCTAATTTTTCAAAATCAAACGTATTATCATTTTTATTTTCTTTGACAAGTGGTTTTTCATCTAAAATTGCAAATAACCGCTTAGCTGAAGCAAATGTTTGATTTAAATTACTTGGTAAAGCAGCAAGAGCATTTACAGGTCCAAAGCTAGATAAATACGTAATTAAAGCAACAATAACTAAAAGAGGATTAATCAAATTATTTTGAATTAAAATACTACTTACCATTAAAATAACAATACTTCCTAAAATAATAAAAGCATTAACAATTCCACGTGTATTAGCTACCAATTTGATATTACGTCTTGTAAAGTGATGTAAATCACTTGTTTTTGCTTTAATTTCATTAATAAATGATGATGCTGAATTAGTATAACGAATATCTTTTCTTCCAGCAATAGAATCTAAATAATAAGCATTGAAAGCCGCTAATTCATTTCGATATTCTAATCCTTGTTTTTGATTTACACGGTAAAAAATAACCGGTAAGATAACTCCAACGATTAAATAAAAAGCTAAAATGATTAAACCTAAATATAAATTAATAAATAAACTTATATATAAAAATAATCCCCCATTAACAAACAACGCAATTAAACATGGAGAAATTGTATGCGCATAAAAAACCTCTAGCGTCTCAACATCTGATGTAATTTGGTTTGTTAATGCTCCTTTTTCTTTTGTTTCTATCTTGGCCACGCCTAAAATTCGCAATTTCTCAAAAATAATATGACGAATATGTCCCAAAATTTTAAAAGCTATATAATGATTACTGTATTGTTCAAAGTATCGTAATACTCCTCTAAAACATCCTAAAAAGATCATTAAAGCAAATAATGTAACATATGATAATGAAATAGGATAACCTAAGAACTTAATTAATGTAAAACTTGCAATTGTCGAAATGATAATTGAACATAAATTTCCAATAATCCCATTAATAACTGCCAAAATTATTACAGTTTTAAATGATTTTACAAGACCTAAAAGGCGTTTGATTAATTTGAATCTTTGCATAAAATCACTCCTTCTAATTCATTTTGGACATCAAAAATAGCTTTATAATTAGGGTTATTTAAAACTAAATTATCATGAGTATCGACACTTTCAATTAATCCGTTATTAATAAAATAAATTACTTTTGATGGAATAACATTCTTTAAACGATGTGAAATCATTAAAACTTTTTTATTTTTACTTAACTCATAAATGATATTCATAATAATTTCTTCTGAATCACTATCAATATTACTTGTAACTTCATCAAAAACATATAAATCTTTATCTAAAGTTAAATAAAACGCTAAAATAAAACGTTGTTTTTGTCCACCAGAAATATTATTCGCATTTTCTAAAAGTTGGTAATCTAAAGAAAAGTCCCCTAAATTAACTTTTTGTAAGGCCTTAAGCATTTCTTCTTTTGTCGCGTAAGGATTTACTATTAAAAAGTTCTCATAAACTGTTTTAGCAAATAAATGTGATTGATAAGAAACAAATGCACTTCTTTTATAATAACTTTCATCATCAATTAAGTTATTTTCAATACCATTAGTAGTAAAAATTCCTGATTTAAGCGGTAAATCACGTGATAAAACTTTAATAATTGTCGATTTTCCACTTCCACTTCTTCCGACAATCGAATATAATCCATTTTCATTAATTTTTAAATTAACATCTTTTAAAATAATTTCATCATCATATGCTATATTAGCATTTTCAATTCTAATTTCATCGATATTTGATATTGTTTTTTTATCATTTACTTCTTGTTCTTCATTTAAAATATCTAAAATCTTTTTCCCTGCAGTAGCACCATTCATTGAGATATGGAAGGCACTTCCTAAAGCACGCATTGGTAAAAAGAATTCAGCCCCAACAATAATAATAAATAATGCTAAATAAGGACTAGCAACAATTCCATGTTGTAAACTAATAATTGCTGCGACCATACCAATTGCAGCTCCACCAAAACAAACAAAATCCATAATTGAGGTACTCCACAATTGCATTACTAAAACTTTCATCGTGATTTTTCTAAATTCTTCAGCATTATCATCCATTTTTTCTTGTTGACGCAAGTCACTTAAAAAGATTTTTAATTCACGCATTCCACGAATATTATCTAAAAAATCACCACCCATTGATAAATATTTATCCCAATAAATAGCAAATATTTTTTTAGCATATTTCGATACCGCAATAATAGAAACAGGAATTAATGGAACACAAAATAAAAATACAATCGCAGCTGGATACGCAATAAAACAAAATAAAATAAATAATAAAATAGGCGAGATCATCGAATAAAAAAATTGTGGTACATAAACAGTATAATACAAGCTTAATTGTTCAATTCCTTCTAATCCTAATTGTGATAAAGCTTGCTGATTATATTTTTTAAAATCACCTTTTTTAGCTAATATTTTGGAAAATAATTTAACACGTAAATCAGTTTGTACTTTAGCCCCAATTTTTGATTGTAAAGATCCAATTATTGCTTCTAAAGATACTTTTAATAATACACAACATAAAATAATCAGCAATAAAACACTTATGTTATAACGCTTCAAATCAATAATACTATATAAACTATAAACGATAGAAGCATAAATAACCAGCGATAAAGCTAGGTTAGTTAGTTGCAATAAAGTTATAATAAATAATTTCTTTTTATCTTTTTCTAATAAATTTAATAGGTTTTTATCCAGCATTAATCATTTCACTCCTTCTAAGATATTCTTCTTTACTAACTGTTTCAATACATAAGAAGAAATATAAGTACTTACAAATTATTAACGCTAAAAGACAAATACTCATATAGATATTGTTTACACGCCACATTAAAGTAACTAAAATTGTTGTAACAAGTCCTAATAATAAAATTTCACCTTTTAAAGTCATAACTTTATTTTTAACAAAGTTTTCTAAGTACTTCTTATAAATTTTACTATTTTTAAACCAATTATCAAATCTTTTGCTCCCTCTTGAGAAGAAATATGACGTTAATAGTAAAAATGGAACTGTAGGAATAACTGGTAAAACAATTCCTATGCATCCTAAAATAAGCGAGATAAGACCTAAGATACAAAAAATAACTCGTTTCATAATTTATTCTCCTTTCTGCAACATGTGTTTAAATAATAATATCGGGTGCTTAAAAAGCATTCTCGGACCAGCATAACGCATGACATTTTTTATTTGTTGACGCATTTCTGGTTTATAACAATGAACTTTACATTTAGAACAAAACTTTTTATTATCCTTAAATGGACATTTATCTAATCGAAAATAAGCATAATCTAGTAATTCTTGCATTTTTTGATTCTCATTTAACGGTTTTTTATCATGTCCTTCAGAATATATTTGAATCATTAATTTAACAATTTTCTTTTCTTTTGCAATTTCCATAACTTACCAACTTTCTATGACATAAAAACATATGAATCGCTAAAAACATCATTATAAAAAACGAAATTATAACATGAGTTGATTCCCATAAGCTATCTGGATAAATAAACGCCATAACACCTAAGGCAAAAGATATAATAATCATAACTAGTAATAAATAACGTTTTAAATTCATTTTTTTACTATAAATAATAACATGAATTATCGATAATAGTAGAAAAAACGTCGCTGCCATCTTATGAATAATTACACCCGTTATAGGGACTAAAATTGTTATGATAAAACTTATTACTAATAAGTAATTTAATACTTTTTTTAACATTATAATTCTCCTTTCGAAAAAAATGTTAGTTTAGACTAACTAGATTATACTGATGTTTATTCGATTTGTCAATCAATTTAAGATAATATATTTAGTCAATTTTAGTAATAAAAAAAACAATTAATCTTTCGAGTAATTGTTTTTCTTTTTAAAAGAAATATTTTAAAATTAATTATCGTTTTCTTTAACCTTTTCTAAAATACTCATCTTAACATCATATAATTTTTTCGACATATCTAAATAATGAATATGTGGGAATTGTAGACGTTGTTCTTCTTCCCAAATCTCATTTTGCAATTGTTTAAAGACATAATTACGAATTTCATGAATGCTTGGTGTTTGATAAACTTGTTTACCATTTAAGAAAATAGGCACTTGTAATTTAACCGCATGGCAATTTACAAATTCGCGTTTTTTCCATGGCTTTTGTGGATCAACATACTCATAAGGTTTAGATAAATCAACCTCTTCATCAAACATCGTTAATAAATCTGCAATAGCGTGATTTGTTTCATCAAAAACACGATAAACATTTTTTAATCCAGGATTAGTAACTTTTTCAATGTTTTCTGACAATTTAATACGTGGATCAAACTTACCATCTTCTAAAACAGCTACCATTTTATAAACCGCTCCAAATACAGGTTCAGATTTTGATGTTATTAAGCGCTCTCCAACACCAAAACTATCAATTTTGGCATCTTGAGTAATAAGTGATGCAATTGTATCTTCGTCCAAACTATTTGATGCTATAATCATACAATCATTTAAACCAGCATCATCTAACATTTTACGTGCTTTTTTTGATAAATAAGCTAAATCACCACTATCCAATCGTACCCCTTTAAGTCGTTTATTCATTGGAGCTAACACTTCTTTAGCAACTCGAATTGCATTAGGAATTCCACTTTTTAATACATTATAGGTATCTACTAATAAAACAGTAGAATCTGGATATGTTAAAGCATAGTTTTTAAATGCTGTAAATTCATCTTTGTGATACATCACATAACTATGCGCCATCGTCCCTGAAACAGGAATATCAAACATTTGTCCAGCTAAAACCGTGGCTGTACTATTAACTCCACCAATATAAGCAGCTCTTGCTCCGTAAACAGCAGCATCAACATTATGGGCTCGTCGTGCTCCAAAATCAGAAACACCACGTCCATTTGCCACATGGCAAATTCTTCGAGCTTTTGTCGCGATAAGTGATTGATGATTAATATGTAATAAAATCGCTGTCTCAATTAATTGGGCATCAATTAAAGGAGCAACAACTGTAATAATTGGAGTATTAGGATACATGATTGTTCCTTCTTTAAAAGAATAAATATCACCAGTAAATTTAAAATTTTGTAAGAATGTTAAAAATTCTTCATTAAAAAGGTTTAATGATCGTAAATAAGCAATATCATCTAGACTGAAATGTAAATTATTGATATAATCAATTATTTGTTCTAACCCTGCAAAAACAGCAAATCCACCATTATCAGGATTACGTCTATAATATACATCAAAAGCAACCTTTTGTTCCTTATTATGATGCATAAAATAACTATTACTCATTGTAAGTTCGTATAAGTCCATAACCATGCTTAAATTTCGTTCTTTATTTTGTTGATTAAACATTCTAACACCTCACTAAATTACTATAATTTGACACATCTTCATTGCTTCAAGAGCGTTATTATGACTTTTTAAAGTAACACCACTACAACATTTACTATCGACAATAACTTTTACTTCACTAAGAAAGTTTTTAATCAATATCGCATTACTAATTACACAAATATCAGTACATACTCCAACTAATTCAATTTCTAAATCTGGATGGTAATTATAGTAATCTTTTAGCCAATTAGCAAGTTCTAAACTTCCAAAACATTTTTTTTCAAATACTAAAAAATCATCTTGTAAAGCTTCTTTAATATCTTTTTGAATCTCATGTCCAAAACTATTTTTAAGACAATGTGGAATAGGTAAATTTCTACCCTCTTGAGTATTTAAGTAGTTTTCATCATGCGTATCTTGAGTTACAATAATCAAATTATTATTTTTTTGATATTCTTTTATTTTACTTACAATATTAGGAATAATTTTAAAAGCATCTTCAGATTTTAAACTTCCAGAAATAAAATCATTTTGCATATCTACAATTATTAATACTTTATTCATAATAAGACTCCTTATTTTATATATATCTACATTATACCACGTTTTATCTTTAGTAACAAAAAAACTATTATCCAAGATACAAAATAATCGTATCGCCTTCCTTGATATGTTCTTTATACGCTGGTGATTGACTGATAACTTTGCTTCCTTCACCTTGATAAATAATTTTATAGTTTTGTGATACTCCAACTTCTTTTTTCGTTAATCCCACATAGTTAGGAACTTGATAATACTTAGAATCAATAAACCAACGCAACTCTTTTTCAATTTGTGACTCATATTGTTTTTTTACATTTAAAATTGGTAGCATTTCTTCTAACATCATCTTCACAATGGGCGCAGAAACAACTCCGCCATACTGAACAGTATTTTTAGGATTATCAATCGCAACATATAAAACAATTTCTGGATCATTCATTGGTGCTGCTCCAATAAATGAAACAATATAATTGTTTTGCATATAATGACCGTTCTCATCAACTTTTTGGGCTGTGCCTGTTTTACCACCGACACGATATCCCTCAATATATGCATTTCTTCCTGTTCCTTTAGCTACAACTGATTCTAAACTTTGCTTCACTAAATTACTAGTAGATGTACTAATAACTTGTCTTACGACTTCTTTTTTATTTTGAAGAATAACCTCATCGATACTTGTAAGTTTAATATTGTCAACAATGTATGGTTTTAATAATTCCCCGCCATTAATAGCCGCACTTGTTGCCATAACTTGTTGAATTGGTGTAACGGCATTTCCTTGTCCGAAACTAGATGTAGCTAACTCCACAGGACCAATTTGACTTTTTTTAAACAAGATTCCCTTTGATTCACCTAATAAATCAACACCCGTTTTTGATCCATAACCAAACTTTAATAAATAATCATAAAAGCGGTCTACTCCTAACCTTTCACCAATTTCCATAAATCCTGGATTACAAGAATTTTGAATGACCTCTAAAAAAGTTTGTGTCCCATGCCCACCAGCTTTCCAATCTTTAATACGGACGCCACTAACCATTTTATATCCGATATCATGATATTTTTCATCTAACCGGAAAACACCTTCTTCTAATCCTGCTGCATATGTTAAAACTTTAAAAGTTGACCCTGGTTCATAAGCTTTAAATAAAGGTAAGTTACGATTAATCACTTCCATGGTATAATCCTGATAATTTAAAATATCAAATGTTGGTAAGCTTGATATAGCAATAATCGCACCAGTTTTTGGATTTATGGCAATCGCAAGTGCATTTAATGCTTGATATTTTTCATAAGCTTCCAATAAAATACGATCCATGATTAATTGACAATCTAAATTTATTGTTAATGTCACATCTGAACTTGCCTTAGGATAATCATATATCCCATACGAATTTGGTAATAAAAGACCTTTCGCATCAGTATAGATTCCTAATTTTCCACTGGTACCTTTTAAATAATCATCATACAAATACTCTAATCCTGTAATTCCTTGATTATCAATTCCTGTAATCCCCAGTGTATGTGCTAATGTATTATCATTTGGATAATATCTTGTCGTATCTGAAATAACATAAATACCATCTAAACCAACTCTAACAATATCTAAGGCCTTATCTAAGGGAATTTTTTGTCCTTCCGGTTTAATAATCTCAACACTATTGATCTTTGTTAAATGTTTATATATTGATTCATAAGAGCACTCTAATATATCGCTTAAAACGCGTGCTGTATACACTTTATCTGTTATTTGCTTATTAATTGCAGAAACAGTTGGCGTTAAAATAGATCCAGCAATTAGCTTTCCTTCTTGATCATAGATATTTCCTCTTTTAGAAACAATCGGAATATCCCTGCTCCACAAATCTAAAGCCTTTTTTGATATTTTATTTCCGTTAAAAAAATACATATAACCCATTTTTAAAAGTAATGCCATAAAAGCCAGATTAATAATCAAATATAAAACAGATAATCGTTTATTAATAATATGCGTATCTATAAAATCACCCATTAACTATATGTAATTTTATAATACAGTATGAAAAAAACCTTGTGAAAAATCACAAGGCCTAATTACATTAAATAAACATGTCCACAAAAATATATAGTAAGAATACAACACTTAAACCATATAGCATTGGTGAAACTTGTTTACCACGTCTTTGAGCTAACATTACAATAATGTATGTTAAAAACCCAAAAGCAATCCCGTATGAAATTGAATAACATAACAACATAGCCACAAATGTAACAAATGTTGCTGTTACTTCAGCTGTATCATCAAAATTAACTTCTTTAATTTGTTTGAACATTAATGTTCCAACATAAACTAATGCTAAAGAAGTTACTGGTGAAAAGCTTACTCCGTTTATTTCTACACTTCCAAATACACCAAATAATGGGTATAAAACAAGCGATAATAAGAATAAAATTGATACTACACAAGCTGATAAACCAGTTCTAGCTCCTGATTCAACACCTGTTGTTGATTCAACAAATGAAGTTACTGTAGAAGTCCCTAAAACAGCACCTGCCATTGTTCCGATTGAATCAGCAAGTAATGCTTTTTTATCATTTTGTAGTGATCCGTCTTCATTAATCAAATGTGCTGAATTTCCTACAGCCATTAAAGTTCCTGCTGTATCGAAGAAATCAACAAATAAGAATGCAAAAACAACTGGTAATAACATTAATAAATGTTCTTGATTTGTAAATAAGCTACTGAAACCTTGCCAAATTGAAGTATCTAATGTTAAACCACTCATTGATTGTCCGATAAATCCTGGTGTATTAAATCCACAAAGATTTAAAACTCCACTTAATAAAGCAACTACAAACATTGAAATAATAACCGCAAAATGCGAAATTTTATTTTTAATATTACCTAATACTAAAACTAAAATAATTCCAATAAAAGCTAATGATACTAATAAGAATACTTCTTGTGAGAATTCTCCATTAACTAAAAAATCTTGGATTGATACAAATGTTGAACTATTAGCCATAACAATTCCCGCATTTTTTAATCCTACAAATGCTACAAATCCACCAATACTTGCACCAACAGCACATTTTAAAGATTTTGGAATCGATTTTAAAATAGCACTACGTAAACTTGTAATGGAAATAATAAAGAATAGTAAACCACTGATTAATACTGCTGCTAATGCTTCTCCATAGCTAAATCCAATTGTTATAACTACAGTATAAGTAAAGAAAGCATTAACTCCCATTCCTGGTGCTAATCCAACTGGGAAATTAGCAAGTAATCCCATAATTAAAGTGGCTAAAGCAGCTGAAACAGCTGTCGCAACAAATACTCCACCTACTGAAGCACCCTCTAAACTCCCTAACATATATGAGTTTACAGGTAAAATGTAAAACATGGCTAAGAAGATGATTAATCCACCTAAAAGTTCCGTTTTAATTGAAGATCCACGTTCTTCAATTTTGAAAAAACGGTTTAAAAAAGCTGCAATTTTTTTCATATTTTCTCCCTTTCTAAATTTGTTTTTTTGCTTTAGAAAAACAAAAAAACTTTGATAAATCAATCAAAGCCTAACTTCAAAAAACTCTCCTTAAAAGTATAAATTGAAGTATTAGCCGTAGTACCAGATTTATGGCTCTGGTGTAGAAACTTTTTGGACCATTCACCCAAAGATTATACGACGTTCTACGAATAATAATATATCACAAATAAAAATAAAATAAAAGCCTTTTTTAAATTTTATTGAAAAAGTTTGACATTTATTGGTATTACAAGTATTATAAAATTGTAAAAATTTAATTAAGAGGTATTAGAAATGAGAAAAATATTAGACTTACTTTTTATCAAAGATGAGCCTATCAATGAAGCTATTTTTTGTGAAAATTTATTTGCTTCATATGATAAATTAAGTGCGTTACGCGCTGATTATAAAACCATTTTAGAACAAACAAAAATCTATAACAATTATCACATTATTAAAATGCGTACAAATATCCTACAAGAAGGATATAAAGAGTATTTAACAATAATCAAAGTCAGTGATAAAAACCTATTTATTCGCATAATCACAATTACAGAAGATACAGAAAAAATTTATGATTTCCTAATCTATTCACTAAATGATGAATCTAAATATCATTATTATGAAAATATCTTTTTTAAACAACTAGACACATTCGATTTCGAAAAATTTGCATTAGATTTAAAAACACCAAAAACATGTATCTTTAAATATGAACAAGGTCATCTTAAAATTCAAAAAGCAAACGAAAGCTTTTATCAATTTATTAATTATGAGGACTGGGATTTTGAAAATAAACACCAAAATTGCTTAGAAGTATTAATTAAAGAAGATCCAATTGCACTTATCAATGAACAAATTAAAACCATAACTTTTAAAATTAAAAATAAAGAAGTATGTAGTTCATACTCTTTCAAAAAGGTAGATAACTACTACACATTAACAATTATTTAAAGATTTGCATATTGCAAGTCTTTTTTATTTTATAATTACTGCTGAAACAACTCCTAATATTGCAGAAATAAGAATAAAAACAATAGGATTTAATGGTTTATTAAATACCTTTTTATACCCTATTTGTAATAAAATTAACATAACAATAAGCACAAAATTTAAAAAATTAAACGTTTTTATATCACCTTGAGTAATTAATTGATCATAAAATAGTCCTAATCCAACTGATATAACTAATCCAACTACAACAGCTCTTAAACCATTTAATGTGCCGATGACATATTTATTTTTAATAAATCGTTTATAAAATTGAAAAATAACTAAAATAACAATAAATGATGGTAATACTACTCCTAATGTTGCGATTATTGCTCCTAAAATACCGGCTTGACTATTACCAATAAAAGTAGAAATATTAACTGCAAATGAGCCCGGTGTTGATTCGCTAACTGCTAAAAAGTCAATCAACATTTCTTCTGTAATCCAACGTTTTGTAATAGCTTCACTTTCAATCATTGGAATCATCGCATATCCCCCACCAAATGTCAAAATACCTATTTTAAAAAATGTCCAGAAAAGTTCTAAATAAATCATTTTTCTTCCCCCTTGTATCCCATTAATGTGCAAATCATTCCAACTAATCCTCCAACTAAAATAATTAATGATGGTGATATATGGGTAAAAAAGATTGATATAAACAATGATATAAGTGCTAAGATATAAAACAAAAGATTTTTTTGTGCCTTATAAGCCATTTTAATCCCGGCCTCTAAAACCATAATTGAAACCGCTAATCTAATCCCATAAAAAGCGTAAGCCACATATTCTAAAGCTAAAAACTCCTGTAAAAAAAAGGATAATATTAAAATAATAATAAAAGATGGAAAAACAACTGATAAAGTTGAAATAGTAGCACCTAAAAAACCACCTACTTTAAAACCAACAAATGTGGCACAATTAATTGCTAGTGGTCCTGGAGTCGATTCGCTAACAGCAATAATATCTGTCATTTCGTTAGTAGTAATCATTTTTTTCTTTTCAACAATATCCTTTTCAATTAATGGAATCATCGCATACCCACCACCAAAAGTAAATGTTCCAAGTTTCAAAAATGAAGTCATTAAACTGATATATTTATTCATATTATCATTCCCTTCTTATATGTTGATTATATCACTTTTAAACATAAAAAAAACAAGCCCTGACGGCTTGCTTTCAAATAACTATGCTCTTTCGATTTTCCCGCTTTTTAAAGCTCTTG